>NZ_JASPIY010000001.1:0-268632 GCF_030232085.1 Corynebacterium sp. MSK073 | reverse complement strand
ACATACCTGGTCGAACGAGCGCTGCGGATGGCACATACACTGCGTAGTGATGTTCCTGAGGGGCTGGTGTTTCACGCCGACCGGGGAACACAATTTACCAGCGAGCAGCTCTGGGAGGTGTGCCGCAACCTAGGGGTTGCTCAGTCTGTGGGGCGTACTGGGGTGTGTTTCGATAACGCGATGGCCGAGTCGTTCTGGTCGACGCTTAAGACCGAGTTCTACGACCGGAAGCGCTGGCCAACCCGCGATACTGCGCGTCAGGCTGTGGCTTACTGGATTGAAGTAGTCTACAACCGTCGGCGCCGGCACTCCGCCCTTGGGATGGTCAGCCCTGTCGATTTCGAAAATCACATCACCCAAACCAGAAACGAAGAAAAAATCGCTGCCTAACCGCTAGGTAGCTCTACTACGTGTCCACGATTTGCGGGCAACCCCAGTCACGTACTTCGGTCCGCGTGCCGGACTGTGAACAAGACCTGCCGCAATCCTCACTTGCCAGAAAGCGCCGGTGTAGTTAGGTAAACTAGAAAGGGTTGACCATTATCCCCGATTAGTACATGGATTGAGACTACTTACGTGTCTGAAGAACCAACCCTGTATCCCGATACGCCCATTGAGGATGTCACCCTCGAGCGCATCGGTGAGATTTTTGACTCCGAAAAGCTCGAGTACCGCGTAGAAGAACAGACCGTCGGCGAAGGTGAAACGGTAAAGATCCTGCGCACCGGCTTTTCCAATATCGCTATTGCCCTGCAGGTGCGTGACGATGTCCTCGTGGCGGACTCCGTCTGGCGCGGTAATGCCCCAGCCTCGGAGGGCCCACAACTGCTCATGGTTCTCAACAAGTGGAACCAACAGCACTTCGCGCCGACCCTGCGCTTTTTTGAATCGTCCGAAAATAATCTGGCCGTCTCCGGCGTGCGCGAAATCAACATTTCCCATGGCCTGTCCCGCAACCAGATCGGTGCCTTCGTGATGTCCACCTTGGACTCCATGCTGCAGTCCATGGCTTTTGTTGAAGAGCACTACCCACAGCTTGTCACCTGGGAGGAGCATAACCATGACTAATGCATCCACCGCATCTACCGAAAACAATTTGCCCGAGGTCGATCTGGACCGCGTCGTTGCTGCCATGGGCACCTTCGATATTGAGCTAACCAAGGTGGAAGGCGAAATCGACGCCGCCACCGCCAACCTCAATGGCCTGCCCACCATGTTTGCGGTCTTGGATTCCGTTATCATCGTGCGCTGCGACGTGCCAACCGATGCCTCGTTCTCCAAGGCCGATGCCGGGCTCTTCCTCGCTGCCAACCAGATCAACTCTGTCGCATTCGGCGCGCGAGCCGTTATTTCTGAGCACGACGATATGCTCGTCGTCCGCACCGAGCGCGATATTCCCGCCGCCGCCGGAATGACCGATGAGCAGCTTACCACCGCTTTGAAGAAGGCCGTCGACGCCGTCATCAACGGCCAGGACGCCATGGTGTCTGCCGCCGAGGAAATGGCCAAGCTCGGATCTGAAACCGCTGCGAAGGCCGGAAACGGCAGCGAGGAAAACTCCACGCCGTCCGACAACGCTTAAGCCGCCTTACCTAAGGCCTTCTCCCCCGCACTTGTTTCGCCCCGCCTCGCGCATTCGCGTGCTAGGGCGCGGCGACGGTGCGGGGATTTTTGGGGCGCCTTGCCCTCTTGGGCTCTAGGCGCCGCGGCTAGTGCCTAGTCCGCGTCGAGGATGCGCTGCTTTTCTGCCTCCGGATCGAATTCGGGCGCAGGCCACGACAGGTTCAGGTGCCGCAGTGCATCAACAATGAGGTACTTCAAGGCCATGCGCGCGTATTTCTTATTATCCGTGGGGATAACAAACCACGGCGCCCAAAGCTCATCCGTCCGGCGGATGGCATCCTCATAGGCCGCCATGTATTTATTCCAATAGCCGCGCTCTTCAAGATCTGAAGGATCGTACTTCCAGTACTTATCCTCGCGCTCGGTCCGCTCAATGAGGTTTTCCTTTTGGAACTCCGGCGAGATGTGCAAAAAGACCTTCAAGATCTTTACCCGCTTTCCGGCGAGCTCTTGCTCATACTCACGAATCGCCTCAAAGCGGCGGTCGATCTCTTCCTCATCCCCCCACTCGTGCACGCGTTGAATCAGCACGTCTTCGTAGTGGGACCGGTCAAAGGCCACGACTTGCCCAGGAACCGGATCGTGTTTGCGGATGCGCCACAGGAAATCGTGTTTCATTTCCTCTTCCGTCGGCTTGCCAAAACCGACGGTCTTCGTGCCCTGCGGATCAAAGACGGAAAAGACATGGCGAATGGCCCCGCCTTTGCCGGAGGTATCCATTCCTTGCAGGACTACTAAAAGCGAGGGTGCATCATCGGCATGCGCCCTGCCATTAGCAAAAAGGCGCTCCTGCAAATCATAGAGCTCATCGTCATAGTGTTTGAAGCGGTCTTCTAAGTCAGACTTTGAGCCATCGAATCCTGGAGTCGCCGTGGGATCGACATCGGCAAGCTGAAAGGTCTTTCCGGCGCGGAGGTCGAGCGCATCTTTGATCTTAAATTTACCCATGGCAATCATTGTACAAACGCCACGGTTGGGGCCGTGCGAACCGGCTGTCTCCCGCGGCATAGCGCAGCGGGAGACGGGGAACGGTTTGATTTAGGAGTTTTCCTCTTCCGCGTCTGCTTCCGCTTCCGCAGCCGGGGCTGACTCTTCGGGCTCCTCTGACTCCCCTGGCGCCTCTGCGTGCGTCGAAGCCGCAGGGTCCGCATGGGAGTCTTCGGATCCCGCGGCGTCGCTTTCTTCCTCATCGCCGCCGTTATTCATCGGGCTTAGCTCGGAACGAGATTGCGCGACGTCATCCAAGACCGCGTGGATATACGGTGCGGCTTGATCGTGGGAATACTGCGAGGCCAGCTCCACGCCCTCCACGACGGCCGTCGCGGTGGGAACATCCGGATTAAACAATAGCTCCCAGACCGAAAGGCGCAGGATAGCGCGGTCGACGGCGGGGATGCGGTGCAACTCCCAATTCTGGGAAAGGTAACGCGAGATCGTGTCATCGATAGCGTCTAGCTCTTCTGCTACGCCTTGGACGATGACCTTGGTGTAGTCCGCGATGGGCGCTACAGCGTGGCGATCCTCGCGCGCCAAAGCAACGCGATCCTCAACAATGGCGACGGGATCGACGTCCCGGTTCTCCGCTTCATAGAGGATATCCGCTGCGCGCCGGCGCGCCCGGTAGCGCGCGGTATGCCGTTTATGATTGATATCCCGCTTAGCAGTGTTATCAGACAAGATAAGGCCCTAGTTGTTGACGCGGGACAGGTACTCGCTGGTGCGGGTATCGATCTTTAGTACATTGCCGATTTCAATGAACAGCGGGACCTGGATCTCGGCGCCGGTCTCGAGCGTGGCGGGCTTGGTGCCGCCGGAGGAACGGTCACCCTGCAGGCCTGGCTCGGTGTGCTCTACCTTGAGGTCGACGGAGATAGGAAGCTCCGCGAACAATGCCTCATCCTCGTAGAAGGAGACCTGCACGCGCATGTTTTCCAGCAGGAAACGTGCGGCATCGCCGAACTTATCCGGCGAAAGCTCAAACTGCTCGAAGGTCTTTTCATCCATGACGACATAGCTGGTGCCGTCGTTGTACAGGTAGGTCATGTCGCGGCGGTCCACCGTGGCGGTTTCTACCTTGACACCCGAGTTCCAGGTCTTGTCCACGGTCTTTCCGGAGACGACGTCCTTCAGCTTGGTGCGCACGAATGCTGGGCCCTTGCCCGGCTTAACATGCTGAAACTCGGTGATCTGCATCAGCTTGTTGTCAATCTTGAGAACGAGTCCGTTCTTGAAATCAGTAGTATCAGCCATTGCGGTTAAACTCCCGAATATTGTGGTTGAAAGGTTGAAAGCAAAGTATAAGCCTACCGGATAGCCCGCACCCGCAGGCCACCGGTACCCCCTAAAATCTCTTCCCAAGAAAGGGAGGAGCCGCAGGGGCCAAGCCTACCTATGCGGGCAGCTCAGTAAAGTCCTTGGAGGCGGCGGTAATGATCTTCGGGGCTCCATCGGTGATAATCAGCGTATCTTCGATGCGCACGCCGCCCTTGCCCGGCACATACACGCCCGGTTCGATGGTCAGCGTCATCCCTGGCGCCAGCTCGCCCTTACCGGTCGTGGCGGCAAAGGGTGCTTCATGCACGTCCAAGCCCACGCCGTGCCCGGTGGAGTGGACGAAGTAGTCGCCGTATCCGGCATCGGCGATAACGTTGCGGCAGGCGGCGTCGACATCGGAAAGCGACGTGCCCGCTACCGCAGCCTCGACGCCGGCCTGCTGGGCGCGCAGCACCACATCGTAGATCTCCTTGGCAAAGTCGTTTGCCATACCCACGACATAGGTGCGGGTGCAGTCAGAGTTAAATCCGCGCAGGTGAGCGCCAAAATCGATGGTAACCAAGTCCCCATCCTCGATCACGCGATCGTCCGCGCCGTGGTGTGGCATGGCAGAGTTCGGGCCAGAGGCCACGATGGTATCGAAGCTCACTCGCTCGGAACCTAGGATGCGCATGCGGAATTCCAGATCGGCGGCAACTTCGCGTTCCGTGCGACCCGCCCGCAGCTCGCCGGCGGCAAGAAGGTCTTCCAAGGCCTGGTTAGCAAGCGCCGCGATCTCCTCCAGCTTTTCTAGCTCTACCGGATCCTTCGTGATGCGGATGTCCTCGATGATTCCAGAAATCGGCACCAAGGTGACCCCATCCGGTGCGGAATCCTTCAGATCTTCCAGTTCCGACACGGACATGTAGTCGGCTTCGAAGCCGACGCGAACCGGGGTCTCATCCTTGTCGAATTGCTGTAGGAGCACCTTGCCCACAGAACGGCCCTCGACCGCCTCAAGATCCGGAACTTCCTGGGCAATCTGGGTGGTATAGCGGCCATCGGTAGCCATCAACGCGGAGAGATCCTTGCGCAGCAGCATCCCGCCGTTGGAACCGGAAAATCCGGACAGGTACCGGACGTGGATCAAGTGGGTTACCAATACCGCATCAATGCGCTGACCGGCTAATTCGGCGGCTAGCTTCCGGCGGCGGTCACTGAAACGGGTATCTGCAAGTGCCATAAAATCATCCTTTGCGGGAACGTAGTGAAGCTTAAAAATTTATTCTTCCACTATAACTATTTCCGCGGCACAGGTGGCTAGGTTCGATGCCTTCTTTCCATCTGCGCCCGAGGGGCATCGGTCTGGCCGGTGATTATTGGCATAGATAGTCCACCGCGGCGCAGTACCCAAAGACTCCCAAACCGGCGACGACGCCGCGGGCAATGGGGCTCAAATAAGAATGGTGCCTAAACTCCTCCCGGGCGTGCACGTTGGAGATATGCACCTCCACGAAGCCGGCGCCATCGGCAATCTCTGCCAGGGCGTCGCGCAGAGCAACGGAGGTATGCGTCAGCCCACCTGGGTTAATGATGACTGCACTTCCGGCATCGGCGGCCTCGTGGACCTTCTCAATGAGCTCGCCTTCAAAATTCGACTGGAAAAACTCGACCTCTGCCCCGTGCTTCTCGGCACGCTTGGAAACCAGTTCTTCGACATCACTTAGCGTCGTGGAACCATAGACGTCCGGTTGGCGCTTGCCCAACCTATTTAAGTTCGGGCCATTGAGAACAACGATTTTCATATCTACTCCGTAATGGCGGCATACGCCGCTTCTAGTTCTTCGCGCGTGGGGCCCTCTATCCGCGTCGTCGCACCGATTCCGGTCAGCGCCACGAAGCGGATCTTCCCGTCGCGGTTTTTCTTATCGTGGGTCATCGCCTCATATAATTCCGCGAATTTCCCGGGTTGATACGCCGTAGGCAGGCCGATATTGGTCAGGATGCTGCGGTGCAATTCCACGAGTTCCGCATCTATCAGGCCTCGCTGGTGGGAAAGGTGGGCAATGAACATCATGCCTACGGCTACCGCATTGCCGTGGCGCCACGCATAGTTTTCTTGCCTTTCTATGGCGTGGCCAAAGGTATGCCCATAATTAAGGGTCTCGCGCAGCCCGGCTTCCTTGAGGTCTTCTCCCACCACCGCTGCCTTCACCGCGATGGAACGCTCAATCAATTCCGGCAGGACACCGCGTGGGTCAAGGCAAGCACCTGGATTTTCCACGTAGCGTTCCACGATGACCGGATCATGAATGAACCCGGTCTTAATGATCTCTGCGGAACCAGCCACGATTTCTGCCTGTGGGAGGGTGTCTAGGCGTTCCAGATCGACGAATACAGAATCCGGCTCGTGGAAGGCGCCGACGAGGTTCTTCCCGACCTTCGTATTGATTCCGGTTTTCCCGCCCACCGCGGCATCAACCATGGCGAGAAGGGTCGTAGGAACCTGAATGACCTTAATGCCGCGCATCCATCCGGCGGCGACAAAGCCTGCCATATCCGTAGTTGCCCCGCCGCCTACACCGATGACGACATCGCTGCGGCTAAAACCCGCCTCACCAAGGCGGTCCCACACGTTTCCCACCACGCTCAGTTGCTTGGCCGCCTCAGCATCCGGCACCTCGCACAAGACGGGGGTGACGCCCTGCGCTTCTACGGATTTCGCGAGTTCTTCTGCGGCGGTACGCAGGGCAGGCTGGAAGATGACCGCCGCCTTATCGGCACCCGTGTCCGCACAACGCCGCGCGATATCTTCGCTAAGACCCGCTCCGATGCGGACCTCATACGGGCTCGGTCCGTTAACGGCGATGGTGAGCATTGGACTGTCCTTTCTACGCAGCGATAACCTGCAGGGATGCGGGTGGGGTTCCCGGCTAGAGGGTTTCTAAAAAGCCCAGGATATCGCCCACGACCTGCTGCGGGGAGCGAGTATCCGTGCGTACGCGAAAATCGGCCACCTCAAGATAGAAAGGCCTGCGCGTTTCCACGATTGACCGGTAATGTTCAACCGGGTTATCCGCCGCCAGCACCGGGCGATTGCGGTCGCCGGCCGTGCGGCACGCGCCTTCTTCTGCGGAAATATCGAGGAAGACGACGGTGTGGCGCTCCAGAAGCTCGCGCGTGGAGGCCGTCATCACCGCGCCGCCGCCCAGGCTTACTACCCCACCCTTCTGCAAGGCTTCAGCGACATGTTCGGCCTCGAGCTCGCGAAACGCCGGTTCGCCTTTCTCACTAAAGACCTCGCCGCAGGGTTTTCCCTCGGCCATTTCAATTAGGTGATCCGAATCCACCAGATCGCAATTCAGCGCATGCGAAAGCCGGCGGCCAATCGTGGACTTTCCCGCCCCGGGCGGGCCAATCAAAACGACGCAAGGATGTGGCTGTCCCGTTACATCGGTTGGCGTTGTCATCATTTACTCCTGGTTAAAGGCGAGTCGCTGCGAAACGTATTCTTCATATGCAGCAATGGCACGGCAGGTCTCGCTCAAGCTATCCCCGCCAAATTTATCTAAAACTGCGCGCGCTAGCACGAGTGAGACCATGGCCTCAGCCACAACTCCTGCTGCCGGAACGGCGCAAACATCTGAGCGCTGGTGAATTGCGGTGGCATCGGCACCGGTTTCCATATCGATCGTCTGCAAGGCGCGCGGCACCGTGGAAATCGGTTTCATAGCGGCGCGGACCCGCAATTGCTGCCCGTTAGTCATGCCGCCTTCCAAGCCGCCGGCCCGGTTGCTCAGGCGAGTTACGCCATCCTCGGTGCGGACCATCTCATCGTGGGCTTCGGAGCCGCGTCGACGCGCTTCATCGAAGCCATCGCCGATTTCTACGCCCTTGATGGCCTGAATACCCATCAATGCTCCAGCCAGCTGTGCGTCCAAGCGGTCATCGCCCGAGATGTGTGAGCCGAGGCCAATGGGGAGGCCATCGACGATTACCTCGACGATGCCGCCCAAGGTATCTCCCTGCTTCTTTGCGGCTTCGATCTCTGAAATCATCGAAGATTCGGCATCCTTACCAAAGGCGCGCACCGGAGAGTTATCGATGTCCTCGATATCCGCAAAACTGGGGGAAGGACCGGCATAGGGCTGCGATGCGCCGATAGAAATCACGTGGGAAAAGACCTCAACGCCCAACGTTTCCCGCAGGAAGTTCCGCGCTACGGTCGCGGCGGCAACCCGCGCAGCGGTCTCGCGCGCAGAAGAACGCTCCAAGATGGGTCGGGCCTCGCTGTGGTTATATTTCACCATGCCCGCAAAATCGGCGTGGCCTGGGCGCGGACGCTGCAAGGGCGCACCTCGGCCCGAATTCATCGCCTTTGCTACGTCCTCATCCTCCATATCGATGGGATCTGCGGACATGACGGTGGTCCATTTCGGCCATTCAGTATTGCCGATCATGATGGCAATCGGGCTACCAATCGTCAGCCCATGGCGGACGCCGCCGAGCAGCGTAACCTCATCGGCCTCGAACTTCATGCGCGCACCGCGGCCATATCCTAGGCGGCGCCGCGCCAGCTGATGAGAAATCTCAGCACGGGTAATGGGTACTCCGGCCGGCATGTGCTCCACCATGGAGATAAGTGCCTGGCCGTGGGATTCACCAGCGGTAGTCCAACGAAGCATGCGGGTATTATCGCACGGCACCTATGCACACGGAGCAACTAGGCACCCCAATATATTCGCCTCACCCCTCAAAGAGGGGATACGCGGCCATAACCAGCCCAGCCGATAGCACCATCGAGGGCCCGTGGGGCACACCGCCCTTGGCCCGCGCGATGCCGCTTGCGAGCAGCGTGAGTACAGCGGAACCGCCGCAGGCGATAATAACCCCCAGTGGGCCTGCCGTGGCACTAACGAGCATGCCCAGCGGCAGGGCCAATTTAATATCTCCCCCGCCGATGCCGGCGCCACAAAGCGCCACTAGGAGGTATAGCAATGGCCAGGCTAACCCACCCCAAGTGGCAAAGGTGACCGATAACACCCCAACGGGGATGGTCAGTGCATCGGGCAAGCGCCGCTCGCGAATATCCCACCAGCACAAGGCGGCTGCCCACAGGCCATAAAGTATTCCCCCGAAAATCCCCATGGCATAAGGCTAAGCGCCGCTTTGCCACTCTTCATGGCAAGGCGGCGCACATGGGCGTATCCCCAGCGTGCTTAGAGGTTGCGCAGGCGAAGCTCTTCCTGCAGGGCCGCGACCATTTCTTCGCGCGGTGCGGAAAGCCCGGTGAATTGCTCAAATTGGCTAAACGCTTGATGCGCCAGCATGACGTGCCCACCCACGGTGAAGTAGCCATTCGCGGCGGCGCAGGCGGCGAGCGTCGTAGGCCACGGGTGATAGATCACATCGAGCACTGGGGCGTGGGCAAGCTGGAAGCGATAATCCTCCAACGCAGCCGAAGGCACGGTGGAAATAATCAAATCCGCGGAGCGGGAAAGGTCCTCGAGGTCATCGTCAAAGGTTGCATACTGCAAATTGAGCCCGAGCCGCTCGGCCAAGGGCTGCAGCTCCGCTTGGCGGTTGGAACGGTTCAAGATGGTGACCTGATCGATCCCGCGTTCTGCCAGCGCCCACAGCGCCGGGCGGGAGGTTCCGCCCGCGCCGATGATAAGCGCCTGGGAGACTGGGCGGAGCCCAATGAGTTCTTGCAGGGCGCCGCGCACGCCCTCGGTATCGGTATTATCCGCGCGCCACCCATGTTCGGTGCGCACCAAGGTATTGGCGGACCCGATAAGCCGTGCCCTATCACTTTGTTCCTCTGCTACCTCGAGCGCGGCGAACTTACCGGGCATGGTCACGGAAAAGCCGCGGTACTCGGGGCCGCATTCTTCCAAGAATGGGGCAAGGGTATCGGCCGTCACCTCAAAGCGGGTATAGGACCACTCCTTGAGCCCCACTGCGGTATACCCCGCGTTGTGCAGGATAGGCGATAACGAGTGTGCGATGGGGCTACCGAGTACTGCGGCGCGCGGCATGGAGAGCGTCTACCTTTCTGGCTGCGGCCTAGTGCCTACTCAGCCGGTTGGTCCGAGGCGGCATCGCCGTTGCCGGCTCCTGCTCCCTCACCCTCGCGCTGAGAGTCAAGGACGCCGGAGCGGATAGCATCGTCCACACGGTCCAGGTGCTCATCGTAGGTATCGGAGAACACGGTGGTGCCGTCCTTATCCACGGTGACGAAGAACTTCCAGTTACCATCGGCAGGTTCTTCCATCGCGCGGATTGCCTCATCAGAAGGCGAGGAAATCGGGGTATCCGGAAGGCCTTCCTTAGCGTAGGTATTCCACGGAGTCTTCTCACCACGCGCCTCATCGGTGGTGGCCAGCTCGACATCCTCCAGACCGTAGTTCACGGTGGAGTCGAACTCGAGGCGCATGGGCTCGTCCAAGCGGTTCAGGATAACGCGGGCTACCTTGTCGAATTCGCCGGCGGGTGCCTCACGCTCCACCAAGGAGGCAGAGGTCAAAAGCTCGTACGGCGAAAGCCCAATGGCCTTGGCGCGGTTTTCGATATCGGTTTCCTCATAACGCTTGGCAGAGCGGGTAATGAGATCCTTCAGGATGTCCTTGGCGCTCATATTCGGGTCCAGAACGTACTGGCCAGGGGCAATAAGGCCCTCAATACGCTTCGGGTCATTGCCGCGTTTCTTAATGGCATCCAGTGCCCAATCCGGTGCGCCGAGCTCCTTAGGATCGGTTTCTGCCGCCGCCTTTTCCAGCTCTTCCTTCTCCAAGCAATTGCCGTCATCGCAGCTGACTTGGGAAATCAAGGAGTAGATACCGAAGCGCACGTCACCGCCGACGACCTTGACGTCCTCCAAGGTCGCACCGCCTTGAACCTCAAGCATGTCCACGCGGTTGTTTTCATCAAGCAACGCCTCTACCGCATTCGCCGCGCTCATTTCTTCTTGCAGCCGGTAGAAGCCAGGTTGAATCTGGCTGGCGCTGTGGTTCATCGATGCCGCGGAGTCGAATGCCTCTTGGGTCTTGACCACATTCTTTTCCACGAGCGTGGGTCCCAGCTCGGACATGGAGGATCCTTCGGGGACCTCCACCAATTGCGTGGTGCCGTTTCCGGCCCCTTCGTAGTCGGCCGAAGAAGTGCCGATGCGTACTCCGATGTAGATCAGAGCTCCTAGAATGACGATGACGGATGCGACCACCACGGCGATGCCGCGCTGGCGCCGCTTGACGTACTTATCATCCATCGATCGCCCGAGGCGTTGTTGGTTACGGCTCACGTGTTTAGTCTCCTGAGTTTGAAGGCTGGGCTACTGCATCATCCGAGCGGAGCGCGTTAGCACGCCCATCCAGCCAGGACTGTAGTATTTCCACCGCTGCAGCTTGGTCAATGATTTTTCTGCCCTTCTTTTCGGACACGCCGGACGCGCGCAGCGCGGTGGTTGCCGCTACCGTCGTCAAACGTTCATCAGCCAAGCGTACCGGTGGTGGAACTTTATCTATATTTTCATCTTGATTCAAGCGGCGTCGAATCCGAAACGCAATTTCTTTCGCGTGTTTTACACTTTTTGACCCATTTCCGTGTAAATCACGCGGCAAACCAACAATGACTTCTACCGCGGAATATGCCTCAATAAGCTCGAGAATTCGATCAATGTCTTCTTGATCGCGGTCTTTGAAGCCGGTCTTCCTGGGAACGGTTTCCACAGGGGTAGCGAGGGTGGCCTCGCGGTTGGATGCCGCGACGCCAATTCGCACTGTGCCCACGTCGAGTGCTAATCGGCGGCCCTCGCCTGGGTCATCCACTCCGGGGGAATCTGGTTCAACCTTTGCCACAATGAATCCTTATCGCGACTGCAACAGATCCTTGACGGCCTCAAAGCCCCGCTGCGCACCTTCCGGCGCGGTACCAGAGCCCTGCGCCATGTCTGGCTTGCCGCCGCCGCGGCCGTTGACGTATTCGCCAAGGCGCTTGACGATGTCCCCAGCTTTCACGCCCTCGTCCACCGCCTTGCCCGTAGCGGCGGCAATGAACGGGAACTTGCCCTTATCCACCGCGCCGAGCACGATGACCGCGGCCGTATCCTTCATGCGGTTGCGGATATCGGTGGCCACGGTCCGCAGGTCGCCGCCCGAGGTGCCATCGGGAAGCTGGAGCGTAATGGTCTTGATGCCATTGACCTCGGTAGCCGAGTCGATGATTTCAGAGGCGCGCGCGGTCAGTTGCGCCTTGCGCAGGCCCTCAATTTCCTTTTCGGCCGCCTTGAGCCGCTCCGAAAGCTGCGAAATCCGCTCCGGAAGTTCCTCAGACTGCACCTTTAGCTCGCGGGATACGCCCTCTACCAGCGCGGTTTCCTTGGAGTAGTACCGGAAGGCATCCATGCCGGAGTAGGCCTCAATGCGGCGGGCGCCGGAGCCCACCGAGGACTCGCCAAGCACGGAAACCAGTCCAATTTCTGCCGAGGAACCCACGTGGGTACCGCCGCAGAGCTCGATGGAAAATGGTCCGCCGATTTCCACCACGCGCACCTGGTTGCCGTAGTTTTCACCGAACAGGGCCATGGCGCCCATCGCCTTGGCCTCTTCCAGCGAGGTCTCAATGGTGTTGACGGCCATATTGGAATCGATCGCCTGGTTGGTAATAAGCGCGATTTCTTCCATTTGTTCCTGGCTCAACTGCTCGGTGTAGTTGAAGTCAAAGCGCAGGTAGCCCGGGCGGTTCAGGGAGCCCGCCTGCACTGCGGTGGGTCCCAGCACCTGCCGCAGGGCCGCGTGGATGAGGTGGGTAGCCGAGTGGGCCTGGGTCGCACCGTGGCGCCACTTCTCATCTACGGAAGCCTCAACGGACATGCCCAGGTCGAGCCCACCGGCGGTAACGGAAGCCTTGTGTACCCACAGCTTCTTGCCAATCTTCTGGACGTCATTGACCTCCAAGAGGGATTCGCCCGCGGAAATGCGGCCGCGGTCAGCCATCTGTCCACCGGACTCAGCGTAGAGCGGCGAGTGGTCCAAAATGACCTCAACCTCATCGCCCTCGTGTACCTCGTTGACCTTTTGGCCATCTTTGACCAGCCCGATGACGTTGGCACCCGAGACCAGTTCCTCATAGCCGGTGAATACGGTGGGGTTATTATCCACCCAGTCGCGGTACAAGGAGAGGTCGGTGTGACCGTGCTTCTTGGCCTGGTTATCGGCCTTGGCGCGGCGGCGCTGCTCGCCCATGGCGGCATTAAAGCCGTCCATGTCCACGTCAAGGCCGGCCTCTTGCGCCATTTCCAGGGTGAGGTCGATGGGGAAACCGTAGGTATCGTGCAGCTCGAAGGCCTTGTCACCGGAGAGCACCTTTTGGGTCTTGGCGCGGTGGGTGGAGCGCAGGTCCTCCACGGCTTCATCGAAAAGCTTGGTGCCAGACTCCAGCGTCTTCAAAAACGCCTTTTCCTCGTTGATGGCCACGCGCAGGATTCGCTCGCGGTTATCCGCAATCTCTGGATAGGACGGGGTCATGGTATCCATGACGGTATTCATGAAGCGCTCCATGGTAGCGCCCTCGGCACCCAGCAGCTTTGCTGAGCGAATGATGCGGCGCAGCAAGCGGCGCAGGATATAGCCCCTACCCTCGTTTCCTGGGGTAACACCATCCAAGATGAGCATCATGCCGGTGCGGGAGTGGTCAGCCACCACGCGGAAGCGGATATTTTCCTGCTGCGTTGCCTTCTCGCCGTAGGTGGCGCCGGTAAGCTCCTCGGCGACGTCAATGACCGGGCGCAGCAGGTCGGTCTCGTAAACGTTGTCTACACCCTGCAAGAGGCAGGCGACGCGCTCGATGCCCAAGCCGGTATCGATGTTTTTCTTCGGCAGCTCGCCGACGATCTCAAAATCGCCCTTTCCGGTTCCCTCGCCGCGCTCATTTTGCATGAACACGAGGTTCCAGATCTCCATGTAACGGTTATCGTCCGCAATCGGGCCGCCGTCCTTGCCGTATTCGGGGCCGCGATCGTAATAGATTTCCGAGCAGGGGCCACACGGCCCCGGCACGCCCATGGACCAGTAGTTATCTTCCATGCCTAGGCGCTGGATGCGCTCTTCTGGCACGCCGATCTTATCGCGCCAGATTTCCGCTGCCTCATCATCATCGAGGTACACGGTGACCCACAGGCGCTCCGGATCCAGGCCAAACCCGCCGTCTTCTACGTCTTTGGTCAGCAGGTTCCATGCATTGGAAATGGCGCCTTCCTTGAAGTACTGACCAAAGGAGAAGTTGCCCGCCATTTGGAAGAAGGTGTTGTGGCGGGTGGTAATGCCCACCTCCTCGATATCCAAGGTGCGCACGCACTTCTGGATAGAGGTGGCAAGGCCTTGCGAAAATGGTGGGGTCTGCTGGCCCAAGAAATAGGGCTTGAAGGGCACCATGCCCGCGTTAACGAAAAGCAGGTTAGGGTCATCCAGGATCAAAGAGGCGCTGGGGACAACCTCGTGACCAGAATTGACGAAGTGCTGGGTAAACCGTTCCCGGATCTCATGAGTCTTCACGAGCAATAATCCTAACTGTCTAAGCTTTTATCTTCCATCAAGAAGCTTTCTAACCCACCCAACTTTACCTACAGGTAGGCAGGCTGTGCCCATCGGTGGGGCCAAAACCGGTCGAGCCGGTTCGCACTTAGCGGCGCTTGCCGCGAAGTATCCTGCGCAAACGGCCAATATAGTCAAAGATTCGCTTTTCCGCGCCGTGCTCGGTGGGCTCATAATATACGGTGCCCTCGAGCTCATCGGGCAGGTATTGCTGCTCCACTACCCCGCGCGGGTCATCGTGGGGATAGGAATACCCCGTGGCATTTCCCAGCCGCTTGGCGCCCTCATAGTGCCCATCACGCAGGTGCGGCGGCACGTGGCCCACCTTGCCGGCCGCGACATCGGCCTGCGCCTTAGTAATAGCAGCGATGACGGACGGAGATTTCGGCGCCGTCGCCAAGTGAATCGTTGCCTGCGCCAGTGGGATGCGCGCTTCTGGCAAGCCGATCAGTTGCGCCGCCTCTGCAGCGGCAACGGCGACTTGCAAGGCGGTGGGATCTGCCATGCCAATATCTTCTGAGGCGTGAACCATCAGGCGGCGGGCGATAAACCGGGGATCTTCGCCGGCTTCCACCATGCGCGCTAGGTAGTGCAGCGCGGCATCGACATCGGAGCCGCGGATGGACTTGATGAACGCAGAAGTCACGTCGTAGTGCTGATCGCCGTCACGGTCATAGCGCACCACCGCCCGATTCACGTTATCCGTAATCGTGGCCGCGGTGATCTCGCCGCCATCGTCGACTGCTTCCGCGGCCGCCTCGAGGTAGGTCAGGCTGCGCCGGGCATCGCCACCAGAGAGCACGACAAGCTGGTTGAGCGCCTCATCAGTAATGCTTAGCTCGCGCTCGCCTAGCCCCCGATCGCTGTCTAACGCGCGGCGGGCTACGCCCTTAAGATCCTCCTCGCTCAGCGAGTGCAACTGCAAAAGCAGCGAGCGGGAAAGAAGCGGCGAGACGACCGAGAAGGATGGGTTTTCGGTCGTCGCTGCAACCAGCAGGACCGTCCGGTTTTCAACCGCCGCCAGCAAGGCGTCTTGTTGGGTTTTGGAGAAACGGTGCACCTCATCGATGAAAAGGACCGTTCGGCGGCCGTGGATGAGTTCCTGCCGGGCGTGGGTAATGACTTCGCGCACCTGCTTCACCCCTGAGTCAAGGGCGGAGAGGCCGACGAAGTTTTGGCCCATCTGGCTGGCTATCAGCGAGGCAATCGTCGTCTTGCCAGTACCCGGCGGCCCATACAAAATGACCGAAGCCTCGCCGGACCCCTCGACCAAGCGGCGCAGCGGCTTGCCGGGGGCAAGGAGGTGGTCCTGGCCCACGACCTCTTCTAGAGTCTGTGGGCGCATGCGAGCGGCCAAGGGCGAACCGGAGTGCGTGGCAAAGAGATTGGCTGTGGGAAAAGACGATGGCGAGCCTTCGCCGCCCATAGTGCCACCGGCATTGGGAGAGGCGCCGAAGAGAGAATCCTGGCTCATGTGGTTTTAGCTCCCCAGAAAGGTGTAGTGATTATTCGTCGTGGACGCGGCGGGCAACGATGGTGCCAAACTCCGCGATGGACGTGCACGGTGCGGTCCCGCATTGGGCGGCGTAGCGCGCGAGCGCGTCAAAGGTTTCGTACAAATCTTGGCGCACCAATAGCTCGTCCTCATTAAAAGGGCCGCTTTCCGGCGGGCGCAGGATCGAACGCTTTGGGTCATGGACAATCTCCGCGTCACCGCTAGCAAGGGCAACCAGTCCCTCAATTCCGCCAGCGTGCATCGTGGTCACGCTCGACAAGGCCCAGCCAATGAGGGAAGCGACGATAAGCCCGTGCAGTTCGTCTTCGTCGGCAAAGCGCGGCCACACCTCAGATACCTCGCGCGACCATGCGGCGAGGAATATATCTGCTTCCTTATCCGTAATTGGCTTAGAAAACAGGAACTGCGGGAAGCCCGCGATAACGCACGCGACGTCAAAGCCCACGTTCCTAAAACCGGCCCATTCATAGTCCAAGAAGTGCAGGCGCTTGGAGACGATGATGTTATCCGGCGATAAATCGAAGGGAGTAAAGGCCCTATCCTTGCCGGAGGCGAGGGATTCAGCGGCTTGATCGGCTAAACTGCGGAAGCTTTCGGGGGCTTCAAGCCCCGCCTCATCAAGCAGGCTCAGCCCGATGCCGATGGAGCGATACAGGGACTGATCGCGCACAGATTGGTGATCGGCGTATTCCGGGTTATGCCGCAAGGTGCGGTTGAGCAGGGTCTCGAAATCCTGCTCATGATCCGCGGTGCCTACGTGGATATGCCCCAATGCCGTGCCCAAGGAGCGCAGGATCCGAATGCGATCCTCATCGCCGGATTCTAAGAGCACATCCGCAAGGGTCTCGGCCTCCCCCAAATCCGTCAGGACGATGATGCGCCGGTCTAAATCATGCGCAAGCAGCACCGGCCCTGGGCGCACGTCTTCTGCTAAGGCGGTGGTGAATTGATAGGCCACGACCTCGCGCAGCATTGCCGCGTCATCCACGCCGTAGCCGGTGACCGGATTGTATTTGATGACCACAGAGCGATGCGGCAAAAAGGCGCTAGGGGCAACCTTCGCGCGCAGGACTAAAGCATTGCCGGATCCGCCTAGATCCTCAATGTCTGACATTTCCGGCGTGCCACCAAAGCGGCGCGACAACATTTCCGATGCGGCACCAATGACCTCATCGGCCGAAAGCACTGTCTGTGTATCAACCATAGTTCTATCCAGTATGCCCGCCAACACAAAGCGGGGGCTACACCCTCGCCGCACAAGTTTCCGCTGCGGCGAGGACGCGCGCCCCGCTTACCCTAAAAATGGTGTCGTGATAGCGAGCCTAAGAGCTAGTTCTCCTGCTCTGATTTCGCGGCCTTAGCCTCTTCGCCGTTCTTTTTCTTCTCCGGCTTGAAATCCACGCCGGTCTCCTTGCGCTGTGCGGCAGGGATGGGCGCGGGGGCATCGGTAAGCGGATCCACGCCGCCACCGGACTTCGGGAAGGCAATGACGTCGCGGATGGAGTCAAAGCCGCCCAAGAGGGACACGATGCGGTCCCAGCCAAAGGCGATGCCGCCGTGTGGAGGTGCGCCGTAGGAGAAAGCGTCAAGCAAGAAGCCGAACTTTTCTTGTGCTTCCTCATCGCCGATGCCCATGACCTCGAAGACACGCTTTTGCACATCTTCTTGGTGGATACGGATAGAACCGCCGCCGATCTCGTTGCCGTTGCAGACGATGTCATAAGCGTAGGCCGTGGCCTCGCCCGGGTTCTCGTCGAAGGAATCGATCCACTCCGGCTTCGGCGAGGTAAAAGCGTGGTGCACCGCGGTCCACTTGGAGTGGCCCAAGGCCACGTCGCCGGAAGCGGTGGCATCGGCAGAAGGCTCAAAGAGCGGGGCGTCAACGACCCAGGTAAAGGCCCAGTCACCTTCCTTGATGAGGTCGAGCTTCTTGGCGATTTCACCGCGGGCCGCACCCAGCAGCGCGCGGGAAGACTTGGTATCGCCGGCGGCGAAGAAGATGGCGTCACCAGGCTTTGCGCCCACGTGCTCGGCGATGCCCTCGCGCTCCGCGTCGGTGATGTTCTTGGCTACTGGCCCGCCCAAAGTGCCATCTTCTGCAACGGTGATGTAGGCAAGGCCCTTGGCGCCGCGCTGCTTGGCCCAGTCCTGCCATGCATCAAACTGGCGGCGCGGCTGCGAAGCACCGCCGTCCATGACTACGGCGCCGACGTATTCGTTCTGGAAGACGCGGAAGGTAGTGTCCTTGAAGAACTCCGTGCACTCGACGATCTTGATGTCGAAGCGCAGATCCGGCTTATCGGAGCCGTAGTACTTCATGGCATCGGCATAGGTCATGCGCGGGATCGGGGTCTGAATGTCATAGCCGATGAGCTTCCACAGCTCTTTGACAATCTCTTCACCAAGCGCAATGACATCGTCTTGATCCACGAAGGACATCTCCACGTCTAGCTGGGTAAATTCCGGCTGGCGGTCGGCGCGGAAGTCCTCATCGCGGTAGCACCGCGCGATCTGGTAATAGCGCTCCATGCCCGCCACCATCAGCAGCTGCTTGAACAGCTGCGGCGACTGCGGCAGCGCGTACCAGGAGCCCGGCTTCAGGCGGGCAGGGACCAAAAAGTCGCGGGCGCCCTCAGGGGTGGAGCGGGTCAAGGTAGGGGTTTCGATTTCGGCGAAATCGTGCTTATCCAGCACGTTGCGGGCCGCGCGGTTGGCAGCGGAGCGCAGGCGCAGGGCCTTTGCCTGGCGCTCGCGGCGCAGATCCAAGTAGCGGTACTTCAGGCGGGTCTCCTCGCCTACCTCGCCAGAGGCGGAAGGATCATCTACCTGGAAGGGCAGCGCTGCGGATTTGTTGAGCACCTCCAGGTCGGTGACGTTGACCTCGATGTCTCCGGAAGGCAGGTTCGGGTTTTCGGAGCCTTCTGGGCGCGGTTCCACTACGCCGGTTACCTTGACGCAGTATTCCGAACGCAGGTCGTGGGCGCGCTCTGCCACATCGGATTCGCGGAAGACCACCTGGGCAATGCCGGAACGATCGCGCAGGTCAATGAAGATCACGCCGCCGTGGTCACGGCGACGAGACACCCAACCGGTTAGGGTTACGGTCTCTTCTGCCAGTTCTTTGCGGAGCTCACCGGCCAAATGGGTACGCAGCACTATAATTCAATCCCTTCTGAAATGGAGTTACTTGCGGGTCCAGCCACGCGTAAACAGCGCGCGCCCAACCAAGCACAAGACTAGGAACTTGGCCAATTCTACATCCCATCGCCGTTTCTTCTCCTATTAAGTCCATTTAAGGCACTAGGCATGGGTGCGAACCGGACGCCGCTGCCAGTACCGCGCATAAATGTGGCCGGTACGCACTGAAGACGCCGAAAAGGTGTGGCACTATTTAGGCATGACGTTTAAATCTGGTGCCGATTTCGATGGCCAGCGCGCAACCTCCGGCGGTGGCGGCGGCCTCGCTTTAGGCGGCGGCATCGGCTCCGTCATGCTCGTCGGGCTCTACCTCTTATTGGGAGGAAACCCCTCCGATATTGGCGCCCTCCTGGGCAATGAGCAGTCCCACTCCGGTGCCGATGATTCTGCCTTCGATCACTGCCAAACGGCAGAAGACGGCAATAAATACGATGACTGCCGGGTCATGTTTACCGCCATGAGCGTGGATAACGTCTGGACCGCCGAGCTGCCCGAGCAAGCCGGCATCGAATACACCAACCCTGGCCGGGTGATTTTTAATGGCTCCACCAATTCCGGTTGCGGCACCGCCTCTTCAGCCACGGGTCCCTTTTATTGCCCCGCCGACCAATCGGCGTATTTCGATACCACCTTTTTCGATTCCCTGAGCAACTACGGCGCGCACAATGCCCCATTCGCGCAGATGTACATCGTCGCCCACGAGTTTGGCCACCACATTCAGCAGCTCGAGGGCACGCTGCAGCTATCTGACTATAACGACCCCGGCGCGGATTCCAATGCGGTAAAGATCGAGCTCCAGGCAGATTGCTACGCAGGTATTTGGGCTTCTCATGCAGATAAGGGCGAGGATGCGCTGCTGGAACCGATTTCCCAGCAGCAGGTCGCTGACGCAGTCACCGCGGCGCAGGCTGTGGGCGACGATAATATCCAGCGGCGTTCCACCGGGCAGGTCCAACCCGATGCGTGGACGCACGGCTCCTCCGAGCAACGCCAGCGGGCTTTCCTTGCTGGTTATAATTCCGGCCGGATGGCTGAGTGCGACACCTTGGGGCGCGGGGTCTACAGCTAATTCCCGTCCCCCTCTTTACTCGTTTGGGAACAATCTCCCCTCCCACGTTGTTGACATGTCACGTACAATGATTATAGGTACGTAGAAAGGGACACCATGCAATTTGGCATTTTCACGGTCGGAGATGTGACCACCGATCCAACGACGGGCGAAACCCCGTCAGAGGCGGAGCGAATCCGCAATATTACGGAAATCGCGCTCAAGGCGGAAGAAGTGGGCCTCGATGTCTTTGCCACAGGCGAGCACCACAACCCGCCCTTCGTCCCCTCCTCCCCGACGACCCACCTGGCCTATATTGCGGCGCAGACTAAGCGCCTGCAGCTTTCTACCTCCACGACGCTAATTACCACCAATGACCCGGTAAAGATCGCGGAAGATTACGCCTTTTTGCAGCACCTTTCCGGCGGCCGTGTGGACCTGATGATGGGACGCGGCAATACCGGCCCCGTCTACCCGTGGTTTGGCAAAGATATCCGCCAAGGCATCCCCTTGGCCGTGGAAAATTACCACTTGCTGCGCCGCCTGTGGCGCGAAAATAGCGTCAACTGGGAGGGCAAATTCCGCACCCCGTTGCAGGCGTTTACCTCTACCCCGGCGCCCCTCGATGGCGTCCCGCCGTTTGTATGGCACGGCTCAATTCGCTCTACACAGATTGCAGAACAAGCGGCCTATTATGGCGACGGGTTCTTCCACAATAATATTTTCTGGAATCAGGAACACACGGCCAAGATGGTCACCATGTACCGGCGCCGCTTCGCCTCCTATGGCCACGGTCAGGCCGACCAAGCCATCGTGGGTCTCGGCGGCCAGGTATTCATTGGCGATACTGAAGAGGAAGCCAAGAAGTTCTTCCGCCCGTACTTCGATAACGCACCCGTGTACGGGCACGGGCCTAGCCTGGAGGAGTTTACTGACTACACCCCGCTGACCGTGGGTACCGCAGAGCAGGTTATTGAGCGCACCCTGAAATTTGCGGACTACGTGGGCGATTACCAACGCCAGCTCTTCCTCATCGATCACGCGGGCCTGCCGCAAGAAGTGGTGCTCAAGCAGATAGAAATTCTTGGCACTCAAGTCGTCCCAGAGCTCCGCCGACGCTTTGAGCAGCGGCGACCAGACCATGTACCCTCAGACCCACCAACGCATGCCACGCTCAAGCAGCACCCAGATTCCCCACACTTTCGCGTAAGCCCTGGAAAGGAGGACTAAACAATGCGATCTTTGGTTGTCCTCACGGCCGGGCTATCGGAGCCATCATCTACCCGGCAATTAGCTGAGACTATTGCAGAAGCCACCGAGGCAAAGATTTCCGCACGCGGTGAAGGCGTGAACACCCACATCATTGAGGTGCGCACCCTTGCTTCTGAATTGGCCACGGCCATGACCAATTGGGCGGCCCCGACGCCCCACTTGGATGAAGCGAAAGAGCTGCTGTCTACGGCCGATGGCTTTATTGCCGTCACGCCCGCGTTCCAAGGAAGCTACTCCGGGCTGTTCAAGATGTTTTTTGATGTTCTGGATTCGCACGCCTTGGAGGAACTGCCTACCATCGTTGCCGCTACGGGCGGTTCACCGCGCCACGCGCTCATCTTGGACTATGCGCTGCGCCCCCTATTGAATTACCTGCACGCCCACGTCGTTCCCACCGGCATTTTCCAGGCAACAGAAGATCTGGGCACCGCCGAGGGCGCGCGCATTCGCAGCCGCATCGAGCGCGCCGCCACCCAGCTTGCAGATCAGATGATCCGCCCAACGGATCGGGTCGCCGGGCTTGCCGATGCCCCTAAGCCCGGACCCCATTCCCGCCCCACTGGGATCGGAGTGGACGAGGAATTTCTGCCTTTCGAGGAAATTTTGTCCCAATACGACGGAAAGCACTAGCGCCGCAATACCTATCGCATATTCTAAAATTGATACATGTCACATATTTCTCTACGCTTGAATTTTAGAAATGTTCCACTTGAATCCCCGCGCCTGAGAAAATCTCTTTTTCATGCTCTTGGACTGATAACTCTCTTGCTACCAAGAAAGGTTTCTTAAGGCTTTCACCATGACTATTAGCGTTACTGACATTTTCGCCATCGGCATTGGTCCCTCCTCCTCACACACGGTTGGGCCGATGCGCGCCGCGAAGCAATTTCTAGAATCCCTCGATACCCATCCCGCCCGCGTCTCCGCGGAGCTGCGCGGTTCGCTTGCCGCCACTGGGCGCGGCCACGCCTCCGACCGCGCCGTCATTCTGGGACTCGCCGGTTGGGAGCCGCTGACCGTTCCCATCGATGCCGAGCCACAAGCCGGCGGCATAATCCCCAGTGAAGGCAACATCTCCGGCCCGTCCGGCTCCGTCGACTACGAAATTGCCTTTGAGAACGAGCCACTGCCCCAGCACCCCAACGGCATGATCTTCAAGGCCTGGGATGCTGATGGCACTATCTTGGCTGAAGACGAGCAGTACTTCTCCGTCGGCGGTGGCTTCATCCTCTCCCGCAAAGAGTTAGACGCGGAGATGGCCGATAGCCACGAGGTACCCGCCGGCGTTGCCGCAGCAACCGTAGAAGATACCGTGCCTTATGAGTTCACCACCGGTGAAGAACTGCTCAACCTCTGCGAGGCCAACGACAAAGATATTTGGGAAATCGTCCTCGCCAATGAGGAAGTACTTCATCAGGACGAGGGCGGCGCGGATTTTGTCCTGCGCCACTTGGACCTCGTATGGGACATCATGCGCGAATGCGTGACCGATGGCATTTCCACCAAGGGCCTCTTGCCCGGTGGTCTCCGAGTGCCGCGGCGTGCCCCCAAGATGTATGCGCAGCTGCTCGAGCAGAAAAATGACCCACACTCTGGATTTTCCGCCATGGAATGGGTCAACCTCTTCGCCTTAGCGGTCAACGAGCAAAACGCTGCGGGCGGCCGCGTTATCACCGCGCCCACCAACGGCGCCTGCGGCATCATTCCCGCAGTCTTGCACTATGCGCGCGATTTCCATGGTGGCTTCTGCCGCGAATCCGCACGCCGCTACCTGCTCACCGCCGGCGCAATCGGCATGATCATCAAACAAAATGCCTCAATTTCCGGCGCCGAGGTGGGCTGCCAGGGAGAAGTCGGCTCCGCCTCGTCCATGTCCGCTGCGGGAATGGCAGCACTCCTTGGTGCAACGCCTGCCCAGGTAGAAAATGCGGCAGAGATCGCCCTTGAACACAACCTCGGCCTTACCTGTGACCCGGTAGGTGGATTAGTGCAGATCCCCTGTATTGAGCGCAACGCCATCGGCGCGGTGAAATCCATTAACGCCGCCCGCATGGCGATGATGGGTGAAGGCACCCACCACGTCACCCTAGATAATGCCGTACAAACCATGGCGGATACGGGCCGCGATATGCTCTCCAAGTACAAGGAGACCTCCCTCGGCGGCTTGGCCAAGACGATGGGCTTTAGCGTTTCCCAGGTGGAGTGCTAATCAGTCAAAAGCACATAAAAGGGCGGCACCGAGTAATTTCGGTGCCGCCTTTTTTGATCCTGCGTTTAGCCTTCTAGATCCTGCCCCAGAATGGCAACCAGCTGCGATAGTTCAACATCGCGCTGTTCGTGGGCGGCCAAGTCCTTCACGGCGACGGTGCCATTGTCTAGTTCTTGGTCTCCCAAGACCAGAGCAAAGCGCGCGCCCGCGCGGTCAGCGCCCTTCATCGCCCCCTTAAGGCCGCGATCACCAAAGGACATGTCCGCGGCGATTCCCGCCTTGCGCAGGTCATTGATGATCCCGGTCATGCGGCGCTTGGCCGCTGCGCCCAAGGCAATGCCGTAGACGTCCACGCGGGAATCACTGCCTTCTAAGGTGATTCCCTCCGCTTCAAGGGCGAGGATGGCGCGGTCGACGCCGAGGCCATAGCCGATGCCCGAGAGATCTTGGCCGCCAAGCTGCGCCATCAACCCGTCGTAGCGGCCACCGCCGCCAATACCGGATTGCGCACCCAGGCCATCGTGGACGAATTCAAAACAGGTCTTGGTGTAGTAGTCCAAGCCGCGCACCATGCGCGGGTTGATTTCGTAGGCAACACCCATATCATCCAGCATGCCGGTTACGGTCTCAAAGTGCTCGCGGCACTCGGCGTTGAGGTAGTCGAGCATCAATGGGGCATCGGCAAGCTGCTCCTGCATGTCTGGGCGCTTATCGTCCAAGACGCGCAAGGGATTGATCTCCGCGCGGCGGCGGGTTTCCTCATCCAAGTCCAGCTTAAACAGGAATTCCTGCAGCTTTTCGCGGTAGGCGGGCCGGCAATTCCGGTCGCCCAAGCTGGTCAATTCCAGGCGGTACCCGGAAAGTCCCAGGGCCCTATAGGAGCGATCCGCCAGGGCGATGACCTCCGCATCCAATGCGGGATCGTCGACGCCAATGGCTTCCACGCCAACCTGCTGAAGCTGGCGGTAGCGCCCTGCCTGCGGGCGCTCATAGCGGAAGAACGGCCCGCTGTAGTTCAGCTTTACCGGCAGCTGACCGCGGTCCAGATTGTGTTGAATGACCGAGCGCATCACACCCGCGGTGCCCTCTGGGCGCAGGGTCACTGAGCGATCGCCGCGATCTGCAAAGGTGTACATCTCCTTGGAGACCACGTCGGTAGATTCGCCCACGCCGCGGGCAAAGAGCGCGGTATCTTCAAAAATGGGCAATTCAATGTGCTGAAAGCCGGAAAGATGCGCCTGTTCCACCATGGTCTGGCGGACCTTATAAAAAGTCGCAGACTCTGGTGGGAAATAGTCTGGCACACCCTTCGGTGCGGACAGTGCGTGGAACCGCTTCTCTTCACTCATGGTCACTAGACTACCCCATGGGATTTTCGCAGGAATGGGTTGGTCGCCCTCTCCTGACGCATGGTCGAGGTTGGGCCGTGGCCGGGAAGAATGTCCAGCTTATCGTCTAAATCCCACACCGGTCCCGCCAATGAGTCCAGCATGGCCTGTGGATTAGAATCCGGCAGATCGACCCGCCCCATTCCCCCGGCAAAAAGTACGTCCCCGGTAAGGGCAAAAGTATCCGAAATGATCAATACGCACCCCGGCGAATGCCCAGGCGCGTGCTGGAGGGTAAATGTATGCCCGATTAGCTCCAGTTCTTCCCCACCGTGGAGTTCGCGGAGATCGGAAATGGGCACCATTCTCGAGGCGTGGAATAACTCCTGTGCCTGGGCGGAAACACCCTCCCCAGAATCCAACATGAACTTATCTGCGGGATGAATATAAACGGGGATATCGAGCTCCTGCGCCAAGTCACCGGCCTCGCGAGTGTGGTCAATGTGCCCGTGCGTGAGCACGATGGCTTCATAGTCATAGTCGTACGCTAGAACCTGCGACGTGGAATCCATGCCTGGATCCACGATGAAAGCGCGCTTTCCCTCCGCCGCGATATAAGTATTGGTGCTAAATGGGCCCGCGGTAAATCCTTGAATCTCCATGCTTTAAGTCTAACGAGACCTGCACCCACAGCGCTCCCGAACGCAGCGCCCCTCTGAACTCAAGGGCCCCGCAAGCATGCAAAAAGCACCCAGCCTTCACCCCCACAGCCACGGTGGGTTATGGGGAAAGGCTGGGTGCTAGATTTAAATATCCTGCCAGCTTAAAGCTTTATTGCAGGGCGGCAAGTGCCTTATCGTAGTCCGGCTCAGTGGTTACCTCTGGCACCAACTCGTTGTAGATGACCTTGTGGTCAGCGTCGGTGACCACAACGGAGCGTGCCAAAAGGCCCTTGAGCGGGGAGCCTTGCAAGGTCACGCCGAACTTCTCGCCAAAATCGGAGCGGAAATCGGAGGCGGTGTCCACGTTTTCAATGCCCTCTGCGGCGCAGAAACGATCCAGTGCAAAAGGTAGGTCGCGGGAGACGGACAAGACAACGGTGTTGTCCAAGCCCGCAGCCTTTTCATTAAAGGTGCGCAACTGCTGCTGGCACACGCCGGTATCGATGGATGGGAAAATCGAGATAACGAGGCGCTTGCCCTCGAAATCCTTTTTGGTGACCTCAGAGAGGTCGGTGCCAACGAGAGTGAATTCTGGGATGGACTCCCCTACTGCGGGAAGTTCACCAGCGGTTTGGGTAGGTTCGTCAGAAAAATTAACTTCAGCCATGGCCCCGAGCGTACTGATACTTTTGCTTCCCCGCTATAGCTCTCCGCTTATTGCTTAAGCCAATCCCCGAGCCAAGTCATCCCCATGGCCGCAAAGCCGCTAAAATCGTCCTAGTTGAGACACGTCACCGATAATCGCTAGAAAGGTTGTCCCACGGTGCCAGATAATAAAAAGCGCGGAGAAGACGCGCTGCACAAGCTCGACCGCGAACTAAAGTCCCGTGACCGCAAACAAAAGACTCGTCCTTTTGGCGTCGCCTTAGCCTCGCTCGTCGTCATCCTCGGCATCGCCGGAGGGATTTACTTCCTCTCCACCCGCGATGACTCTGAGGGCGAAATCCAGGCGGAAGATACCTCGGAAGCACAGACCACGCAGGAAGCACCCAAGGCAGAGCCCTTGAGCGGTAAGCGCGCGGAAGCCCTGCCTGCAACCGTCCAGTGCGAGTACAAGGACAATGGGCAGGATGGCCACGGTGCCAAGAAGCCCGACGGCAAGGATATATCCACCGAGGGCACTGTTACTGTATCCTTCGATACCACCCAGGGCCCGATCGAGATGGACCTAGACCGCGCCACTGCGCCTTGTACTACCCACGCCATTTCGGAACTGGCTGACTCCGGCTTCTACGATGACACCGTCTGCCACCGCATGACCTCCGGTGGCTTGAATGTGCTCCAGTGCGGCGACCCCACCGGTTCCGGTGCCGGCGGCCCGGGCTTCAGCTTTGCTGATGAATACCCCACCGATGAAACTGATGACGAGGACGCGCAGAACCCAGTTGTCTACCCCCGCGGCTCCGTCGCTATGGCCAATAGCGGCCCAGATACCAACGGCTCCCAGTTCTTCCTTAACTACGATGACTCGGAGTTACCTCCTAACTACACCTACTTCGGCACCATCACTGAAGAAGGCCTCAAGACCCTAGACAAGATTGCCGAGGCCGGCGTAGACACCGGTGACCAAGGTAGCAATCCAGGCGGCCAAGAGGATGGCAAGCCTGCAGAAGAGGTAAAGATCAAAAAGGCTACGGTAAAGGCCTAGTCTGCGGCATCGGCGCTTGCCGATGCCTCCCCCATTCCCTCTACATTTGCCTCACCCCAGCACACTGCACGAACTATATCGTGGCGTGGCGCTGGGGAATTTTCATATCCGATGCTTTTCCTTAAATACCCTTCTACCTCGCTTAGCTCCAGAAAGCACATCCTTCCCATTCACACCATCTGCATTAATCACCCCCTCCAAACACCCCCATTCCTTATTGATAATGTTTTTTATTAAAATTAGCTCGGGTAATTCAGACAGCTACGCAGCCGTCTAATATCCAAAAAATTTGAACACCACAAGCTTGACAGGAAACACAATGAAGCTTTTCTCCCGCAAGGCCTTCCTCGCCGGCGCAACCGCCCTATCCGTTACTCTCGCTGGCACCACCGTGGCCACTGCCGCGGAGAATGTGAATACCGTTGCTCAAGGCTCTTCTACTGCCTCCACCAGCACTCCTAGCCAGAACATTGATTCTGATGCAAACAAGAAAAACGACGCCAAGAATACGCAAGCCTTGTCTTCCAAGGACGCGAATCCTGAGTCCGTCAAGGCCTGGATCGAAGTCATTACTGCTGCTGTCGGCGCACTGGGCACTCTCTTCGCGTTCGCCAATAAGTACATCAACATCGATGACCTTCTAAAGAACTTCAAACTTCCTTTCTAGACGTTGATGCCTCTTGAGGGCGATTAACCGCCGTGCTCTTATTTATCTGCACGGCGGTTGTACGAAAAGTAGTCCTGAAGTTCTTCCCCCTCTATCAATTCTTTAAGACTCTTTGGCCTGTTTGATATACCCAGAGCCAACGAGGTCATTAAAGATATCTGGGTCTATGTCCTGACCATTCTTGATGACAGATATGTGCCCGGTGGGCTCTAAAACCATAATCTGAACGTCTTCCATGCGGGCTAAACCAGCCTTTCGCACCGCGGAATACACGTCAGAGCGAGTGATATGGGAAACGGTGAGATTATCGTCAATCATCTCGCCCTGAAAGACGATGAGGACTGGACGCCGATCTAAAAACCGCGTCCATTTCACTACCTTGCGAATGGTCCCGAATGCAGCTTCCAAGGCCATCAGTGTGGTCAGCCCGATAACACCCGCCGCTAGTGTAGGTGGAACACCAATGATCACACGCCCGGCAACAGCACCGAACATAATGATGATGATCGCGTCAGAGGCCGTCATGGAGGTCAATACGCGGGAACCAAAAAGCTTCACCAAGACCATAAAGGCGAGATAGATGCCTAATGTAGACAACATGACAACAGGAACTCGATGTAGCTCGATTCCTAGTTGAAAAGTAGCCTCGCGTAAAAACCGTTCAAAGATATCCACGGCTTTTGAGGTTACTAGGATGCACGACACAGCACAGAAAAATAAGCGCTTTTCCCCCTTTAAGCGAGGAAAAGCGCTTTTCGCGTATCCACAGGATTTGGATCCCTAATTAGATGTGAAAGGTCTTGCGCAGGTCATCAAAGATGGACCGCAGTGGTGCCGGCAGCACCTGGGGGTTCAAACCAATAAAGGCGATTCCTGCCGCTAGTGCCGCCACGATGGCAAGGGCTGCGCCGCCAATAGACGAGCCTTGCGGGAGCTTCGGGGAGTCTTCATCCTCTGAACCATCCTCTTGGGAGCCGGCCTCGTCACCGCCGGCTTCGTCCACTTTCACGGGCAGGATCGCTTGCGTGCCTGCATCGGTGGTGATTTCTAGGTTTTGGGAGCCCGTCAGGCCTTCTGGAACGTTAAGCGTCACTTGCGCACGTCCGCGCTCGCCAAATTGGTCATCGCCTTCCTGCTTGGAATTATCGATATTGGCGGTTGCTTCCTCATCACCAAGCTTCACCGTGACGGTCTTGGCCATGGGCTCTCCCTCGCTGGTGTAATTCAAGCTGGACAGATCGACGGTGATTTCTTTGCCCGGGGCAATGTCACCATCGATGTGGGCGCCAATCTGGCCCTGCCCCTTGCGGACCTCGGACTCACCGGAGGCGATGTAGTCGATCATGGCCTGGGCATCCATGTATCCCACATCGTTCTTGTCCTTGATGGAGCCTGCCTCAAAGTAGCCATCGCCACCCTTTTCGCTGTCGCTGGAGGCGAGGAAGGACGATAGCGCGATGGAATAGTCCTTATCCGCGTCGAGGGGCTCGCCATTGATGGTCACGGACTTGACGCGCTCGCCGTGGGATGCCGTGTGGTCATAGACCACCTGGACGTTATTGGACAGCCCCATGGCTAGACGCGGCCGACTGCTTCCATCTTGCCACTGGTTTTCTAAAGCGGTGATGAAGTCCTTGCCGGAGACCTTCGCGGTAATAACCGAGTTACCAAACGGCTGGACCTCAAAGATGTCCTTGTATGTGACATCGCCGCCCTGTAAATCGGCACGCACACCGCCGGCGTTCATCACGCCAAGATCAATGTCCTCGCCAACCTGCTTGCTCATGGCATAACGTTGCCCGTCAGCGATGAAGTTATTCAGGGTGGACTCGACACCGCGGTTGGAACCTGGCTTTTGCCCCTCATCGGAGCCGCGGAATAAGTCGGTTTCGACTGTGCCAGCGGTCTTCGAGCCTTTTACCTCGGCCTCATCCTGTGCCTTCTTAACGATGCCCGCAATCTCAGCATCCGGCTCTACCTGCGCCGCATCAGTCGCATCGTACTGCTTGAGCTCAATCTTCTTTACCTCGCCCGCGGCCTTGTCGAAGGTAATATCGGCATCGTTAAGCAGCTTGCCGTACTCGTAGCCTTGCGCCCACTGCAGTGGCAGGGCGCCGTCGCGCTCTTGCGTTCCCTGGGTGGTCTGGTGGGTATCGCCTCCAAAGAGGATATCGACGTCTTTGTTGAAGCCTTCTGCGTATTCCTCCGCGTCTTCGTGGAAGAGGGAGACCACGACATCTGCCTCGCCGCTTTCCTTCAAGCGGGTGGCCTCCTTATTCGTTGCCTCGACTGGATCGGTAAAAGTGACGCCCGGAATCTTTGCCGCAGATACCTTGAACTTGGTGTTCTGGGTGACGGTGCCGACGTAGCCGACCTTTACGCCGTCGATTTCTTCCACATGGGAGGCGTCCAAAAGCGGTTTGCCGTCTTTTAACACATTGGCGCCGAGGATGGGATAGTCAGAAGCGGGCTGGATACGGTCCGTTAGGTCCTCAGTGCCCTTGTCGAATTCGTGGTTGCCCACTGCGGTGACCTTCATCCCCATGGCGTTGAGCGCTTCTAGCGTGTACTTGTCATCAGAGATGGCCGAAACGAATGCAGATCCGCCCACGTTATCGCCCGAAGAGGTGAGGTTGAACTCTTGGCCTTCATTGACCTGCTTGATAAGCGATTGCAGGCGAGCCACACCAATCTCATCGCCCGCCTTAGCAGGGTCACTCAGGCCATCTTCCAAGTGGCCGTGCAGGTCAGTGATATTGGTGACCGAGATGGTGGTCGTATCCTCCTGCGCTAGGGCGTGTGTGCCGGAGAGCGCGACGGCGGTGGCGGTAGTAGCGGCCACCAACTGGCCAATGCGGCGGAACTGCATAGTTACTCCTGTGTCGTAGAAAGTATTCAGACAATATATACCGCTTTCTTAACCCATTCGCAGGAAGCATGAAGCCCGTGAAATGGGCTTTTACCTTTCTTCCGCCAAGAGTTCACGCAATCGTCACGTGCGCGTCGCCCGCGCGTTGCTCTGTCGAGCAACCGCACAGGGAGGTAGCCGGGCGGTCAGGCGGTTAGGCAGTCACGCGGTAGACGTCAAAGACGCCTTCGGTATTGCGCAACGTCGTCATCAAGGAACCCAGCTGTTTGGTATCCGATACAGAGAAGGTAAACCGCATCGTGGCAATTTGGTCCTCGCCGCGGTTAGAATTCATCGTCAACACATTGATGTTTTGATCACTTAGAACCCGCGTCAGCTCAGACAGCAGGCCCTGGCGGTCCAACGCCTCAAGCTGCAGAGTTGCGGAAAAGGCGCCGGTAGAAGAGGTGCCAGAGGACCACTCCACCTTCAGCATGCGCTCCGGCTCAGATTTGAGCTTTTCCGCGTTGGCGCAGTCCGCACGGTGCACGGATACTCCCCCGCCACGGGTGACAAAACCAAAAATGGCGTCCCCAGGCACCGGCTGGCAGCACTTCGCAAGCTTAGCCATGACATCGGGGCTTCCCTCCACCAAGATGCCGGTGCCGGAGGCGGAGTCCTTAGTATGCTGCGCGCGGGACTGCTCGAGCTCCGAGAGTGGGGTTCGGGAGGCCAGGGCATCCACGGCATCATCGCGGTCGCCGAACATGGCCACCAATTGGTTGGCCACGTGCTGTGCGGAGACGTGGCCTGCGCCGATGGCCGTGTACAGGGCATCGACATCAGAATAGTGCAGCTGTTCTGCCACCTGCTTCATGGAGCTGGCAGTAAACAGGCGGTGCATCGGCAAGCCGCCGCGCTGCACCTCAGAGGCCAAGGCATCGCGTCCGGCTTCGAGGTGTTCCTCGCGCCTTTCCTTGGCAAACCACTGCCGTACCTTCGCCTTGGCCCGCGGCGAGACCAAGAATTCCTGCCAATCGCGCGATGGGCCGGCGTTGGGATCCTTGGAAGTAAAGATTTCTACCTTGTCGCCGGATTTCAGCGGCGATTCTAGCGCCACCAATTTGCCGTTGACCTTGGCGCCAATGCAGCGGTGGCCGACCTCCGTATGCACGGCGTAGGCAAAATCCACCGGGGTGGAACCCGCCGGCAGATCCACCACATCGCCCTTTGGGGTAAAGGCAAAGATCTGGCGCGCCGTCAGGTCATAGCGCAAGGAATCGAGGAACTCATTGGGATCTGCCGCTTCCTTCTGCCAGTCCAGCAGCTGACGCATCCAGGCCATCTGGTCCACCTCTTCTTGATGCCCAGAATTCTTCCCCTTGGTTTCCTTATAGCGCCAGTGCGCGGCGACGCCGAATTCGGCGTTGTAGTGCATCTCGTGCGTACGGACCTGCACCTCTAGGGTTGCTCCGCCGTCCGCGAGCACCGTGGTGTGCAGAGACTGGTAGACGCCAAAGCGCGGGGAGGAAACATAATCCTTAAAACGCCCAGGCAGAGCCTGGTAAATGGAGTGCACGACGCCAATGGCGGCGTAACAGCTATTGATGTCATCCACCAGTACGCGGATGCCCACCAGGTCAAAAATCTCCGCGAACTCGCGGCCGCGCACGACCATCTTTTGATAGATGGACCAGTAGTGCTTCGGCCGGCCCATTACCTCAGCCTCGATGCCGTTTTCCTTTAAGGCGGCGCTAACTTGGTTGATGATTTCCTTCAAGGCGCGATCGCGCGAGGGCGCACGCTCTGCCACCATGCGGACGATTTCGTCGTACTTTTTGGGATAGAGGATGGCAAAAGACAGATCCTCTAATTCCCATTTCACGCTCGCCATGCCCAGACGGTGGGCCAAGGGGGCGATGACCTCTAGCGTCTGGCGTGCCTTCTTAGCTTGCTTTTCCGGCGGCAAAAAGCGCATGGTGCGCATATTGTGCAGACGGTCGCTGACTTTGATGACCAGCACGCGCGGATCGTTGGCCATGGCGACGATCATCTTCCGGATGGTCTCAGCCTCGGCCGCTGCACCCAAGGCCACCTTGTCCAGTTTGGTCACGCCATCAACGAGCCGGGCGACTTCTGGCCCAAAGTCGCGGGTCAGATCTTCAAGCGTGTAATCGGTATCCTCCACCGTATCGTGCAGGAGCGCTGCAACGATGGTGGTGGTATCCATACCAATTTCCGCGGCAATCGTGGCTACGGCCAGGGGGTGCGTAATATACGGCTCGCCCGACTTGCGGAATACTCCCTCGTGCAACCTTTCTGCGGTGTTATAGGCAGCGTTGAGTAGTTCCGCATCCGCTTTGGGGTGGAATTTCCGGTGAATGGACATGAGGGGATCGAGCGCGGGGTTAATCTTGACCCGCCCGCCGGTCAGTGACCGAGCAAGCCGGGCAGACATGCTCCGCATCCCGTTATTAGCCTGGCGTTTTGCTGACTTATCCGTGGCCATCTCTACCGCCCTTCACAATGCCGCAGCCTGTACTGCTGGCTGCAGCGCCTTTCCAGATCGTGTGATCTAGCTTAGACACACCATCTTAGTCAGCGTCATCCAGCACAATGAGCGGCGGGCCCGATAAGCGTTCGCGTCCATTAAGACCCTTAACTTCTAGCACCACGACGTTGCCCGCGACCTCGGCGCCTGCAGACTCGAGCAGCAGCTTGGCGCCGTGGAGGGTGCCACCGGTGGCCAGGACGTCATCGACAAGCACCACGCGCTTGCCCTTCACATCGACGCCGCTGGCTGGGATCTCCAATGCGGCCGAGCCGTACTCCAGCTCGTATTCTTCGGTATATACCGGCGGTGGAAGCTTGCCCTTCTTGCGGATGGCCAAAATACCCAAGCCCAGCTTGTACGCCACGGCAGAGCCCAACAAGAATCCGCGGGCATCCAGGCCGCCGATAAGATCCGCGCCCAGCTCCTCGCAGGCGGCCGCGAGACCATCAACAACGGCCCGAAATGCCTCAGGATCGGCTAATACCGGTGTGAGGTCTTCAAAAAGAATTCCTTCTTCTGGAAAGTCCTGCACAAGGCGCACCTTGTCGCGCAAAGCTTGTGCTGCTGATTCATAGTGAGAAGTCATCATCTTCCTTGAGAATTAAATAGCGAGAATAAATTTAAAAACGAAAAGGCCTAGGCCTTCTCCACAGGTTCTTCTGCCGGCACGTGCCAACGATCCATATTCCAGCCGATGCCCGAGACGCCAGTGTACGGCAGGACACCCTCCACGTCGCGGTGAACGATAAACGCGCGCGGCTGCGCAGCGACTGGAATGGAGGGAACACTCTCCCACAGCTGCTCTTCCTGCTCCTTGAGCTGAACGGAATTTTTAATACTGGAATCAGCGGCGGAGTACTCGGTCAGCGGATCGACTGGGCCCAAGAAGGCATCAATGGTTGGCTGCCCCGATTCCGGATCAGGGTTGAGATAAAACTGCGATAGGTTCTCCGCCGCAGCATCCTCGATGGTAATCCCCGCCGGCTCGCAAGAGGCGCGCAGCGCATCAACCATCGCCTGATAGCGCTTATCCGGGCCAACGTAGCCCACCCTGATGGTGGACCCGTTCAACTGGCCGGCCGCAGCCATGTCCGTTCCCTCGTGGTCCTTCGCCACCGAGCCTAGCGTTTGGGCCACCGGATCTTGGACAGAGACGGTGCGCACATAAGCCGGGGGAACATCGACACCAGATATTTCGGAGCTCTTTTGTGCTAACGCCGCTTGGTCGACGCAAGCAGCAAATGCCTTTCTAGCAGAAGGCTCCGCAAAAATCCCGGCCTGCGACAGCGTCAACGTATCGGTTTGCAGGCCCACCTTGGTGATCGTCTCAAACTCGGCATTCTCTGTGCCCGCGGAGCCCTCCGCATTGGAGTCGCTTTCTTTATTCGAGCCAGATCCGTTTGTGGATTCTGAGGCGTCGTTGCCTTCCTCGGATTCTGCGTCCTTAACCGCGTTCCCTGAAAGCCAATCGGGCGCCGCGGTGGCGGAATCTGCCACCTTGAGAACGCCCTTATCCGCAAGTTCCTGTGCGTTGGCAGTACCCGGCCATATGACAAGGCGATCCAAGGCAGGTTTGTCGCCGCGATACTGCTCATTGGCTTTTAAAAAGACCTCGCCGGAATCACCAATCTTATCCGCGGTAAATGGGCCGTAGGACACCTGCAGCTGTGGGTCAAAGTCATCCTTGGCTGTAGAAAAACCATAGCGCCACAATTCCGCTACTGGCTGCAGCGCCGCCATGTCTCCTGCATGCAGGGCCGCGTTGAGATCCTCCATGCTCATGTCCGTCTTCTGCGCAAGCGCATGCGCAGGCATAACGGTGCCAGGGCCAAACATTTGGCGCCACCGATGTCCCTGGTCTTTCTGGAAAGTCAGCGTAAAGGCTTTGCTCTGCGGTGTGCACTCGATATCGGCGATGTCATTCATTAGTGGCATATGCGAGGCAAATTCAACCGGGTGCGTGCCAGCCGTATAGGAAAGCAGGTAATCATCGCAGGTGACGGGCGCACCATCGGAGAACGTGGCGTCATCAGCAAGCGTCAAACGCACGCTTTCCTGATCACTATCTGCTGCCGGCGGAAGCTCTTCGGTCTCTACCAAATCCGCATTGGGAATGAGCTGTCCGGAGGGGCCCGGCACAAAAAGACCGGGATAAAGCCGCGCCGAAAGTTGGGCCGCTGAGGTGGTGCTGCCGAAGGCGGTGCCCGCATTCGTCGTGGTCAGCTGAGAGTTAACCATATACCCGGGGTAGTTATAGGACTCCGGATCGGCGGGCGAGGCCTGGTCACCGCCCTCAGATTCCTCACTACTGCACGAGGCCGCTACCAGCGCCAGGGCGGAAAGCCCTGCTGCAACCGCCATGATTTTGGGACGGCGCCCCCACCACCGTGTGGTGCCTAATCTGCGTTCCACGGTACGCACAACCCCTTTTCTCCTAAAAAGACCAAGCCTTACTCTGCCTGATTATGCCGTGTTCAAGGGCATTTAGCGGCCCGGGCGCCACGTAGCACCTGTATGGCCGGAGGCACTGCTGCCGTGATCAGTTTGTTCTTCTGCCACTTCCTTGTGCGTCTTGGCCCCGACATCGGAAGGCGTAACCACCTTGCGCTTTGCAGAACCCGCGTCCGCCGGTTCACCGTCCTCAGACTTACCCGCGCGGTAATCCAGCACACGCTGCGTGTGCTGCTTGACGCGCTTAGTCCAATTAGCAAACGTCACCACCAACGGGGTAGCCAAGAAAATCGAGGAGAAAATACCCTCGATGACGCCGATGAGCTGGATCAGCGCCAAATCGCGCAGCGTACCGATGCCCATAAGCCATACGGCGATGACGAACAGCGCGATAATAGGCAGCGCGGAGATGATGGAGGTGGAAATGGAACGCATGACCGTCTGGTTAATCGCCAAGTTGGCGAGTTCCCCATAGGTCTTAGAACGTTGGCCTTCCAGCCCCGCCGTATTCTCATTGACCTTGTCAAAGACGATGACGGAGTCATAGATGGAGAAGGTCAGGACGGTGAGCAAACCGATGATGACGGCGGGAGAAACTTCAAAGCCGAAGAGGGCGTAGATACCGGCGATGACGATGCCATCGATAATCAGCGCCAAAATGGCGGCAAAAGCCATAATCTTTTGCAAGCGCACCGCCACATAGATGGTCGCTGCAACGAGGAATACGACCATGGCGAGGATCATGCGCTGCGTAATCGAGGAGCCCCACGATTCGGACACGGTGGAAGAACCGATGGCGTCTGGGGTGGCCTCCCCGTTTTCATCCTTCGGTTGGAATTCCTCGTAGATGGCAGACCGGGCGCTGTCTACCTCTTCTTGACTCAAGCGCTCCGAGGTGATTTCAAGCGTCTCAGAATCGCCGGCGCCGACGATGCGAACCTGTTCGGGTTCAACGCCGGTGGAGTCCTCAAAGACGGTAGCTACCTCGTCCTCTTTCAAGTCCCCAGCGGGCATGGACAAGGTGGTTCCTCCCTCAAAGTCGAGGGAAAGGGTAAATCCGCGAATCAGGATGGCGGCGATGGCGCCGACGAGGAGCGCGGCGGTAATCCCGTACCACCGTTTGGTGTGGCCAATGAAGTCATAGCCACGCTCGTCTTCATAGAGGCGATCTAAACGGGAAATCTTATTTTTAGTCGATACGGCCATGATTATTTCTCCTCATCTTCCGCGGCTGCTGAGGGCGAAGAACTCTCTGACGATTTGGCGCCAACGGATGCCGAATTTTCAGTGGAGCGCGCCTGCGACGCACCAGCGGCAGCGCGGGAATCTCCGTAGTAGCCGCGCTCGCGCCGCTCTTCAATTAGCGCATAAATTCCGCCCAAACCATTCATCGATGGCTTGGCTGCCGCTGGACGGCGGCCGATTATTTGCATTACCGGTGCCATGACCAAGAAGGAGACGACCAAGTCGAAGATCGTGGTCAAGCCCAAGGTGAACGCGAAGCCCTTTACCTCACCGATGGCGAGGAAGTAGACGATGACAGAACCGATCAACGTCACCGCGTTACCGGTCACGATGGTGCTGCGCGAGCGCTCCCAGGCCTTCTGCGTTGCGGACCTGAAGGTTCTGCCCTCTAAGAGCTCATCCTTGATGCGCTCGTAGTAGACCACGAACGAGTCCGCGGTTGCACCGACACCAATGACCAAACCGGCAATACCGGACAGGTCGAGCGAGTACCCGATCCAACGACCCAGCAACACGATGGCGCCGTAGGTCAGCAGGCCGGAGCCGAGCAGGAAGATGACGGACACACCACTGAGCGCTCGGAAGTAGTACAAGGAGTAAAGGATGACCAAAATCAAGCCTGCCAAGCCAGCCCACAGTCCGGCCTCGAGGGCTGCCTTACCCAGTGTCGGTGGAATGGACTCCACGGTGCCGCCGGGCTCGCCGTTTTCGCCGGCAAAGGACAGCGGCAATGCACCGTAGCGCAGATTATTGGCCAGGTTATTGGCTTCTTCTTGGCTAAATTCACCGTTAATGGAGGTAGCGGAACCGTACGGGGTAGCCCCCTGGATGACAGGTGCCGAAATGACGGCCGAGTCAAGGGTGATGGCAATCTGGTCGTTCAGGTGCTCCTGCGTAAGGTCAGCCCAGGTCTGGGAGCCGTTCGGGCCATCGCCAGTCTTGAAGGAGAAGCTGATCTCCATCTGACCGGACTGTGGGTTCAGGCCACCGTTGATCGGGGAATTGGTATCAATCTCATTACCCGTCAAACGGGTACCGTCTTCATCCTCAACACCGTTGAGCAACGGGGCTGGCTCCAAGACGTAGGGAGTGCCGCTGTCGTAATCACAGGTCACAAAAGGCTTGGACGGATCGTCCGCACCAGCCAGTGGGTCAGCGGAGCCCTGGCAGGTCAGGAGCGAAGAGGCCGCTGCTTGCGTTGTCGGATCGTCCGATTGGCGGTCCTTCAACAACATTTCGGTGACTTCATCGCGACGCTCTGTCTGCTCAATGGAGTTGGACGGCTCGTCCAAGGGCTTAGCGGAAACCTTCGGTGCCTTGACATCCTTCGGTTCCTTACCCTCAGCCTGCGCTTCTTGCTGGGCAACGGCATTGGTGACGTCTTCCAACTTCTTGTTGGCTTCGTCCTTATCTAGGACACCGTATTTGACCCAGCGGTTAGCCATATCCTCCAGCTGTTTGTCGAGCTTGTCCATGTCCGGCGCAGAGGGTTGCGCCACCGGGCGGAAGTACAACTGGGAGGTCTGCCCCACCGCCTGGGCTTGGGATGCATCCTCGCCCGGTACGGTGATGACGAGGGTATTGCCGTTGATGACGACCTCGGAACCAGAAACGCCCATGCCGTTCACGCGCTGTTCCAAAATATTGCGCGCCTGCCGTAGCTGGTCCTGGGTGGGGTCTTCACCTTGGGGCGCCAAGGTAACGCGGGTGCCGCCCTGCAGGTCGATGCCTAGCTTTGGGGTGGCTTGGCGGTTTCCGGTGAAAAAGACCAGCGCATAGATAACGACCACGATGAGTCCAAAAAGCGCGAGGGCGCGCTTTGGCCATTGGCGGTTCCTATTTTTCATAGCGCCTCGAGATGATGCGGACAACGATACTCTCCTGTGCACTGCAAACCAGGGTGATTAAACATTAAATACGGCCCGCCCGATTCGGCGCGGGCACGTTAACAACGCACAATCGTACGTCATGGAACAACATTTTCCTTAACAGGGTCCGCGATTCAGCGAAAATGTGTCAGGTTCTACGTTTCTCATAAGCCAATGGCGGGCCTAGAGAATTCCCCGCGCGTGCACAGGGAGTGCGCCCGCGTCTTCCTCCACAGAGGTCGCCGGCGCTAATAAGGAATTAACGGTCGTTGGAGTGCTCGCCCTCTTCGCCGTTGAATCCATCATCATTATTGCTTTCAGCGTTGTCTGCGCCACCGCGGTCAAGTTTCTGGGCCTCGCTTTCCGTGCGCACCACCGCCATCTTGTCAAAGGTGAGGGTAACGCCCGGGGAAACCTCGAGGTCCACGCTGGTATCGGTGGTTCCGCGCACCACGCCGTGTACACCGCCAGCAGTCACGATGCGGTCTCCATCCTGTAGGGAGTTTTGCAGCGATTGCATGTCGTTTTGGCGCTGGCGTTGCTTACGCATCGCCATAAAGGAAGGAATGATGAACAAAATGACAATGATGATGAGAAAGATGATTTCCATAACTTTCCAGTATGCCAGACCGTTTCGTTCACAAAAACCATGAGCCGGTTCCACCTCTGCGGCCGCACCAGCGAGGTGCCCACGCTTGCCTAAAACAACCCAATCGCGCCATCGGGCGGCGTCAGGCCCAGGTGCTGCCAGGCGGCCGCGGTGGCTACCCTGCCCCGCCCGGTGCGCGAAATCATGCCGGCGCGAACCAAGTACGGCTCGCACACCTCCTCCACGGTAGAAGGTTCCTCACCCACGGCGATGGCCAAGGTATTAACACCCACAGGCCCGCCACCATGGCCATTGATCAGGGCATTGAGGACGGCGCGGTCCAGGCGGTCCAGGCCCATTTCATCGACGTCGAATACCTCCAACGCCCCCTGCGCGGCGGAAAGATCGATGCGTCCGGTGCCATTGACCTCCGCATAATCGCGCACGCGGCGCAGCAGGCGGTTGGCAATGCGCGGGGTGCCGCGCGAGCGCGAGCCGATTTCTACGGCGGCATCATCATCGATGGCGACGTCCAAGATATGTGCCGCACGCTTGATCACATGGGTGAGATCCTCGGTGCTGTAGTACTCCATTTGGGCGGTAAAGCCGAAGCGATCCCGCAGCGGACCGGTAAGCATTCCCGCTCGCGTTGTGGCCCCGACCAACGTAAACGGCGGGATCTCCAAGGGGATCGAGGTAGCACCCGGCCCCTTGCCCACAATGACATCGATTCGGAAATCCTCCATGGCCATGTAGAGCATTTCTTCGGCGGGCCGGGCGATGCGGTGGATCTCATCGATAAAAAGCACGTCGCCTTCCATGAGGTTCGAAAGCATGGCCGCGAGATCTCCCGCTCGTTCCAGCGCTGGGCCCGAAGTCATGCGCAGCGAGGTGCCGAGTTCCTGCGAAATGATCATCGCCATGGTGGTCTTACCCAGACCGGGCGGTCCCGATAACAGGACGTGATCCGGGGTGACCCCGCGGTTCTTCGCGCCCGTGAGCACGAGGGACAGCTGCTCCCTCACCTTGGGCTGCCCAATGAATTCCGTCAGGGACTTGGGGCGCAGGGAGCGCTCGATATCGTGTTCTTCTGCGTGAGCGGTGGCTTCCACATCACTATTGTGCTGGGATTCGTGCGCCTTACTCATCCCCTCTGGGAGGTTGAACTCGGTGCGCTCAATATCGGACATGCTGTAGCCTTTGTGTCTTCTTGACGTCGTGTTCTTTTAGCCTTGCTTACCCAGCTGGGCCAGGGCCGCGCGCAGCAAGGTCGACGTATCCGCCGCAGGGGCTTCGGCGTATGCCGCCTCCACCACGGGGCGAGCCGCCTTCTCAGTAAATCCTAGGCCCAAGAGGGCTTCAGTGACACTATCGACAACTGGGTCACCGGCACCTGTTGCCTCCGGTGCAGCATCGGGCGCGGGAGTTCCAGCAAAGCGCTTTACCTTATCTTTTAGCTCCAGGGTAAGGCGTTGGGCCACGCGCTTGCCGACGCCCGGGATAGACTGCAGCGCCTTAACATCCTCCCCGCCAATGGCTGCGGCCAGCTCTTCTGCGCCCATGACGGATAACGCGGCCAAGGCCAGTTTGGGCCCCAAGCCGGACACGGATTGCAGCACTTGGAACATTTCGCGGTCATCGTCGCTGGTAAAACCGTATAAGGTCAATGCGTCTTCCTTGACCACCAACGTAGTCAGCACAAAGGCTGTTTCTCCGCGGCGCAAGGTTCCCAACGTCTTTGCGGTGGCTAAGAACTTATAGCCCACCCCGCCACATTCAATAACGCCGTGGTCTAAACCAATGTGGAGTACCTCTCCCCGCAATGCCGCAATCATTTTCTACCGTACCTTCCTACCTGTGTGCGCTTTCAACATGACCTAATAATGAACAAAACTTAACCTGTGGGGTGTGGCGCGCTAGGGCTGAACACCCTTCCCCCGCCCGCGGACGCCGCTGGTCTTTGCGCCAAGCCCTAACCCGGTACTATCCATTCTCACGATCGCTGGCGCGCGCCAGCAGTGGCAGACGGCCAGCGCCAATGCATCCGCCGCATCCGCAGGCTTGGGCGGCTCCGTAAGCCCCAGGATACGGGTGATCATGGTCGTCATTTGCTTCTTATCCGCGCGCCCATTACCAGAAATGGCCTTTTTTACCTCTGACGGGGTGTACATATAAACCGGAATATCCCGCTCGGCGGCTGCGAGCACAAGGACTCCTACGACGTGAGCAGTCTGCATGACTGTTGAGACCTGGCCGCGTTCGAAGACGCGCTCTATGGCAACCACATCCGGCGAATAATCGTCCATCCACTCCTTGGCCGCAACAGAGAGCCGCAGGAGCCGCTCGGTCAGATCCTTATCGCTCGGGGTTCGCACCACGCCCACGGAGACGGGAAGAATTGCGCGCCCGCGGCCTGCTTGGACTACGGACAGGCCACAGCGAGTGAGCCCAGGGTCGATGCCCATCACGCGCATGCCTTCGATATTCACACCCGCCCACTCCCCGTTCCCCGGCCTCGTCGTTTCTAGTCTTAATTCCCTATTATGTCTTACACACACATGTTCTACAACACGACGTGAATGTTAGGCTGTCCCAATAAAAACACAACAAAAGCTCGGCACCGGAATCTTCGCATGCGCGAAGTGCCGCCACCGAGCTAGTGCCCCACTATGTGCAGTATTCTTACTCTGCGTTGAGTTCTGCGAGTACCTCATCGGAGAGGTCCATATTGGTATATACGTTCTGGACGTCGTCGGATTCTTCCAAGACATCGATGAGGCGGAAGATCTTCTTGGCGTCATTGGCCTCGAGGGGAACCTCGACGGAGGCACGGAAATCATTATCGGAGTCATCGACCTCAATATCGGCTTCCTTGAGGGCCTCCTTGACAGCCTGCACATCCGTGGGTGCGCAGATGATCTCAAATTTCTCGCCCTGGTCCTTGACCTCTTCGGCGCCGGCATCGAGGACCGCCATCAAGACGTCATCCTCGCTCAGCTCACCCTTTTCCACCAAGACATACCCAGTGCGGGAGAACATATAAGCAACCGAGCCAGATTCACCCAGGTTGCCGCCATTCTTGCTCATCGCGGTGCGGACATCGGTAGCCGCGCGGTTGCGGTTATCGGTCAAGCATTCAATCAGCATTGCGACACCGTTGGGGCCATAGCCCTCATACATGATGGTCTCCCAGTCAGCACCACCGGCTTCTTCACCAGAACCGCGCTTGCGGGCGCGTTCGATGTTGTCATTGGGGACGGAGGCCTTCTTGGCCTTCTTAATCATGTCATCGAGCGTTGGGTTGGCCGCAGGATCACCACCGCCGGTTCGCGCCGCCACTTCAATGTTCTTAATGAGCTTGGCAAATTCCTTGCCGCGCTTGGCGTCATTGGCAGCCTTCTTGTGCTTGGTAGTTGCCCATTTTGAGTGGCCTGACATTAAGTCCCTTTCTAATTGGGTTCTAAATCTGGTGACAATTATACGTGCCCTGCACGAACTGGGAAAAGCGCCCCCAGGATACGCAAGCTTTTCTAGACGTTATGCCAATTGCCGTGGGCGGAACCGCTGCCTAGGTCCTCATCGAGGAACCGCGTCAAGCCCTCCTGTTTGACCAGCGCGACGAGTTCGCCCTGTTCAGTGAATAATTTACCGCGCGCGATGGCCGTGCCTTGCGACGCTGTGGGCGATACCTGCTCATAAAGCAGCCACTCATCCACGCGGAAGGGGCGGAGAAACCACACCGCATGGTCAAGGCTTGCCAACTGGATCTTCTCCCCCTGGTGCGGAATGAGCGCCGACCGAATGAGGGTCATATCGGACATATACGTCAACGCAGCGCGGTGGAATGCGGGGTCACTCCCAAGCTCGCCGGTATTGCGGAACCAAATATGGCGATATCCAGCACCGGTTACCTCCGCGGCGGCATCATCGCGGCCTTCATCAGGGACCAAACGGATATCCCAATCGGTCCACTCCTTCAAGATGATTCGGGTGGAATAGGGCGCCCCGCCACCGCGGCGAGCGGCTTCATCGGGGCTTAATACCTGCGGTGCCACATCCTGATGTTCGGGACCTGCATCACCATCGCGGTGGAAACTAGCCAGCATAATAAAGACGAGGCGGCCATCTTGGACGACCCGAACCTCGCGGCTGGCAAAGGAACGGCCATCACGCAGCCTTTCTACCTGCAACTCCAGCGGGTTTTTCGTATCACCTGGGCCAACGAAATAGCCATGGAGGGAATGCACCTGCTTATCCTCCACCGTCCTTTGCGCCGCGGTAAGGGCCTGCGCTGCAACTTGGCCACCGAAGGTGCGTTCAATCTGCGAGGGAATCGCCGGGCCAGCAAAGACATCCGCATCTTGGGTGCTTTCTAACGCCAAAACCTCAGAAATGGTGCCCACAGTCATCCTTTCTTGTGCGCCTACTATGCGCTACATCACGTAAGTCTTCGTCTGTCTTGCCACCTTACTCCCCGGGGCAGCCCAACCCGGATGACGAGGAACCTGATTCGAACTACGCAACGGCCAAAATATTCCCTACAATCTTTTGGGTGAAAAGATTCGCGACAGTTCCTGCGGTATGGGTGGGGTGGGCTCTCGCCCGCTTGATATTGGTCTATTTTTTGAAGCTCGACCACAGCGCACGCGGCGATGTTGCCTATTATTTCGCCGGCCTTTTTGGCACCGATCCCACGCAGATGACCGAGTATCCCCACGCGGGCACGTGGCCCACCATCATCTTAAGCTGGTTCACCGGTGGAGACCGCGGCGTATTCTATATCGGCTTTACCATCATGACGCTGCTTGTCGATGCCGCCTTCCTCGCCCTCCTACTTCGCCACCACGAACGCAATAAGCGCGTTTTTCTCGCCGGCTGGTTCTGGGTCTTTTTTGGCACGGCTGCAGGACACGTCTTTGTGTGGCGCCTCGATATTTTTCCTGCCGTCGCCGTCGCAGGTGCCGCAGCGCTGCTTATTTCTCATCCCAAGACAGGCGCCGCCCTATTAGGCTTCGCTACCACCATGAAGCTCTGGCCAGGCGTCCTCGCAGCTGGACTGGTAGGGCGTTTTAATAGTTCTAATTCCTGGCTGCGATTGGCGTCCTTTTTCGGCTCCGTTGCTGCTCTTTCGGCGTTGACAGTTTTTACCTCCGGTATGGACCGACTTCTTTCCCCACTGAATTATCAGGGGGTGCGCGGGCTCCAACTCGAATCCGTTCCGGCGACATACTTGCTATTGCAGGCACACCTCACACCGGGTAAATGGCGTTTAGGTTATGCTCCGTCAAAGAGCTTCGAGATTTCTGGCCCGGGCGTCGATGCCGCCATCATGTGGAGCACCATCGCGACGGCCGGGATGCTGGTCTTCGCCCTGAGCTGGGCGCTATACCGCTTCTTCGCCGGAGGCTGGACCTCGCGAACGACGGTCGCCTTTTTCACCCTCATGGTGCTTCTACTCATAGCCACCAATAAAGTATTTTCGCCCCAGTACATCATTTGGCTCGGACCCCTATTCGCGGTGGTCGTACGCCAACAGCTCCCCGCCGGGTTTGTGCCCATCAAAATCTGTCAGGGTTTCCTCGCTGTATGCGCAGTTGCAGCGGCCGCGCTCGGCACCTACATCTACCCTTTCCACTATGACTACGTGTGGAAGTATGTAGGCGAAAACCTGACTCCGGTCTACGTGCTCGTCGCCCGCAACGTGCTCATCCTCGTCATGGTCTTCATCGCGCTCATTTGGTTCATCCTTGAGATAAGCCTGTCGCGCCGCATAGAAAAGGCCATCGTGGCAGCAAGCGACCCGGAGCAAGCCCAAGAAGCCGCCGCAGAGGCCGCGCCCTCACCAGATACCGGGCGAATCAATGTGCCGGGCTCCGACACCGCCGACGCGGACGCCTCCGAGCCTGACGCGAGCACCGATGACACTAGGGAGGTAACGCGCGGCTAAATTTTCAATCCGCCAGCATGTAGTCGAAGTACTCGGGCAATTTAGCGGTTCCGCCGAGGTGGAAAAAACGCACCGCTGGGCGCAGGCGCAGCGCGCGCGTATCGCTGACCGCCTCGTTATAAAAGCGATGCGCCAACTGGATGCGGCCTTCTGCATCCGCCAAGGCGGCCGGGCGCTGGCCTACCGGAAAATCGCGCACGATGGCCGCCGAAAGCTCGCGTTCTACCATGGTGCGGGCTTGAAAATGCCCATGCGAAAGCTCCGTGGATTCGGCCTTTTGCGCCAAGGCGGCAAGATCTGGGGACACAGCCGCAGTTACCGCTGCCCGGCGGTCCAGCGCCGCCTGCAGCTGCGCCAGCGCAGCGTCGGTTCGGATGTGCAGGAAGTTTAACCGCTGCGCGGTGAAAATGGCCCACGATCCCACAAGAATGAGAATAAGCAGCACGATGGTTATTTCTATCGCCATCATCGCTTCACCCTCACCTTCGTGCCATCTTGCACCGTTTCATAAACTTGCATGACCGCCGCGGCAACATGGTCCCAGTCATACATCTGGGCGCGTTGGACGCCATTGCGCACCAGGTGCCGCCGGTAATCGGCATCATCCAGGACCTGGTTGAGCACGCGTGCCAAGTCAGAGGCATCGCCAGTGCGGAAGAGCGCTCCCGCTGGCTCTTCCGATTCTGCGTTGCAGACCGCCTGGAACGCCTCCAAATCCGAAGCCACGACGGCCGCACCGGCGGCCATTGCCTCTACCAGCACGATGCCAAAGCTTTCCCCGCCCGTATTGGGCGCCACGTAAACATCGGCCCGGCCCAAGATCTGTGCCTTTTCTGCATCGCTAACGCGCCCAACAAAATCCACGCCCTCGACCTCGCGGGCGCGGCCGCCGCCCATAATGGTCACGCGGATATTCTTGTTGACCTGGTGCAATGCGGCTAAAAGGATATCCAGGCCCTTCCGCGGCTCATCGAGGCGGCCGAGGAAGACGACCTCGAGTGGGGCATCGGCAAGCGCGGGCTGGCTTTTCTTGCGCGCAAGCGCATAGACGGAGGTATCGACGCCGTTGGGAATCAGGACAGGATCGCCACCCAATTGCTCCACCTGCCAGCGCCGCGCCATATCCGATACCGCAATGCCACCGCGAATCTTTTCCAAAAAGGGTACGAGCAGCGGCTTTGCCAAGGTAAGAATGAGGGAATTGGCCGCCGAGGCGTGGTACGTCGCCACCATGGGGCCGTGTGCCACGGCCAAGGCGGTCATGGAAAAGCTCGGGGAATTGGGCTCGTGGATATGCAAAACGTCAAAATCGCCGTCCCGAATGAAGCGCTTGACCTTGCGCGTTACCTTCGGCCCCACCGACAGGCGCGCAACCGAACCGTTATACGCAATCGGGAAGGCAGGGCCGCCCTTGACCACGAAATCCGGCAGCGGTGTGGACTTCGCGGCGGGCCCAAGGACCTGAACAAAGTGGCCCTGTTCTATGAAAACGGTGGCCAGGTCAAGGATATGGGCCTGCACGCCACCGGGTTCATCAAAAGAATACGGGCAAATGATACCGATGCGCATTAACGGGAACGTTCCTTTCGCGCTTGCCGGCGCCGCTCCACATCCTCGTTCCATTGCGGCTGCAGCATGTGCCAGTCTGCGGGGTGGCGCCGAATGTTGGCCGCAAACCCATCCGCCATGCGCTGGGTGGTCTCCTGCACATCGGTGACCTCTACTTCTGGAGACACCGACAACCCCCAGCCATCGCCTTCAAACCAGGAGTGCACCACGTGGAGCGCTGCGCCGGTTTCAATGGCTAGCTGTGCGGGACCTGCCGCCATATTGGCTTCCTCGCCCATGAAATCTACCGTGACGCCGCTGCGGGTGATATCGCGTTCTGCCAATAGGCACACTACCCCTCCCTCCTCAAGGGCCTCCTTCAGCCGCGCAAAGGGAGGGACCGCCCCACCGGTAAGCGGCAGGACCTCAAAGCCTAATTCCTCGCGGTAATCCACGAAGGCATCAAAAAGCACCTCCGGCTTCAACCGCTCTGCCACGGTGGTAAATTGCCCGTAATGGCCCACCAAGAAAACCCCGGCCATATCCCAGTTGCCGGAGTGCGGCAGCGCCAAGATGACGCCGCGGCCAGACTGCGCCGAGGCATCAAAGTGCTCGAGCCCTTCCAAGCCCTTCATGAGGCGCTCGTGCAGCTGGGGATCCGCATGAATCGCGGGAAGGCGAAACGCCTCCATCCAATAGCGCATATAGGAGCGCATGGAATCGCGCACCAGCTGACGGGTGACGTTTTCTGCCCCCACCACGCGGGTGAGGTTTCTTCGCAGGCCATCCATGCCGCGCCCGCGGTCGCTCGCGAAATCCGCTACCCACCGGAAGATGGTGCGCGCTACCGGGTCGGGCAACCGGCGAACTACCTTCCAGCCCGCCAAATACCCGGCCGCTGCTACATCTTCTTTATCCCACATGGTGCCGGATCCTCCAGAAAAGTTAGTGCGCAAACCACGAACTAGCCGGAACGATAGCCCCTGCTGCGCCCATGTTCGCTTGATTTACATCTCGGCGTCTTGGCGCGCTGCAATGGCAATGCGCTGGTACACGGTAAAGATTGAGCCTACCGCCAAGATCCACAGCGATACCGCCGCAGCATACTCTACGCCCAAGCCCTCCAGGCCGATTCCGCCTAACGCGAGGATGAGGCGTTCTGGGCGCTCAATCAGTCCGCCCACCATGGTGAAACCAGAGGCCTCTCCCCTAGCCTTGATATAGGAAATGACCTGGGAGCAGACCAAGGTTATGAGGCAGGCCGCCACGGTCCATTTGGACGCGTCTGCGGTATACACCAGCCACCAGACGATGGCGCAGAATAACGCGCCATCGGTAATGCGGTCACAGCTTGCATCCAGCGTGGCGCCGAAAGCGCTCGATTTACCGGTCAGCCGCGCCATCGTGCCATCGAGCATGTCAAAGGCGGCAAAGAGGCCGGATAATACGGCGGCTATAAAGAGGTGGCCGGTAGGAATGAGGATCACCGAAATGGCGATGGTCACAATAGTGCCCACAACCGTGACCACGTTGGGAGTCAATCCCAATTTTAAAAAGGTCTTGGCTATAGGTTCCACCACCACGGCGGCGGGCTTTCGCCCATGCACGCTAAGCACGCGAGTCCTCCTCTTCCATGTCACGCCAACCCTCTGCCAGGACACGACGGGTGTCTTGCAGTAGTTGCGGTAATACCTTAGTCCCATCGAGGACAGTCATAAAGTTACTATCCCCGGGCCACCTTGGCACCACATGCAAATGCAGGTGGTCTCCCACCGAGCCGCCGGACGCGCGCCCCAGGTTAAAGCCCACGTTAATGGCCTCTGGGCGTGACACGCGCTTGAGCACCCGCACCGCCTTTTGGGCAAAGGCCATGAGCTCGTGGGATTCTTCCTCGGTGAGGTTTTCCAGCTCGGATTCCTTGCGGTACGGCACCACCATGAGGTGGCCGGCATTATAGGGAAACAAGTTGAGCAGCGCATATACCGTTTCACCGCGCGCGATGATAAGCCCATCCTCATCGCTGCCCTTCGGGGCTTCCACAAAGGGATCTTCGGACCGCTGCGCAATATAGGCCATCCGGTACGGCGCCCACAGTCGCTCCAACCGGTCCGGCTCACCGGCACCGGTATCGACGAATGTTTCCTCGCTTTGGCCCTTCTGCGGATTAGCGCCGGGCACGAATGAGCTCTTCTGTCGGCTGCTCGTTGGTGCGCTCTGCCACCCAGGTGGTAATGAGCTCAACGGCTTCATCAACTGGCACGCCGTTGACCTGCGTGCCATCCAAGAAGCGGAAGGAGACCGCACCGGCTTCCACGTCGCGGGCGCCGGCGACCAGCATGAAGGGAACCTTGCCCGTCGTGTGGTTGCGGATCTTCTTCTGCATGCGGTCATCGGAGGTATCTACATCCGCGCGAATGCCCTTGCGGCGCAGCTTGGCGGCGACGTCCTCCAGATGCGGGACGAAGTCATCCGCCACGGGAATGCCCATGACCTGATGCGGTGCCAACCACGCTGGGAATGCGCCCGCGTAGTGCTCAAGAAGCACTCCGAAGAAGCGCTCGATGGAGCCGAAGAGGGCCCGGTGGATCATGATCGGGCGCTTCTTCGTGCCATCGGATGCGGTATATTCCAGCTCGAAGCGCTCGGGCAGGTTGAAGTCCAGCTGCACCGTGGACATCTGCCAGGTGCGGCCGATGGCATCGCGGGCTTGGACGGAGATCTTCGGCCCGTAGAACGCGGCACCCTCAGGGTCAGGAACGAGCTCGAGCCCGGACTTTTCTGCCACGGACTGCAAGATGGCGGTCGAACGCTCCCAAATCTCATCGGAGCCGACGAACTTATTGGGATCCTTGGTGGAAAGCTCCAGATAGAAATCGGACAGGCCGTAATCCTCAAGCAGCGAGATGATGAAGTCCAGGACCTGGGTGAGTTCTTCTTCCAACTGCTCTTCGGTGCAGTAAATGTGGGCATCGTCCTGGGTAAAGCCGCGCGCACGCGTCAGGCCATGCACCACGCCGGACTTTTCGTCGCGGTAGACCGTGCCGAATTCAAACAGGCGCAACGGCAGCTCGCGGTAAGAACGGCCGCGGGAGGCAAAGATCAGGTTGTGCATCGGGCAGTTCATCGGCTTGGCATAGTAGTCCTGCGGCTCCTTGACGGTATTTCCCTCGGCGTCGTACTCGCCATCGAGCTGCATCGGCGGGAACATGCCATCGGAGTAGAAATCAAGGTGGCCGGATTTACGGAAGAGGTCGCCCTTTGTGATGTGCGGGGTATTGACAAAGGAGTATCCCGCCTGCACGTGGCGGTTGCGGGAGTGGTTTTCCATCTCCATGCGCACGGTCGCGCCATTGGGGTGGAATACGGGGAAACCGGAACCGATTTCATCCGGGAAGGAGAAGAGATCCAGTTCTTGGCCCAAGCGGCGGTGGTCGCGCTTTTCTGCCTCTTCCACCATGGTCTGGTAGGCAGCCAGTGCATCCTTGGACTCAAAGGCGGTGCCGTAGATTCGCTGCAGGCCGGCGTTGGCCTGATCGCCGCGCCAGTAGGCGGCAGACGAGCGAGTCAGGGCAAAGGCCGGAATGTATTTCGTGGTGGGAACGTGCGGGCCGCGGCACAGGTCGAACCATTCCACCTCATTGGTGCGCGGGTTCACATTGTCATAGTGCGTCAGATCGCCAGCGCCCACCTCGGCGGCCTCGTCGGAGTCCGGGTCCACATTGCCCTTGTCCTGGATAAGCTCCAGCTTGAAGGGCTCATCCTGCAAGGCCTGTTCCGCCTCTGCCGTGGAGGCATAGGTGTGGCGCTCGAAGCGCTGGCCGCCCTTGATGATCTTCTTCATCCGTTTTTCCAGGTTCTTGAGATCCTCCGGGGTGAAGGGCTCGGCGGTCTGGAAATCGAAGTAGAAGCCGTTCTCAATGGACGGGCCAATGCCCAGCTTGGTGCCGGGGAACTCGGCCTGCACGGCCTGGGCCATGACGTGGGCGCAGGAGTGGCGAATGACGGCGCGGCCATCTTCCTCACAGGCGGCTACCGGGACAAATGTCGATTCCTCATCCGGGGTATGCGAAAGGTCATACAAGGTACCGTCCACGCCGCGGACTACCACGACCGCCTCTGGGCCCTTATTGGGCAGGTTCAGCTCGCGGAGGGCCGCACCAACCGCTTGCCCGGCTGGCACGGTGAAGGATTCGTAATTTACCGGTGCTGCGGGAATAAGTTCCGCCATATTCGCGCTCCTTTTTGCGCTCACGCAGATACGGCATACCTGGCCGCATCCACTAGTTAAATTTACGGATCGTCATTCTACAGGCCAGCATGCGTGCAAAGCGATTCCGCCCACCACGTTTCTTTGCCATCGCTGCCTTTAGTTCCCGGAGGGCAGAAATACATCGCCGAACCGATGTGGGTAAGCCACTCATTCAACAGGTCCGCCTCATCAAGGCGCGCCTGGATGGGTTCGAATTGCTTGGTGGGATCCTGCTGGTAACAGATGAAAATCTGGCCAATATTGGATAGTTGGCCATCCTTGTCATCCGGCGGCAGCTCGTAATTATAGGGGCGGCGCAAGATCTTTTGCTCCGGGTGGTCCTTGGGCGCAGTCGCGCGCGCCATGTGGGAGTTCTTATCAATGACGGGCAGGCCATACTCATCCGTGGCCTTAAAGTCCGCCTCATCGAATTCCTTATCACCCGTAAGCGGTGCCCCATTTTCCAGCTTGCGCCCCACCGCATTTTCGCGGGAGGAGCGGTCCAGCTTTTCCCAGGTATCGAGGTTCATGCGGATGCGGCGCACCACCATGGCCGCACCACCCTGCTGCCACTTCGGGCCATCCTCGATCCAGACCTGCTCCGCGAATTGTTCATCGCCGCGCGGGTTTACGGTGCCATCTTTTTGGCCAAACATATTGCGCGCGGTCGCACCCTTTTCGTGGCTGCCGTAGGCGTTGATAAAGCCCTGCTGCAGCCAGCTAACTTCGGCATAGTGCTCGCCTGAGCGCACCATGTGCCGGAGCGCATAAGTATTCATCAGCGGGTCATCGCTGCAGATTTGCAGGACGATGTCAGTTTGGCCCCACTTGTCTTCTAATTGGTCGCGGGAATAGGCACGGACATCGCCAAGCCACTCCGGCTTATCCACGCCCAGCAGGGAGAAAATGCGCTCGCCCAGCCCACACGTAATGGTGAGGTTCGCAGGCTGGCGCACCATTTCCGGTTCCAAGGTCCCCAACGGCGGCTGGCCCGTGCACAGCGCTCGCGCGTCCTCAGTCCACAGCTTCATCAGCCGGGCAAAGCCCTGCTTGCCGATGCCCTCTTTAAGATCAAAGCCCACCAAGTTCAGGTGCGCTTGCTCCGGCGTGTCAATGCCGGCCTGGTGTGGGCCGTCGAAAGCCACGGTGGCATCGGCAAGCGGGGGCTGCTCCTCCGCTTGAGCGTGTGGTGTTGATTTATCCGAGTTGCATCCCACCAGCGCAATGGCGCTGGTAGACACTGCAGCGCCGGTGAGAAATCCCCTTCTGCTGAATCCCGTCATAATTAGTGCTTGTGGTTTTCTTTCTCGTCGTCCTTGCTGGAGTGGTCGTGGCCAGAGTGATCGTGACCGGAGTGGTCATGGCCGGCGTGATCGGAGTGATCGTGGCCCGCGTGACCGTGGTCCATGCCCTCCATGTCGCCGTAGTCCTCATCGCCAGCGCCCATGGTGCGGGCCTGGATGGTGCCCAGGTCAAGCTCCTCGCCGTCAGACAGGGTGACCGTCATCTCGAGGGAATCACCAGGCATGATGCCCTCCTTCATGCCCATCAGCATGAAGTGGTCGCCGCCAGGAGCAAGCTCGTGGCTCTCGCCGGCCTTGACAACCAAGGGGCTGGACTTTTCGCGCATCTGGCCATCGACGGTCTCGTGAATCTGGTTCATCTCTGCGTCCAGGCTCGTGGAGAAACCGGCGATCTCGATGTCTTTATCCGAGTGGTTGACCAACGTACCGAAGATGGCGGTCATATCCTTGTCTTCGTTGGCGCGGACAACGGCGTCCTCGAAGGTCAGGTCCTTATCCGCTGCCGCAGTGGATTCGCTGGCTTCTGCAGTCGAAGATGCAGCTGAAGTCGAGTCCGAGTTGCTGGAATCGTTCTCGTTATCTGGGGAGCAACCGGCAAGAACCACGGCACTGAGGGATACGCCGGCAATCAGGCGGGAAATTTTCTTCGTCATTATTTGTGACCTTTCGAGTCGTTTCGACGGGTTTTTGCGATCAACAAAGCCAGAACGGCCGCTATGGCCAGCACACCGCCCACTCCCAGGATGATTTTCACCGAGGTGGGCATATCGCTCGAAGAATCTGCAGCTCCATCTGCATCTGCAGCGTCGGTGGAGGAAGCGTCATCGCTATCCCCACCTGTGACCGTAAATGAGACCCCACCGCGCGTGGCGTGTCCATCCGAGGAGGTGATGTTGTAACCCACCTGGTAGTTACCTGGGCCGGGATCGACATCATCTGGAGTCGTGATCGTCAGATCGCGTTCATCTAGCTCCGGCTCCTGGCTAAAGATCTGTTCCCCAGTGTCCTTATTGGTTACCGCAAAGGTGTTGAACTGGTCCTTTGGAATGCCGGAGAACTCCAAGGTGATTTCCTCAGGAAACTCCTCGAGCTGGTCGCCCTCCTTCACAGTTCCGCCCACGACGGAATCGTGCGCCAGTGCTACGGGTGCGGATCCGCCGACGATAAGCGCGGTAGCTCCCACTGCCACTGCCGTGCGGCGCAACCAAGGTACGCGATGGCTCATTTTCAGCTCCTTCAGTTCTGAATTTTGCGTGTGCATGCAAAGACATCCTAATCCCACCGAATGGCTTGGTGACAATCGTGGTCATCAGTGTGTCTCTTCAATAGTCGGTAACAGTATCTCTATAGTTCCGCACCGAAGCGAAAAAGTCTGCGATCTCCATCACTTCAGAAGAGTGGGGTGTGCCAGATACAAAAAAGCCGCCTTGCTAACAAGGCGGCTTGAATGGAGCGGATGACGAGACTCGAACTCGCGACCCTCACCTTGGCAAGGTGATGCGCTACCAACTGCGCTACATCCGCATGCGAAACCAGGCCCGGTTTCTAGGACAAAGTCCTTGTGCGCGATACTGGGATTGAACCAGTGACCTCTTCCGTGTCAGGGAAGCGCTCTCCCACTGAGCTAATCGCGCCCAATGCCCAAAGAGGCATTAAGTTGAGGTGGAAACGGGAATCGAACCCGTGTGCACGGTTTTGCAGACCGTTGCCTCACCACTCGGCCATTCCACCGTGGCGATACCGCCTCACACAATACAGTGCTGGAGCGGATGACGAGACTCGAACTCGCGACCCTCACCTTGGCAAGGTGATGCGCTACCAACTGCGCTACATCCGCATGCGAAACCAGGCCCGGTTTCTAGGACAAAGTCCTTGTGCGCGATACTGGGATTGAACCAGTGACCTCTTCCGTGTCAGGGAAGCGCTCTCCCACTGAGCTAATCGCGCGCTATTCATTTAGTTCCACTTTCCTCGGTGGCATAATACCCTCTAGAAAAGTGTGGAGCGGATGACGAGACTCGAACTCGCGACCCTCACCTTGGCAAGGTGATGCGCTACCAACTGCGCTACATCCGCATCGCGCCGCAGTGCTTCATGCTTTGCGGTGCGTGAACAAACATTATCGTGCTCCCTGCCAGTTTCCAAATCCCCAGCCCAGCACACCTATTGCGCGGCGTAAATCACTCACTTATCGGCGCTGTGAATTGCAGAGGTGTCATTTAACCCGCGCGTCAGCCTTACTAGGCCTTTCATCTTTAACCCCCATCTTCCACGCCCTCCATCCAGCCAATTAGGAAAATGGAACGCACCGGGTGTAAATTTATCCCCCGCAAGGTCCTATAGCTCAGTGGGAGAGCGTTCCGTTCACACCGGAAAGGTCACTGGTTCAATCCCAGTTAGGACCACCACCGCCCACTTAAGCTTAATTTTCTTCGCTTAGGTGGGCTTTCCCATTCAAGTGGGCTTTTTGTCTTATCTGAGTAAAGTGTCCACTCGTGTTGTGGATACTTTTGGGAATTCTTGCTGGTCTGGTCTTACCGATACAAACGCTGGTCAATACCCGCCTTCGCGCCTCCACCGGTACCCCGTTTTCCTCCTCGATGATTTCCTTCGCCGTGGGAACGGTCACCCTGCTTATCGTGGCCACGGCCATTACCGGCGGGGATTACGGCATTGCGCAGGCTTTTGATGAACCACTCTGGATTTGGTTCGGCGGTTTGCTGGGAGTTGTGGCTCTGACCGGAAATATTCTTCTCTTTCCACACTTAGGCGCGGTACAGACTGTGGTCTTACCCATTGCTGGGCAAGTCATCATGGGCCTTATAGTTGACCACTTCGGACTCTTCGAGTCCCCTCAATCTTCCCTCACGGCAGTGCGCGCCATCGGTGCCATTATCGTGCTTGTCGGCGTGATTGCAGTGGTAGCTACCCCGAGCGCGGCAACAAGTAGTGAGGATTCCGCGACCGCCCTGTGGCTCTGGCGGCTTGCCGGGTTTATCTTTGGCTGTTTTACCGCCAGCCAATCCGCTATCAACGGACATCTGGGCCAGGTCACGGGCTCTCCGGTCAGCGCTGCGCTGGTATCTTTCGCCGTCGGCGTTACCGCCCTGGTCATCGTCAATATCGTGTTGCGTTGGCGCCCCCGCATCGAGCGCCCAGAAGGAAAACCCAACCCGTGGTGGATGTGGATAGGCGGTGTATTGGGCGCGCTTTTCATCTTCGGCAACGCCGCCCTCGTTCCGCAGATTGGTACTGGCCTCACCGTCGTCGCCGGCCTGCTTGGCTCGATGTTGGGCTCGCTCATCATTGACCGCGTAAGCGGCGCCCCCATTAAATCCCGCCAGGTCCTTGGCATTGCCCTCCTCTTAACCGGTGTTGTACTCATTCGGCTGGTGTAATTAACGGGACCCTTCAGGCTCGCACAACCATTACACTGGCAGGACATGGACATAGCTTCGCTTTTAGGGCCCGAGCCCACTGACCTACCCGCCCTCCGGGCCAATATGGTTTCTACCCTCACCGGGTCTGCCACCATCAACGACCTTTCTGAGGCCATGGGCAATGACACCGATGGAAAGCTTTTCCAGGCCCTGCGTGGCTGGGCGGACGTTGTTTTTGTGGGTGGGCAAACGGTCAGGTCAGAAGATTATTCGGGAGTAGAGCAACACTCTCCCGATTCGCCTCCCGCCCCCATTGCCGTACCCACGCAAAGCTTGAAGTTTGATCCGAACTCGAAATTCTTAACCTACTTCACCACCGCCCCGATCTTCCTTGTCCCCCACGCGGCGCTGCAGAACCCGGAGGTCTCCACAAGGCAAGGCCCCCTTGAGGCGGCAGGCGCAGAGGTAATCGATGCAGGTGAAGGCACCATGCAGGACTATCTCCGCGTATTGCGGGAGCGTGGATTTCAACGCATCCTCTGCGAGGGTGGGCCAGGAATGCTCGGCCAGCTGGTGCATGTCGATGCCATCGACCAGATGTATCTCACCTTGGATCCCCACCTGTCCACCGGCGTGGAAAAGCCCGTGGCTACCTTTCATGGCACGCACTCCCACCGCCGAATGCACCTAGAAAATATTGCTGCAGATACTGATAGCACGGTGTTTCTGCGATACTCGCGCGCGTCTGAACCCGTAGACTAAAAGGTCGTGTCTGCTCGAATAAACGCCGCCGCATGGCCTATTGCCGTTCTCCTCGTCATTCAGCGCGTTTTCATCGTCGCGCGCAATGGGACGCTGACTGATGATTTCACGACGGTCTATAGCGCGCTAAGGCGCATGGTTGACGGTATTCCGGTGTATGAGCAGGCCTATAACCATGTGGATCCGTTGTATCTCTACACCCCGGGCGCCACGCTCTTCTTATCGCCTTTAGCGTGGCTCGATTTCGGCCCAGCGCGCGGCCTTTTCATCGTGGTCAACGCGGTTGCCATTATCGCCGCACTGGCGCTACTGACCCACGTGGTAGGTAGAAAGCTCACCTCACCGATCTTTCCGGTCTCAATTGCTTTAGCCTTCGCCACGGAATCTGTCACCAATACTTTGGCGTTTACCAATATCAACGGTGTGCTCTTATTTTGCATGGCGTTTTTCCTGTGGGCTTTTATAGAAGCAGAACGCACCCCGCAGCTCGCGTGGGTTTCCGGTATAGCCATTGGGCTAGCCATTTTGATTAAGCCCCAATTCGCGCCCCTCCTCTTCTTACCCCTAGTCAAACTGCAGTGGCGCAACCTCCTCGCGGGGCTGGGGATTCCGGTGGTGCTTAACGTCCTCGCGTGGCCGCTGGTGCCCGGTGCAAGCGGTTACCTGGACAAGCTTGTGCCCTATCTGTCCACGACCCGCGATTATGCCAATTCCTCCTGGGCGGGATTACGCGCCTATGTGGAATTTAGCCCCGTCCTCTACTGGGTGGTGTGGATAATCTTTGCCGCTTTGGTCGGCTGCGCGGTGCTTGGGCTACTGCGGTGGCGACAATCCGAACCGGTGTTTTGGGCGCTGACGACGAGTGGCGCGATTATGGTGGGGATCTTCTTCTTGTCCTCGCTAGGACAGCAATATTATTCAATGTGGCTATTCCCGCTAATATTCACCGTGGTCCTGCCGCGCTCCGTCTTTCACTCAGTGGGCGCATGGGTGGCCGCGTTCCTGTTCTTGGCGCCTGTGTCGTGGACGTCGCACGCGCACCCGGATGCTGGGCGGTGGATGAACTTCTTCTCCGGCACCGTGGGGTGGAGCCTGCTCATCGTCATCACCTTCGCCTGCGTTGCCGGATGGTGGCGTGCCACGCAAATAAAGGATTAAACTTAAAGTCATGACTGATTTTAAGCTCATTGCTGATGCCGACTGGCAAAAGCGCCTTAGCCCCGAAGAATATTACGTATTGCGCGAAGCTGGCACGGAGCCACCGCACGTGGGCAAATACACCGACACCACCACGGAAGGTGTCTACTCCTGCAAGGCCTGCGGCGAGGAGCTATTCCGTTCCACCGAGAAGTTTGATTCCCACTGCGGTTGGCCGTCCTTCTTCTCCCCGCTAGCCGGTGACAAGATTATCGAGCGAGAAGATAACTCCCTGGGCATGCGCCGCATCGAGGTTCTGTGCGCCAACTGCGAGTCCCACTTGGGTCACGTTTTCGAAGGCGAAGGCTACGATACCCCGACCGACCTGCGCTACTGCATCAACTCAATTTCCTTGAACTTGGAAGAAAAGCCCGTCGAGGAAAACTAGGATTTCACTACTCCGCGCAGTGAGATGAAATGACAGCGCTGGGAGCACCTATAAAGGCTGCCCCCAGCGCTGTTTTGTATCAAGACTTAAGGCAGAACCTTGATGAGTTCCGCGATGTCTTTTACGCGGCGTCCGGTGTGGAAAGGAATTTCCTCGCGAACGTGGTGGCGGGCTTCGGTATAGCGCATCTTGTACATCAGGTCCACGATGCGGTGCAGCTCGTCGGCCTCGAAGGCTAGCACCCACTCGTAGTCACCGAGCGCGAATGCCGGCACCGTATTGGCGCGCACGTCGGGGTAGTCGCGTGCCTGCATGCCGTGTTCCATCAGGATGCGGCGACGCTTTTCTTCTTCCATCGTGTACCAGTCATACGAACGCACGAATGGGTAGACGGAAATCCACTCCTTGGGCTCTTCCCCCATGATGAAGGAAGGCAGGTGGGATTTATTGAACTCGGCCGGCCGGTGCAAGGCGTTTCCAATCCAGGTCACCTCGCTTACCTGGCCCAAAGTGGTCTCTCGGCGGAAATCGCCAAAGGCCTTTTGGATATCGGAAAATTCCTCGGCGTGCCACCAGATCATGAAGTCTGCGGAATCGCGCATCGCGGTCAGATCGTAGACGCCGCGAACGGTGACCTTATTGTCCTTTTCTAGCTCCGCAAAGAATTCTTGGGCTTGGGAGATGATCTCCTCGCGCTCGGTGCCCAGGCCGCCTGGGATCACCTTAAAAACGGCGTGTTGGGAGTACTGCTGTACCTCGTTGAGTTCCTTGAAATCGAGCTTCGCCATTGCCTTCTCCTTTGCAGAAGCTTATTCGAATATTCGGACAAATCCATCATAAGTTGGAGTTACACCGATTGTCATCCCTCTCCCCTGTGTGCCTCCCACTATCGGCGCGCCTCCGCCAGCTCAAGGTAGCGAAACTATAGCTTTATCAAGGTGAGTAATTCCGAATCGACCACGCCCAGCGCCGGTAAGAATGCCGGAGGCAACTCCGGAGATGGCGCAACCTTTACCTCCCTACGCCGCAACGATGAGGCACAAGAGCCGACGACGCCACCGGCTTTTACTCAGGCGGTAGAGTCCATGCACGCGGCCACTCTTCGCCCTGAGATTAGCCTCGGGTCCATTCGCCCACCGCAGCGGCTAGCCCCCTTTAGCCACGCCATTGGCCTCGAGGTGGGCACGGAAGAGGAGCCCGATATAATTGCCACCGATTCAGAGGGCGATGCCTTCGGACGCCTCATCCTCCTCCATGACCCGGGTGCAGAAGAGGCCTGGGAGGGCGCTATGCGCTTGGTGGCGTATATCCAGGCCGATATGGATGATTCGGTTGCAGGAGATCCGCTGCTGCCGGACGTCGCCTGGCAGTGGCTCAATGAAGGCTTAGAAAAAGAGGGTGCAGAGCTTACCAACCTCGGCGGCACCGTCACCTCCACCGCCTCGGTCCGCTTCGGGGAGATCGGCGGTCCCCCGCGCGCTTATCAGATTGAAATGCGCGCTTCGTGGACAGCGGAGGGACTAGATTTAGCACCGCACGTGCAGGCCTTTGCACAAGTATTAGCCAACGTCGCGGGCCTGCCGCCTGAAGGCGTTACTGAGCTCGGCCGCTAAGATGGTGGAATTTCGGGAGCGTCCGAAAGAGGGTATTCCGAAGGTTTTATCCACCCCGGCGGAATTTGCCGAGGCCGCCGCGCGGTTGCAGGCGGGTACCGGGGCCTTTGCCATCGATACCGAGCGCGCCTCAGGCTACCGATATGATGACCGCGCCTTTCTCATCCAGATACGTCGGCGCGGCGCTGGGACGATGCTCTTCGCCCCAGAAGGCCACCGCGCGGAGTTAACCCAGGCGCTGGCCCCAGTGCTCAATGGGCAGCACTGGATCATTCACGCCGCCCCCTCGGATCTCCCCTCTCTTGGGTGGTTGGGGCTTTTCCCCGGCACCATCTTCGATACGGAATTAGCCGCCCGGTTTGCCGGCTTTCACCGCACCAATTTGGGCGCCATTATCGCGGAGCTTTTCGATGTCCAGCTGGAGAAAGGCCACGGCGACGATGACTGGTCCATCCCGCGGTTGAGTGAAGAAATGCGCGCTTATGCCGCGCTCGATGTCGAGCTCCTGCTGGAACTAGCCACGACGCTGCGCGATATCTTGGCTGAACAAGAAAAGCTGGAGTGGATGCTGGAGGAGTGCGCGGCGATCGTCGCCAAGCATGCACACGACACCGCCCCGCAGCCAGGCTCTTGGCGCGATATCAAGGGAGTATCGAGCTTAAAGAATGGGAAGCAGCGCGCCGCGGCTCAGTCTTTGTGGAAACTGCGCGATGATATTAGCCGGCGAACCGATACCGCGCCGGGGCGCGTGCTGCCCAATAAGGTACTGGTAGAGATAGCCCGGATCCAGCCCAGCACGCAGCCGCAGCTCACCCGCATCAAGGGGTTTCCGCGGCGGAGCAAAGGCGTCGCGCACCGCTGGTTGCTGGCCGTGCAGCAGTCCCAGAATATTCCACCGCGCGGGCGCCCGGGCCCGCTTCATGAGGAAAGAACCGTTCCTTCAAAATCGGTGTGGTCCAGGGAGTATCCAGAACTGTGGGAGGAGTATCAGCAGATCCGCGCCGCCGTTGGGAATATCGCCGAAGAACTCGGGTTGCCATCGGAGCTGCTGCTTCGCCCCGCTATCCTCCGCGCCACCGTGTGGGCGGCCATTGGCGGGAGCGGAACCATCAGCCAGCCAGGCGACGTGCCCGCCTTCCTAGAGCACGAAGGCGCGCGGTCGTGGCAGGTGAACCTCGTTGCACCAGCGTTGATCGCGAGCCTATTTTCCCAGCCGCATTAAGCGGTCAGGTTTTCTACCCACTCGGTAATCGATGCAGAAATGAGCTCTGGGCTTAGGCCGAACTCTTCCAATACCTCGCCGCGGGAGCCGTGCTTGGGGAAATACCCAGGAACGCCGAGGCGGCGGACTGGGGTATCCACCTCGGCCGCGCCAAGAGCCTCAGCAATCATGGACCCGATGCCGCCGCGAATGAGGCCGTCTTCTACCGTCACCACCAGATCGTGATCTGCCGCCATAGCGATAACGGAACTAGCCACCGGGGCGACCCACCGTGGGTCAATAACCGTGACGTTAAGACCCTGCTTCTCCAGCTCTTGCGCTGCCTTGATGCTGCGCGCGGACATCGCACCGATAGAAACGATGAGGACCTCGGGGATATCTTCGCCCGCGTCGGCCTCGCCGTAGTAGAGGATATCGACGCCATCGGCAAGCGTATCCACGGCTTCCATATCGGGCAGCAAGTTTCCCTTGGGGAACCGGACAACCGAGGGCCCAGAATCAATGTCCAGCGACTCGTGGAAGAGCTCGCGCAGGCGCGCACCATCGCGCGGGGCGGCGATGTGCATACCTGGGACGATGCTCATTAAGGACATATCCCAAATGCCGTTGTGGGAGGCGCCATCAGAGCCCGTCACACCGGCGCGGTCGAGCACGATGGTCACCGGCAGCTTGAGCAAGGCAATATCCATGATGACTTGATCCACGGCCCGGTTGAGGAACGTGGAATACACAGCCACCACGGGGTGCATCCCACCCAAAGCCAAACCGGAGGCAGAGGCCATCGCATGCTGCTCGGCGATGCCCACGTCAAAGAACCGATCCGGGAAGCGCTCCTGGAAGGGGGCCAGCCCCGTAGGACCCGCCATGGCTGCGGTGATTGCAACGATGTCATCGCGCTTTTCCGCCGCCGCAATCAATTCTTCAGAAAATGCGGCCGTCCACCCCGGCTGCTTGGTGCCCTTGGCAACGCCGGTCACTGGGTCGATAGCGCCCGTCGAGTGCATCTGATCCTTCGGCTCATTGACCGCAGGCGCGAACCCGTGGCCTTTTTCCGTGACCACATGCACGATGATGGGGCCCTCATAATCGCGGGCATAGGAAAGCGCATGCACCAAACCATCGATGTCATGGCCGTAAATGGGACCAATGTATTTAATGCCCAGCTCAGGGAAAATCTCCGTGGGCAAGACGGTGGACTTGACGCCTTCCTTCATGGCGTGGAGTGCATCAAAGGCACGCTCGCCTACCCACCCCATGGACTTCAGGCGGCGCTTGCCCTGCTCCATGAGCTCGTCGTAGCCGTGCTGGGAACGAATGCGCCCCAGGTTTTCAGAAATGCCGCCAATCGTGGGCGAATAGCTGCGGCCGTTGTCGTTGACCACGATGACCGCATTGCGCTTTTTATCTTCAGAGATATTATTGAGCGCTTCCCAGCACATGCCGCCGGTCAAGGCGCCATCGCCGACGATGCCGATGACGTTGCGGTGGCCTTCCCCGCGAATCTTGAAGGCCTTAGAGAGTCCATCCACCGTCGATAGCGAGGCGGAAGCATGCGAGGATTCTGTCCAGTCGTGCTCGGACTCACCGCGGTCCGTATAACCGGACAGGCCGCCCTTTTGGCGCAGGGTATCGAATTGGGCCGTGCGGCCAGTGAGCATCTTGTGCACATAAGACTGGTGGGAGGTATCGAAGATGATGGGCTCGCGCGGGGAATCAAAGACCCGGTGCAGCGCAATGGTCAATTCCACCACGCCCAAATTGGGCCCCAAGTGCCCACCGGTCACCGATACCTTATCGATGAGGCGCTGGCGAATATCCGCCGCAAGTTCCTCCAACTTATCTGCAGGCAGTGCCTTCAGGTCTTGCGGCGAGTTTATGGTATCCAAGATAGTCATGGAGCGGCCTTCAACTCCTTCTGTGCTTAGTTCTTCCTATCCACCGTACCCGTGGTCCGTATTTTCTTTTATATCGGCTCTATACTTCAGGCGAGGTATTTTCGCGTTAAACGGCGTCCTGCGCCGACTTATTCGCTTCCTTATCTGGGGTAATAAGAGCGATAACCTCAAAGTGATGGGTGCCAGGAAAGGCATTGATTAGCGCCATTTTCTCAGGCTTGTACCCAGCGCGGTGCCACAGGGATAGATCGCGGGCAAAGGTGGCAGGATCGCATCCCACATGCACCACGGCCTGCGGCTTTGCCCCCGCCACGGCGCGGATAACCTGCTCGCCCGCCCCAGTTCGCGGCGGATCGAGCACCACGGCACCAGGTTGGGGCAATTGCGCTGCAACTTGTTCTACCCTGGCGGATTTTACTGCGATATCGATATCGCGCAGCCCCGGCTGTGTAGACGCCGTTGCCGCGGGCGAATAGTCCACGGAAATGACTTTTCCACCGGTGGCATCAGACAACGCGGGCGCGAATAATCCGACCCCGCCGTACAAGTCCCAGGCGGTCTTGTGCTGGTAATCCCGGCCGGCCAGCCACTGCCCCGCCACAGCGCTATAGAGTTCCGGCGCCGCCACATGCGCTTGCCAAAAGGCCGTGGCAGGAAAGGAAAACACGCGGCCATTGACGTGTTCGACCACGGTGCCAGAGCCCTCGATGACCTCGCGAATGGTCTCCACGCGCCTGCCCCGCGGGGCCTTACGTGTTTCCACCACATGCCGGTTACCCGCGCCATCGAGAACCGCGACAATTTCAGCCCCCGGGGTAAAACGCCGCGCACCGTCGCCTACCAAACCATCAATCAAGCCATCTGCTAATTGGGTACAACCGACAGAAGTCACCAGCTCATTCGAGCGGTACTTCCGCAATCCGGCGCGGCCTTGCTTGTCGACGCCCAACCGGACCCTCGTCCGCCAGCCTCGTACCGGCGGCAGGTCGTGTTGTTCAATAGCGAGGGATTCGAGCCCTTCTATGCCGCTGCGGCGCAACTGTTCGCGGAGAACGCCCATCTCGATGGCTGGTTCCGCTGCGGGATCCAACTCGGCAAAATCGCAGCACCCGGCGCCTAGCTCTGCTGCGGGACAGCTACTGGGTACGCGCAGCTCACCCGCAGCAACTATGCTATCGAGCTCGCCCTTGATAAAGGACTTTTTCACCTTACCCGCGGTTGCGCGGACCGTGTCCCCCGGAAAAGCCCGAGGGACAAAGACGACGCGCCCGTCCGGGGCGTGGCCAATGCCAAGTCCACCATGCGCCATGCGGTCGATGGTGACTTCCAGGGTGTCTCCGCGAGATAGTGCTGGCTCATTCATTTTCTGCCTCGAACTCTTGTGTACTGCGATCTGAACTTGTGGCAAGCCCGGCATTTTCTGCCGCTTCTACTGCGGCATCTGCGCGGCGCACCATCCACACGGTTAATGCGGTCACCAACAGTGTCAAGGGCCAGCCCATGACGATCCTGGTAATGCCCAAGGCGGTCGTCTCCCCAGCATCATAAATCGCCCGCTGGATGATAAACCGCGCCAAGAAGATGACGGCCCACCCAGCGGTGGCGATGGAATACGCCCTGCGCGCAAGCTTTACCTTTTGCCAGGCCATATCATCGCCGTTCAAGCCCTTCCAGATAACGCCAACGGCCGGCCACCGGAAAAGGATGGATAGCGCCGCGGCGATAAACAGGGCCAGCGACATCCAAATGCCGTATAAGAAGTAGCCTTTGGCATCGCCGGTAAACCAGGCGATGGCGGCGCAAATGGCCACCCCGATAAGGCCAGAAATGGCCGGCTGGATGGTCTGTTTGCGAACAATGCGCCAGATCGCGATCACTACCGCCACACCCAGCGCGGAGATGAGCGCTGGGGTAAGGCCGTAAAGGCTATTAACTGGAATAAGGACGACAATGGGCAACGTGGCCGCAACCAGGCCGGGAAGGCCTCCCATTTGTTCCAACAGAGTTGGCTCATTATCGCGGTCCTGGTCGTCGCCTAGCTGAGGAGCCTGCGGCTCCGGCAAAGAGTTACTCACGTAGCGTTCTGCTTTACTTACTTATCGGAATCGGGGTTAGACCCCTTGTCTTTGTCATGTGTAGGAGATTCATTCTCCCCCTTGCGTGGCTGCGCGCCCAAATCGCGCAGCTGCTTTTCGGCTTCCGCCTCAGCTGCGGGATCGGGGCCGCCTACCCCGTTTTCTGGGTGGCCTTGGGCCGCCTGCGCCTGGGAATTTGCGCCTGCTTGTTCCTGCTGGCGCTTTTCCATGGCTTGTTTGACCTGCTCCACCAGCTGCTTGGGCATGATGACCGGCAGTGCGTTGCCCGCCAAAATAGGATCCTCACCGCGGTAGACAAAGGTGCGCGATGCTACATCGCGCGCGATCTGCGCCAAATCCTCTTCAAGGCCGGTAGGTGCCGCAAGAGTCAAGCGCATCATCCACCGCGGGCCTTCGGCGCCAATGACGCGGAGCTGACCGTTGTCATTCTTGCCGACGATCTCCAGCCCCCAAGGGCCTTGCTCCGTGGTGACGGATAGCCCATCGCGGCTCATGCCTTCCTTGATTTCTTCCACGGATTCTGCCCACTGGCCAGGCTTTCGCGGCGCTGCGAAGGCAACGGGAGTAATACGGCCCGCCTTCGTGACAATGTGCAGCATCTTCGGGCCTTGTTCGCCCATTTCTACCTGGACTTGGGAATCCTTTGGCAGCGGGATGCGCATCGAGCCAAGGTCCAAGATTCCGATGGAAGAATCAGAGAAGTCAAAGTCTTCGATATTGACGGAATCGCCATCAAAGGGGCCGGTTTCGCCATTTACGGCGTCGTGGGCAAACTCCGTTGGCACCTGTCCCGAGGCTGCGGCGGCGTCGGCAGCCGTATCTTTTACGGATGCAAAGGAACTCGATTCAGCCGAAGCCGATCCTGCGGAATCAGCGGCAGGCTCTTGTGGCTGCGATTGTTGAGGGTTTTCCGGCTCTTCTTTCCGGCCGTCATCGTTTTTCTTTTTGCCAAATGGCCAAATGCCCATTTTGTAATCCTTCCTATACGCCGGTTGATCCGTAGCCGCCGGTACCGCGGACGGTCTCATCCAAGTCTTCTACTTCGCTAAAATCCATTAGTTCTACGCGCTGTACCACGAGTTGAGCGATGCGCATGCCGCGCTCGATCTCGATCGGGGTGTGGGGATCGTGGTTAATCAGGCACACCTTGATCTCCCCGCGGTAGTCAGCATCCACGGTACCCGGCGTATTGACAATGGACAGCCCATGTTTAGCTGCCAGTCCGGATCGCGGGTGAATTAATCCCACGGTGCCCAGCGGCAAGGCCATGGCAATACCGGTGCCGACGAGGGCGCGTTCGCCAGGTTGGAGGGTAAGCGCCTCGGCAGCGTAAAGATCGGCGCCGGCGTCACCCCGATGCGCCCGAAATGGCATCGGCAGCTCTTTATCGAGGCGCTTAATTTTGACGTCTCCTACTGGCGTTTGTTCCTGCGGTAGCGAATTCGAATCAGTCACTTAGCCAATCCTACCTGCCCCAGTCGGTTCATTCTGTGCGTGGAGTGGACTAGAATGCCTAGGCGTGTCTGATATTTCTGCTCCTCAACCCGCTGCCCCGAAAGTGTTGTATCGCGAACGCCAATGGGTGCCGTGGTACTTCTGGATTTTTGCAGCCATCGTTGTGGCTTTAACCTCAGCTACGGCAGGTCTCAACCGCTCTGTGTGGTGGACCATCATTCCCGCAGTCCTGCTCGGCGCCATCGCTATCTGGGTGCTCATCACGTGGTCTGGGACCGTTGTTCAAGTAGAACAAGATGAAGATGGAACGCGGTGGCTGCTCGTCAAAGACGCACAGCTACCCAATGAGGTTGTCTCTCGTTCGATTACCGTTCCAAAGTCTGCTCGCCATAACGCGCTGGGCCCGCAATTCGATCCGGCCGCATTCTTGGTCTCTCATGCCTGGATTGACGAGCACGCCATGATGGTCCTCAATGATCCTGAGGATGACACCCCATATTGGCTCATTGCCTCGAAAGATCCAGACCAACTGCTCCGCGCCTTCCTACCGGAGCAGCACGCTTAAGCTTCATGGGTTTCGGAGGAGCTTTAGGCAGAACTCAGAAAGATGGGAAACCCTGGATACCTCCGTGGTGGTTTTCCTTCGTGATACTGCCGCTCATGGTCATCGCTGAATTCTACGTCAGTCAAGTAACCGGTTGGCGGGGAGTGTCCTCCTCCAACGTGGAAGGAGTCTCTTGGAGCGAAGTGAGCTCTGACGGCATCGTCCTTCATGTAGTGGGATACATGGCTTTTTACTTCGTTCTAGTGCTGCCCATCTTCTTGGTTCGTCGATATCTATGGGAGAAGCGACGAAAGCAAGGGAGCACACCGGATAAGAAGAGCAATGACGAGCAGCCTTAGATAGAACAGGATAGCTGAGGGGGCCTGCCCCCGAAAAGAGAAGTCCCAGGGAGTTAGGTCCCGCGCACATTGGGTGTCTGCTAAAAAGGAAAACTTCACCCCCGCCGCGTTTGCCTGTGCAAACTGCGGCGGGGGTGAATCTTTATTTGGGTTGTGCGCAGTAACGGCTAGCTAGGCCAATACTGGCTGCTTAGGCACAATCCTTACAGATGGGCATGCCATCTTCTTCGTGCGAATAACGCTTATTGGACTGGACCAAAAAGCAGGAGCCGCAGGTAAATTCGTCTTCTTGACGGGGAACGACCTGTACGTTGAGCTCTTCGCCGGTGAGGTCAACTGATGGCGGTTGGAATGCTTCGACGATTTCGCCATCGTCATCCATGCCGTTGCTTTCGGGTTCAGCTGCTTTCAGTCCCTCTAAAGAGTCAGTTTCAAGTTCGTCTTCTGCACCGCGGCGCGGTGCGTCATAATCGGTGGCCATACTGCACGCCCCTATAAGTCGATTTGCTTTAGGAATAGTTGTTTATCGATCGCGCATAGTAAAGGACAAACACCGATATGTCATCCCGCTGCTAAGAAATTCTAAGATCCTTCACCCCCGCATCGCTTCCTTAGCGCCATGTCCTGCCAAAAGATCCTCAAATGCGGGTGCCAAATTCACCCCCGCGGCCCAGGTTAATTCACCATCAGCGGACCCCTTGTCCAGCCCTGGGTGATGGACCTTCGCACCCGCCTCGCGGGCAATGAGAGCACCGGCGGCAAAATCCCAAGCGTTAATGCCGTGCTCAAAATAGGCATCTACGCTCCCCTCGGCCACGCGGCACAGATCGAGGGCGGCTGCTCCAATGCGGCGGATATCGCGGACCTGCGGCAGCAACTTGGTCAGCAGCTCCGCCTGTTGCTTGCGCCGCTGTGCGCCATAGCCAAATCCCGTCGCAACCAAGGAAAGCGCGGGGTCATCTTGTTCACCGCACCGTAGCGAAGACCGCGTGCCATCCGCAGTGGCAACCGTGGCACCTTCGCCGGCCGCTGCGGAATACACCTGCCCCCGCGCCACATTGACCACAGCGCCTGCTACCAGGCGGCCATCGTATTCCGCGCCGATGGAGACCGCGTAGTCCGGAATGCCGTAAAGGAAATTGACCGTGCCGTCGATGGGGTCCACAATCCACCTGACCCCGGTCGTCCCGTCGAAGCTCGCGCCTTCCTCACCTAATAGGCCATCGCCAGGGCGGCTTTCCTTAATCGTGCGCGTAATAAACTCCTCGGTGGCGGTATCGACCTCCGTCACCGGGTCGACGGCGCTCGATTTTGTCTGGGTATGTGCCGCAATACCGTCTCCAGCAACCAAGTCGGCGCGGTGCGTGCGGATAAGTGCGGCCGCGCGCACGGCGGTAGATTCCGCAAAATCTCGCAGCTGCAGAAAATCTATGTCATGATCCATGCCAACCATTGTGCCTTCTTCTACACTTGCGAGCATGACTACTCATACTGGCCACTCATTTGGCATCGATATCGGCGGCTCAGGCATTAAGGGCGCAGAAGTCGACCTCAAAAACGGTGAATTCGTGGGCCCGCGGCTGAAGATCCCTACCCCACAGCCATCCACACCACATGAGGTAGCCACGGTGGTCGCCCAAATTGTGCGCGAAAAAGAGTGGGACAAGCCCGTCGGCATCACCTTGCCCTCGGTGGTGTCGAACCACACGGTGCACTCCGCTGCCAATATCTCACCTGAGTGGATAGGCGTGGATACCACCGAGTTGTTTTCGCGTTATCTAGACGTTGACTTTGTGGTCTTAAATGATGCCGATGCCGCAGGCCTTGCGGAAGTCGCGTATGGAAACGAGTTGGCCAAAACCGGATCCGTCATCTTTTTGACGCTGGGAACCGGCATCGGGTCAGCCTTCTTCCTCAACGGTCAGCTCTTCCCCAATACTGAGCTTGGCCACCTCATGGTGGGAACTGACGAGGCCGAGGCGATTGCGTCCTCCGCCGCCAAGGAACGCGAAGGACTGAAGTACAAGGAGTGGGCGCCTCGGCTCAATCGTGTGCTGCAGGAATACGAGAAATTATTTAATCCCCAGGCTTTCCTCATCGGGGGTGGCATATCTCGCAAATTCCACAAATGGGGCCCCCACTTAACTATTGATACCCCCGTAATGCCTGCACAGTTGCAAAATCGTGCGGGTATTGTAGGTGCAGCGATGGCGGTATTAGAAGGCCTAGAGCCATAAAATCGCCGTTGCAGTAACCCTATCTACCGGCATTGTGCAAAAATCGCCTATACTGGGCGGTCGATCCAAAATTGCATGGCTCTCGGGCGTGTCTGACCTGCATAAGGCCTACACCCGCTAGCATTTCTTAATGCTATTGCCACCCTGTGCGGGTGCGGTGAGCTATTCCCATCAAGTAGTAAGTCGAAAGGGCGTACGTGGCAGCCACTGATTCTTCAGACCAGGCACTCGGCGAGGACGATAAGTCTGTCGAGGCATCTACTCCTGCAAAGAAGACCGCCAAAAAGACGGCAAAGAAAACGGCGAAGAAAACCGCCAAGAAGACAGCTAAAAAGACGGCGAAAAAGACTGCCAAGAAAACGGCTAAGAAGACCGCCAAGAAGTCAGCGAAGAAATCAGCCAAGAAAGCTGTCAAAAAGACCGTGCGAGCCTCTGCGGCGGAACCGCAAGACTCCCCCGCAAACTCCGCGGAGAAAGCACCGTCGGAAGCTGAGGACGCAGAGGATCAGCTCGACGCCGTTGAGCAAGACACCCCTGCGGAAGACGTCGACTTCGACCCCACCCATGAGGACATCGAAGAGGACGAATTCGATGCCCCCACTGACCTCGATGAAGACGATATTCAGGAAGAGTTGGGCGAAGAAGAAGACGAGGACGAAGTAGAAGATACATCCTCGGTCTGGGATGAGGAAGAATCCGTCGCCCTGCGCCAGGCACGCAAGGATGCTCAGCTGACCGCCTCCGCCGACTCCGTGCGTGCGTACCTCAAGCAGATCGGTAAGGTTGCCCTGCTGAATGCTGAGCAGGAGGTCTCTTTGGCAAAGCGCATCGAGGCTGGCCTGTACGCGCAGCACCGCATGGACGAGATGGAAAAGGCTCGCGCGGAGGGCGATAAGGCTGCCAAGCTCTCCCCCATGGAAAAGCGCGACCTGCGCAGCATCGCAAGGGACGGGCGCAAGGCTAAGAACCACCTGTTGGAAGCCAACCTTCGCCTTGTGGTCTCCTTAGCCAAGCGCTATACCGGCCGCGGCATGGCTTTCTTGGACCTTATCCAGGAAGGCAACTTGGGCCTTATCCGTGCGGTGGAAAAGTTCGACTACACCAAGGGCTATAAATTCTCTACCTACGCCACGTGGTGGATCCGCCAGGCCATTACCCGCGCAATGGCTGACCAGGCCCGCACCATCCGCATCCCGGTTCACATGGTGGAGGTCATCAACAAGCTGGGCCGCATCCAGCGCGAGCTGCTGCAGGACTTGGGCCGCGAGCCCACCCCGCAGGAGCTGGCAAAGGAAATGGACATCACCGAAGAAAAGGTGATGGAAATTCAGCAGTATGCGCGTGAGCCCATCTCGCTGGACCAGACCATCGGTGATGAGGGCGATTCTCAGTTGGGTGACTTCATCGAGGACTCTGAGGCCGTCATCGCCGTCGATGCCGTGTCCTTCACGTTGCTGCAGGACCAGCTCCAGGACGTGCTGACCACGTTGTCTGAGCGCGAAGCTGGCGTCGTGCGCCTGCGCTTCGGGCTTACCGATGGCATGCCGCGCACTTTAGACGAGATCGGCCAGGTCTACGGCGTTACCCGCGAGCGCATCCGTCAGATCGAGTCCAAGACGATGTCGAAGCTGCGCCACCCCTCTCGTTCGCAGGTATTGCGCGATTATCTCGACTAACTAGATCGCCCGCCCCGCACAGCATTAAGGCCGCACCACCGTGGTGCGGCCTTTTAATGTGCCTACTACCCTCCTGCGGGGCTGGCGCGGCGACAGCGGCGCGCCGCCAGCTAGCCGGCCAGCAGCCAACCAGCCACAAGGAGGCACGCTACCACTTGCGCAAGTAATTGATGCGCTCGCGCAGTTGGTCCGCGCTGCATAACGCGGTGGGCGGCCCACCGCAGGCCTTGCGGACCTCGGTATGGATGGCACCGTGCGGCCGGCCAGAGCTTTGCGCAGCGATGGAGACCACCGTGTTGAGCTCCTTGCGCAGCGCGCCGAGCTCATCCACCACACCGGTTTCCTCTGCGGAATCGGACTCTTGCTGCTTCGCGGCGGGCGCATGACCCATGCCGTAAATCTTGCGGCGGTGGGCCTCTTCTGCCTCGGCTGCCCGGCGCGCTTTTTCCTCAGCCTCGCGACGGTCCATTTCCTCGGATTGCTTCTTGCGCAGTAGGTCTTTGACCTGGTCGGCATCGAGGAGCCCGGGGATGCCAAGGAAATCGGCTTCTTCATCAGAGGTCATATCGCCGGTATTAAACTGCGATCCGTTATAGAGCAGGCCAGAGAATTCGGCTTCGGCGCCTAAGGACTCGTAGGACTTTTCCAGCATGTCCGGTTCGGTCTTTTTCTGGTTTGCCTGCTCGAGTAGCTCGTCGTCCCAGCCTTCTTTCTCGGTCTTTTCTTTGCCCAGGACGTGGTCGCGGGATTTTTCCATGTGCTCTGCAAGGCCGAGCAGCACGGGGACGGAGGGCAGGAATACCGAGGCGGTTTCACCCGGCATGCGGGAGCGCACGAAGCGGCCGATTGCCTGGGCGAAGAACAAGGGGGTTGACGCGGAGGTGGCGTAAACGCCCACCGCGAGGCGGGGCACGTCAACGCCCTCGGACACCATGCGTACGGCAACCATCCATTCATCGGTGGAGTCCGCAAATTCTTGAATGCGGTCCGAGGAGCCTGGGTCATCGGACAAAATGACCGAGACTGGGGTATTGGAGAGTTGCTTGAGGATTTTCGCGTAGGCGCGGGCGGTGGTGGTATCGGAAGCGAGCACGAGTCCGCCGGCATCCGGCATATTGCGCCGCATCTGCATGAGGCGGGTGTGCGCCGCCTGCAGCACGGCGGGGATCCATTCGCCCTTGGGATCGAGCGCGGTGCGCCAGGCGCGCGCGGTTTGTTCCACGTTCATGATGTCACCCAGGCGCGCGGAGTGCTCCTCCCCGGCGGAGTCCCGCCAGCGCGCCTCGCCGGAGTAGGACAAGAAGACGACGGGGCGCACGACGCCATCGGCAAGCGCATCGCCGTAATCGTAAGTGTGGTCGGCGCGCGAGACCTTGTGGCCTTCCCCATCGTCCTCATAGCGCACAAAGGGGATGGGTGATTCATCGGAGCGAAACGGCGTACCGGTCAGCGCGAGGCGGTGGTTGACGTCGTCGTAGGCCTCCTTGACGCCATCGCCCCAGCTTTTGGCATCACCGGCGTGGTGGATCTCGTCCAAGATCACCAAGGTGCGCCGCGCGGAGGCAACGGCGCGGTGCTTGAATGGGTGCATGCCCACTTGGGCATAGGTCACCACGATGCCATCCATGCTGGGGTTGACCGCAGAGGAATTCGTGAAGGCAGGATCCAAGGCCAAGCCCACCCGCGCGGCGGCGGCAGACCACTGCGTCTTCAGGTGCTCGGTCGGCACCACAACGATGACGCGCTCTACCGTGCGATCTTCCATGAGTTCCGTCGCGATGCGCAGAGCAAAGGTGGTCTTACCCGCACCTGGGGTCGCCACGGCCATAAAGTCTTGTGGCTTGGTGGCGAGGAATTTATCGAGGGCTGATTGCTGCCACGCGCGGAGGTTCGTCTTCTTAAACGTCCTCACTTGCGGCGGAGACCCTTAAAAACGCGTTCGCAATCGGGGCATACCGGCGAGCCCGGCTTTGCTTGTTTGGTTACCGGGAAGGTCTCACCGCACAGGGCAACGACGTACTTGCCGTTGACCGCGGAATCGAGTATCTGATCCTTTTTGACGTAGTGGAAGAACTTCGGCGTGTCATTATCCGTCGTCGAAGTGTCTTCACGAATATCTGGCCGTTCAATTGTCTTCGTAGTCGTAGTCACGCACCCCATTTTGCCGCATCTGCATCGAACTTTGCGAGTCATGCGTCTACTCTTGGAGAATATGCACACTCTACGCACTCCATTGCCGGCTCTCCTCTCCCCTCTTGTAGGGTTACGCGCCGCGCTCCAGGGAGGTGCGTAATTTAAGTGTTTGGCAAAAAGGAACGTTTTCTCATCACGGATGCCAAGCTCTCGCCCGCACAAGATCGCAGGCGCCGGGAGCTGTGGTACGGATTTTTCCAATTCCTGCGCGTGCCGTCCCTGCTCATTGCCGGGGTCTTTTTATACCTGCATTGGTGGCTGCTCGCGGCGATTATCGTGGGCGTGACCTTTCCTTTGCCGTGGATTGCCGTGGTCATTGGCAATAGCCGCGGGGAGAAGAAGGACAAGCGCGATAAAAATGTCTATAAACCCGCGATGAATCGTCAGCTATATTCGCAGTATCAGAACCAACAGATTTCCCGCGGCGGCTCCAAGGCAATCGAATCTCAGCATTCCGTTATTGACCATGACGATACTGCCTCCGATTAGGCGCATAACCCGCATGAATAGCACGACTGGAAAGGATCTTCTCCCAGCATGACGTCCTTTGGCCCTCATTTCGATGCCGCCGCGGTGCGCGATCTTGCCCCAGAGCTAGCGGAGGCTTTTTCGCAGGCCGGTTTTACTACCGATGGTTTAGCGGGGCATTTGGGCCCGGAGCTTACGGAGGCCCTCTACCGCGGTGAGCCTGCCGCGGTGGCGCGCGGCACCGCCGGCAATACCAAGCTGGATACGCTCATCCGCTTCTTCCTGCTGCATGAGAATCTGCCTGCCACGCTGCTTGCCGATGCCCTCGGGGCCCGCCTTGCCGCCAAGCTCCTAGATGCCGGCGTGGCGCTTTCCGATGATTGCGGCAGCATCTACATTGCCCTCGATATCCGGCCCCATATCATCGTCGGCTCCAACCGCCTCGTCTTTTCCGATGTCGATGCCTCGCTGGTGAGCCACGTCCCCGGCGCGGATCACGTCTTGGGTGTCGGGGCGGCAAGCCTCTCACTCTTGCAATCGACGCCGGTAAGCCCGGTATCAACGGTGCTCGATCTGGGCACCGGTTCGGGAGTGCAATTGTTGGGTCAGCTCGAGTGCGCGCGCAGCATTACCGCGACAGATGTCCACCGGCGCGCGCTTGATTTGGCCGGCGCCACCGTCGCTGCCGCGGGGGCTAGTACAGAGGTAGAGCTTGTAGAGGGCTCGTGGTTCGAGCCCGTTGCGGGGCGCACCTTTGACCGCATCGTGGCCAATCCCCCGTTCGTCGTTGGCCTTCCCGAGGTGGGCCATGTCTATCGCGATTCTGGCTTGAACTTGGATGGGGCAAGCGAATTGGTTGTTTCTCAGGCCGTTGACCACCTCGCCCCGGGCGGAACCGCGCATTTGCTCGCCGCCTGGGTGCATACCGGTGGGCAGACTTGGCAGCAGCGCGTGGCCTCGTGGCTGCCGGATAAGGGTGTGGCTGCCTGGATCATTCAGCGGGATGTCGCCGATCCTTCCCTCTACGTATCCACGTGGCTGAAGGATGAATCGTTGGATGTGCGCAGCGACGAGGGCAAGGCGCGCTCTAAGGCCTGGCTGGATCATTTCCACCATCACGATGTCACGGGTATCGGGTTTGGGTTCGTCGCCATCCAAAAAATTGCCGAAGCCGCACCCTCCGATATCTTGGCTGAAGAAATGCCGCAGTACTTTAGCGACCCATTGGGACCCGAGGTGGAGGAATACTTCGCCCGCGTGGCATGGCTGCGCGACTTGGTTCCTGGTGAGCTGGAGGGAAAGCACTTCCAGGTGCGCCCACAGGTGGCGAAAGAAGAAGTCAGTGTGGCCGATACCGATAATAAACAAGGATTTAGCCGGGCGGTTATCCGCCTGACGCGTACCGATGGTCCCGGTGGAGCCACGAAGTCGATGAACACTTGGCAGCAATCGTAGCTGGCCTTTCTCCCCACGGGCTCAACCTTGGAGAGACCGTTGGCCTGTATGCGGTGGCGCACGGCTTCGATGAGACAGAACTGACCGCGGCCGCGCTTCCCGCCATCATCGATATGGTTCGCCATGGCCTGCTCATCCCCGCCGATCTGTTGCTCGAGGATGACGCTTCCCCGGCTGCCTACACCGATTAGCGCCGAATAACACTGAAGAGCACTGAATAGCCAGGAAAGGAAGATACAAGCATGCGCGCAGTCCTAACCCGCGTATCCGAAGCAGCCGTCACCGTTGCGGGCGAGACCGTCGGCGCCATCGACTGCCCTGAGACGGGTGGGCTTTTAGCCCTCGTCGGTGTCTCCCGAGAGGATTTAGCCGATTGGAAACCGCGTGCAGAAAAGATGGCCCGCAAGATAGCGGAGCTGCGCATCCTAGACGGTGAAGTATCGGTTGCCGATGCCGGAGCCCCAGTCTTGGTGGTCAGTCAGTTCACGCTGTATGGCCGCACCGCCAAAGGGAGGCGCCCATCATGGGCCGATGCGGCCCCGGGAGAAGAGGCCGAGCCGGTCATCGAGTACATCATCGAGCGACTCCGCGAGCGTAATATCGCGGTCGAATCAGGCCAATTCGGGGCTATGATGCGCGTATCGTCCGTCAACGAGGGGCCCTTCACGGTTTTGGTCGAGACCTAATTTCTTCTCCCGCATTTTCTCTTTATCCGGCGCCTACCTGCACGAGTGCCCGCCCACGCCCGCGGCTATCTATGAGCCAGATCGCACAACCGCCCACTTTGTTCAACAATGCATATCTCTGGGTGCCGCGCAAGCTTTTTTAGAGTGATAATTAACCTACTCAAAATGTAATAATTTATTATCAAACAGCATTACCGTGGGCTTATACTTAACGTGTAACGAAGCGAATGGGCTGGATACAAGCTGAAAGATTAATTTCAGGCCCTTGCCCGCGCACGCTGGTGAGAGAAAATATTTTCTCACTCCAGGGTGACAGGAGCCCTCAAGCTTCGGTCAACCCCATGCAGAGGAGGAAAGAAAATGTCCCACAAGCTCTTGCGCCACGGACAAGTCGAGCACCCGGAACACGACGCGCAGATTCCGGAACAACTACCCGCAGAAGAAAAGCCACCCGCTGACGGCATAGAGACCCCCTTTGCGGGGCAAGAAGGCGCCCCAGCGTGGAATAAGGAAGACACCGTATGGATGCTCTCCCTATTCGGCACCGCCATTGGTGCCGGCGTGCTCTTCCTTCCCATCAACGCGGGCATCGGCGGCATCATCCCGCTTCTTATCATGACCGTCGTCGCCTTGCCGATGACCTATTGGGCCCACCGCGGCATGACCCGCCTGGTCCTCTCCAGCTCAAAGCCAGACGGCGATCTCACCGACGTCGTGGAGGAACACTTCGGCGTTAAAGCCGGCGTGTTGATGAATATCCTCTACTTCCTCTCCGTCTACCCCATCCTGTTGGTGTACTCGGTAACCATCACCAACACGGTGAACTCCTTCCTGGAACACCAGCTAGGTATCACCCCTCCAGATCGCTGGCTTACCTCGCTTGTCCTCGTAGGCGGCCTCATCCTCGTTGTGCGCATGGGCAAAAACGTGGTCGTCCACGTCATGTCCTACTTGGTCTACCCGTTCATCGGCATCTTGGTGCTGCTCTCGCTGTACCTCATCCCCAAGTGGAATACCGCACTCTTTGACAGCTTCGACCTCAGCGTCGCACGCGAAGCCTCTGGACACAGCATGGGCATTACCTTGATGCTCTTGGTCCCAGTCATGGTCTTTTCCTTCAACCACTCGCCCATGATTTCTTCCTTCGCCGTCGACCGCCGCCAGACCTACGGCAAGTACGCGGAATACAAGTCCCGCAAGATCTTGCTCCGCGCGGAAATCCTCATGGTCGTCGTCGTGATGTTCTTCGTCTTCTCCTGCGCGCTGAGCCTATCGCCTGCGGATATGGCCGAGGCCAAGGAACAAAACATCACCATCTTGTCTTACCTGGCCAACCACTTTGACAACCCCGTCATCCAGTGGATTGCCCCCATCATCGCCATGATTGCCGTAGCCAAGTCCTTCTTGGGCCACTACTTGGGCGCTGCAGAAGGCTTCGAAGGCCTCCTTGTCAAAGGCAGCAAGAATGCTAATAAAGATGATGCAGAATCCAGCCACAAGCTCGACACCATCACGCTCGTCTTCATGCTGGTTACCGCATGGCTCGTTGCCTGGGCGGATCCTTCCATCCTCGGCATGATTGAGACCCTATGCGGCCCGACCATCGCCATCATGCTGTTCCTTATCCCGATGGTCGCCATCCACAAGGTCCCAGCGCTCGCCCGCTTCAAGGGCAAGGCCTCCAACTACTTCGTCTTCATCATGGGCCTCGTTGCCCTCGCCACCATCATCTACTCCATCGTGCAGGCTTTCTAAGCAGCACCCGCTTCTCAGGATTTTCCAGGAGAAAACCATGTTCATCAGCATCTTCGATATGTTCAAGATTGGTATCGGCCCCTCAAGCTCACACACGCTTGGGCCAATGAAAGCCGGCAAGGCCTTCGTCGATGAGCTCAAAGAAAAAGGCCTCATGGATAAGGTCACCCGCGTCCAGGCTAACGTCTACGGCTCCCTGTCCTTGACTGGTGTGGGCCACTCCACCGATAAGGCCATCCTGTTGGGCCTGGCCGGCGAAGAACCAGAAAGCGTCGATATCGACGGCATCTCCGCCTTCATGAAAGAGGTCAACCAGAGCGAAACGCTCCTGCTCGGTGGCACGCACACGGTGAGCTTCCCCAAGGACGGCGGCTTTTACTTCCACGATGAATACCTCCCCATGCACGAAAACGGCATGTGCCTTATCGCCTTTGCCGGCGAGGAAGACATCCTGCACAAGACCTACTACTCGGTAGGCGGCGGGTTCATCGTCAAGCAAGAAGACTTCGCCATGCGCGGCCAAGATACCGTCGACGTTCCATTCGCTTATTCCAGCGCGGAAGAACTACTGGCGCTGTGCGAAACCAATAATATGACGCTGCCGGAGCTCGGTCGGGCCAACGAACGGGCGCTGCACAGCGACGAGGACATCGACGAGCACCTGCGCAAGGTCCGCGATGTCATGTACACCGGCATCAAGCGCGGCTCCACCACCGATGGCCCGCTCCCCGGTGCCCTGCTCGTACCGCGCCGCGCCGCCGCCCTGAAGCGCAGGCTGGAACAATCCGACCCGCACGATGGCCTCAACATTTTGAGCTGGGTGAATATGTTTGCCCTGGCCATTTCGGAGGAAAATGCCGCGTGTGGCCGCGTCGTCACCGCACCCACCAACGGCGCATGCGGCGTCGTGCCTGCGGTGCTGGCCTATTTCGATGAATTCGTCGAGCCGGTTACCCCGAGCATGTTCGCGGATTATATCTTCGCCTGCAACCACATCGCCGCGCTCTACAAGATGAATGCCTCCATTTCCGGTGCGGAAGTAGGCTGCCAAGGAGAAATCGGCGTCGCTTGTTCCATGGCCGCGGCCGGGTTGGCCCAACTGATGGGGGCAACGCCGGAACAGGTCTGCGTGGCGGCCGAAATCGGCATGGAACACAAATTGGGCCTGACCTGTGACCCGGTCCTCGGCCAGGTGCAAGTCCCTTGCATCGAGCGCAATGCCGTAGCGGCGGTAGACGCCATCACCAGCGCACGCATGGCCCTGGACCGCGAAAGCAAGCCGTGTGTCAGCCTCGATGAGGTCATCTGGACTATGTACAACACCGGCAAGGATATCAACGCCAAGTACAGGGAAACCTCACAAGGCGGCCTCGCCCTTGCCGTCCACCCACCTATCCCGGTATGTGGTTAATGCCGGCAACCTAGGCTCCGGAAAGAGCGCCCTAAAAGGAGGCGAGTACTTGGGCACGGCCGGGTACTCGCCTCCTTTGTCGTTACTTTGTGGTACCTTATCAATAATCTGACAGGAATTATAAGGACATGCTTCAGCTGATGAATCTTTCTAGCAGCCATGCCCCCGAAGAAAACTTCCTCGAGCAGTACATACCACTCGTCGATTTCCTCGGTCAGGCCATGGGCCCCAACACCGAAATCGTGCTCCATGATCTCGATGTACCCGATAAATCCATCATCGCCATTGCCAATGGGCACATTTCCGGCCGCGAACTAGGCGGCCCGGTCACAGACTTTGCGCTCTGGTTCATGAAACAGGGCGACGCCGCGGCCGTTCCTATGATGACGGGGTACCGCGCGGTCAATAGCGAGGGAAAAGTCTGCCGCTCCTCGAGCTATTTCCTGCGCGATGCCACCGGCCATATGCGCGGCATGCTTTGCATCAATGTGGAATTATCCGAGCTTATCCAGATCCGCGATGCGGCTAACGCGTTGATAGGCGGTACCGAGCCGGCCATCGATAAGGCGAAGGCCTTCGGCGGCTACCCCGGCACCACCGCACCGCAGCGCACTCCCGCCCCGGAAGCACCCGCGCAGAAAAAGCCGGAGGCACCTTACAGCGAATCGCTGCGCTCCAACGTCGAGCATCTCTTGGACTCCATGCTGGATTCCGCGATTTCTACGCACTCCACCCCGGTCGAGTCGATGCAGCGCCACGAACGGCTAGAGGTCATCGCTTCCCTCGAGGATGCTGGCTTCTTCCTCCTCAAAGGCGGCATCGCCGCGGCGGCCACCCGGCTCGGCGTATCTGAACCCACGGTCTATCGCTACCTCGTACAGGTCCGCGGCTAAGACTACCCCGCCACGTGGATGTAGCATTTTTACTGCATTCACGTGGCGCATGCGCTTGCCGACGCCCCCAAAAAGGTGGGGCACACCGCCCGGCACGTCGCTGTTTTAAACATTTCAGGATGGGTGGGAACTAAATGCGTCCTCACACCGTTGTACTTTTTGAAACAGGCGACAATTTCAGGAGGCTGAAAAGATGACGAATCCATCTGCCAACACCGCCAATGGCACTTCGACTGCCACTACTGATGAAGAACAGGAAGTAGACCGCGGGTCTCGCCGCAATCAAACCAATGACAATCCCTCCGCGGACTTGGTACGCGTCTACCTCAACGGAATCGGTAAGACCGACCTGCTCAGTGCCGAGGACGAGGTTGAACTCGCGCAAACCATCGAGGTAGGCCTGTACGCAGAATACAAGCTCAATAATGCAGAGAAGCTGACGCGCGCAGAAAAGCGCGACCTGAAGATCTTGGCCCGCGAAGGCAAGAAGGCCCGCTCCCACCTGCTGGAGGCAAACCTTCGCCTCGTAGTCTCCCTGGCCAAGCGTTACACCGGCCGCGGAATGCCGCTATTGGACCTCATCCAAGAGGGAAACCTGGGCCTCATCCGCGCCATGGAAAAGTTCGATTACGCCAAGGGCTTTAAGTTCTCCACCTACGCCACGTGGTGGATCCGTCAGGCCATTACCCGCGGCATGGCCGACCAATCGCGCACCATCCGCCTGCCAGTCCACCTGGTGGAACAGGTGAATAAGCTTTCCCGCATCAAGCGTGAGATGTATCAGTCCTTGGGCCGCGAGGCGACCAATGAGGAGCTGTCTGAAGAATCCGGCATCGATGAGAACAAGATCGAGATGCTGCTGCGCCAGTCCCGCGATCCCGTCTCGCTCGATATGCCCGTCGGCACCGATGAGGAAGCCCCATTGGGTGACTTCATCGAGGATGCTGAGGCCACCGATGCTGAGACCGCCGTCGTGGCCTCCATGCGCCACTCCGATATCCGCGGCGTCATCGACACCCTAGAAAAGCGCGAGCAGGACGTCATTCGCCTGCGCTACGGCTTGGATGACGGCGTGCCACGCACCCTTGACCAGATTGGTCGCCGGTTCGGGCTCTCCCGCGAACGCGTACGCCAAATCGAGCGTGAGGTCATGGCAAAGTTGCGCGATGGCAACCGCGCCGACCGCCTGCGCGAGTACGCGCTATAGAACTTTTCGCCTCCTGAACCTTATTTAATCGCGACCTCGACTGTGCCGCCGAGAAATTTCCCAGTGCGCTTTCGAGGTCGCGTTCTCTATGCAAGCGGCGAGCGAAAACTCGTCTCCTTAAAATCTCTCCAGCAAACTTAGGGCGACTTAAGCTAGTCTGGATACAGAATGTAAAAAGCGCTGTCTGCTTTGCGCACGGCACGCATTACTGTTTTCAAAGAAAGGGATGCCCACGTGAGGGACCTCGTTGATACTACTGAGATGTACCTTCGAACCATTTATGAATTGGAAGAAGAAGGCATCACTCCCCTGCGCGCCCGGATTGCGGAACGCCTAGAGCAATCCGGACCTACCGTATCCCAAACCGTTGCTCGCATGGAGCGCGATGGCCTCCTCCACGTTCGTTCGGACAGGAGCTTGGATCTAACCGAAAAGGGACGCGAACTGGCTACGGCAGTGATGCGCAAGCACCGACTCGCGGAGCGTTTGCTTACTGATGTCCTCGGACTCGATATCAGCAAGGTCCACGATGAGGCCTGCCGCTGGGAGCACGTGATGAGCGAGGAGGTGGAAAAGCGCATGGTATCGGTCCTCGATGACCCCAGCCGCTCGCCTTTTGGCAACCCCATTCCGGCGCTGGCAGAACTGGGCTTCCAGGTCCCCGAGCCATCGATCGGGACGAGGGCTATCGATCTCCCCGATGGCGAAGAGAAGTCCGCCAAGATTATCCAGATTAACGAGATCTTGCAGGTGGATGAGGCCACCTTCCGGGAACTCGCAGAGGCTGGCATCCGCATCGGTACCGAGGTCACCGTGGTCAATAATGGCGGCACGATTTCGCTTACCACTCCCTCGGGTAAGGTCATCACCTTGGCAGATGATCTCGCACACGCCGTGCGCGTGGAGGTCTAGGCCATGAAGCTTTTGGTTACCGGCGGTGCTGGCTATGTCGGAAGCGTGTGTTCCGCAGTCCTCGTTGAGCAAGGCCACGACGTCACCATTATCGATAACTTTTCTACGGGCAATAGGGATGCCGTGCCGCCCTCGGCCCGCGTGGTAGAAGGCGATGTGGCCGACAAAGCCGCAGAGGTACTGGGTGAGGGTGGCTTCGAGGGCGTCCTCCACTTCGCCGCCCGCTCGCTCGTCGGTGAATCCGTGGAAAAGCCGGACGAATATTGGCAGCACAACGTCGTAACCACGTTGCGCTTGCTCAACGCCATGCGCGATAACGATGTCAAAAGCCTCGTCTTTTCTTCCACCGCAGCCACCTACGGCGAACCGGAGCAGGTCCCTATTACTGAGGACATGCCGACCCAGCCCACGAACCCCTATGGCGCTAGCAAATTGGCTATCGACTACATGATTACCTCTTTTGCACAGGCCTTTGGGCTCGCGGCAACGTCCCTGCGCTATTTCAACGTCGCTGGCGCCTACGGCTCTATCGGCGAAAACCGCGAGATTGAAACCCACCTCATCCCCATTGTCCTGCAGGTTGCTCTGGGGCACCGCGATAAGATTTTCATGTTTGGCACGGATTGGGATACCCCGGATGGAACGCCGGTGCGCGACTACATCCACATCCGCGATCTTGCCGATGCCCACGTGCTTGCCCTCCACAGCAATGCCCCTGGCACCCACCGGATCTATAACTTGGGTTCCGGGGAGGGATACTCCGTCAAGCAGGTCATCGAGATGTGCCGGAAAGTCACCGGCCACGAGATCCCGGCGGAGATCGCCCCGCGCCGTGCCGGAGACCCAGCCACGCTGATTGCCTCCTCAGATAAGATCAAGCGGGAGCTGGACTGGAATCCCCAGCGCACCGACCTGGAAACCATCGTGACCGACGCGTGGAATTTCACGCGCCAGCTGGGCGATCGGGCGCATTCGGCGCGGCGCTAAAGCGCGGGGCTACACAAAGCCATCGGCATCAATACCTGCTGCCTCCCGCGCCGCGTCACAACCGCGGCTCAGGCTGGTAATGAGGCGTTCTCCCATTCCGCTGCGATAGGCCTGGGCGATGAGCTGGCTTAAATTGTGCCCCGGTGCCTCATCGATGGCGACGGTAAGCGCCGGGCCGGCATAGAGCCCGAATTTCTGCGCCACCTGGGTCGCGGCAAATAGCGCCAGCGCGTTAAAGCGGATGGTGCCGCCAAAGGTGCGCGCCGTGGCGAGGAGCAAGGTACCGGCCGCGTGCGGGGATTCGACGAGGTCCCGGATGACCAAGTCGCGCATCCACGTCGTCGACATCCACATCGCTCCCACGCAGAGTAATTCTTCGTTGTCTAGGGTCTCTTCCAGCGTCTCTACCTCGCTTAATACATACTGCACATCCGCGATGAGGTGTTGGACCACCCGCGTTGGATCCGTTGTGCCGTAGCCGTGGCCGGCGCGCATCTGCCGCGACAATTCCTCAGCGCAGCGCTGCATGGACCCGATTTCTTCGTGCCCGAAGTAAGGGTTGTGCGGGGCGAATTGTTGGACAAGCTCGTCGCGGGAAAGCTCCGGCAAGGTGCCGTTTTCTACGCAGGCGCGCATAGAGGAACTGGTGGAAATAGCGGGAATGGTTCCCTCAGTCCACGCCTGCATAGGGCCCTTGCCATTTCCGGTGCTAAAGCCAAAGACGAGGTCGTAGGCGGTGGACGTTGCAATTTCTTCTACCAGCCAGCAGGCATCGATTCCGGTGCCCTCGTCATCTTCGAAGTGGTAGAGCGATTCGATCATCTCCCAGAGCTCTACTTCCTCGCGCTGGGAAATGATAAAGCCTAGGACTACTTCCGGGTTGCCGCAGTGAAAGGCGCTCATGATTTCTGGCAGGGCGGCGGGGACATCGGACAAGTCTATGCGCGCGACAGGACCCATGGTGCGGCCTGCTGGGGTTGGTTCGATGGAGATGAGCACGATGGACTCTGCTGGGAAGAATCCGAGGATTCCTGGAATATTGGCAAGGATATCGCCGGGTGTACGGATGGGCTGTAGTGGTGTTGTGATCTTCATGGCTTCTAGCTTCGGGGCCCGCGGCAACTGCCGAAAGCCCAGCGCGGGCAGAGGGCCGAAATCTGTGGATAAGGTGGGTGGAAGGGGGCATCGGCAAGCAGTTATGCACAGGCCCGCCGCACCGGCCCTAGCGCCGGTTGCCTCGTTAGGGCATAATGGGTTATTTAACTACTCCGCGAACACTGAACTGAGTGCGTGTGGGAATAGTGCGGTCCTGGCGGTCGTTGATCTAGATTAAGAGACCAAGGAGGTAACACATCATGCACGAAGAAGAGCGCAGCATGTACGAATTGGAGTACCCCGCTCCGGTGGTCAAGGACAATTCCGGTGAAGGAAAAGGCCCCACCATGATTGTTGCCATGCACGGCTATGCCGATGCGGGCCAGGCCGTTGAGTCGAGCGCCGATCACCTCAAGGCCGCGCTGGAAAACCGCCAGCTAGCCTCCTTTAACTCTGATGAGCTCATCGATTATCGCTCCCGCCGCCCCGCCGTCACCATCGATAATGACCGGGCACTCGAGGTAGAACCCATGGATTTGGGCTTGAAGGTGCTCCGGGATAATTCCGGCAAGTCCTTCCTCCTTCTGTCTGGCCCCGAGCCGGATATGCGCTGGGACGCATTTACCACGGCGGTGGTCAAGCTGGTGGAGAAATTCGATATTGAAGACACCATCATGCTCTACGCTGCGCCGATGCCCGTACCGCACACCCGCCCCACCGTGGTCACCGCGCACGGTACTGCCTCCCGCCTGACGGACAGCATGGTCAAGATGGATTCGACCATGATGGTTCCGGGCGCCGCGGCGCTCTATATAGAAAAGGCCCTAGCGGATAAGGGCCGGACGGTGGCGGGCTATACCGCGCACGTGCCGCACTACTTGGCCGCGTCCCCCTACCCGCAGGCGACCCTGGAGCTCCTTGGCTCTGTGGCTAAGGCCGCCCAACTCAATATCCCGCTGGGCAGCATCGAGGCGGATATTTCCCGCGTCGAGGGCCAGCTGGATGAGCAGGTCAATGGCTCCGAAGAGATTGAGGGCGTGGTCCAGCAATTGGAGCAGCAGTACGATGCCTTCATGGAACGCTACCGCCAGGAGCACCCGCAAGCCATCATGCCGGGCGAGGAAGCCGTGCCCAGCGCTGAGGAAATCAGCGAAGAATTCGAAGCCTTCCTCGCCTCGCTCGATGAAGACGATAGCGAGGAGATTATTCACACGGATATCGATGACCGCGAAGACTCTGCCAACGATGACGATGACAGAGACTTAGGCGACGATATCTAACGAACCCGCCCCCATCGCCGCTAAGGTGGTGGGGGTGAACTTATCTCAACAGCTGCCAGATTTAACGGAAGTCCCCGAGTCCCTCATCGATGAGGCCATTTGGGATACTTTTAACTCGTGGACCACCAGCAAGGGAATCAATCTATATCCCGCGCAGGAGGAGGCCTTGCTCGGTATCCTGGCCAGAGATAACGTTATCCTCGCGACCCCAACGGGTTCGGGAAAGTCCATGGTGGCCAACGCCGCCCACTTCATCGCCCTCGCCCGCCGGCAGCGGAGCTTTTATACCGCGCCCATTAAGGCGCTGGTAAGCGAGAAGTTCTTTGCGCTGTGTGAAATCTTCGGCGCGGAGAACGTGGGCATGATGACTGGCGATGCCACCGTAAACGGCAACGCCCCCATCATCGCCGCCACCGCCGAGATCGTTGCGAATATCGCGCTTCGCGATGGCGCCGAGGCCAACATCGACCAGGTGGTGATGGATGAATTCCACTACTACTCCGATCCTGATCGCGGCTGGGCATGGCAGGTGCCGCTCCTAGAACTGCCCAAGGCGCAATTCCTCTTAATGTCGGCCACGCTAGGTGATACCGACTGGCTGCAGGAAGATCTCACCCGCCGCACAGGGCGCGAGACCAATCTGGTGGCTGGGTCCACCCGCCCGGTGCCGCTGGATTTCTCGTATGTTTTTAGCGCGGTGCACGAAACCATCGAAGAGCTACTCGCTCATAATAAGGCGCCCATTTACGTTGTGCACTTTTCCCAGCGCGAGGCCGCCGAACGGGCCCAAGCCCTGACCTCGCTGTCTGGCATCATTAGCAAAGAGGAAAAGGAAAACATCGCTGAAGAAATCGGCGGGTTCCGCTTTACCACTGCCTTTGGCAAAGACCTCTCAAAGTTGCTTCGCAAGGGCATTGGCATCCACCACGCGGGAATGCTGCCCAAGTACCGGCGGCTTGTGGAGCGCCTCGCGCAACGCGGCCTTCTCAAGGTCATTTGCGGTACCGATACCCTGGGAGTGGGCATCAATGTGCCCATCCGCACCGTATTGATGACCGGCCTGGCCAAATTTGATGGGCAACGCCAGCGCATCTTGAAATCCCGCGAATTCCACCAGATTGCGGGGCGCGCTGGGCGTGCGGGCTACGACACGGAAGGCACCGTCGTCGTCGAGGCCCCCGAACATGAGATTGAAAATGCCAAGGCCCGCAGGCGCATTGGCGATGACCCGAAGCGGCTCAAGAAGCTTAAGAAAAAGTCCGCACGCGAGGGCGAAGTCTCTTGGTCCGAGAAGACCTTTGCGCGGCTGACGGAAGCAGAACCAGAGCAGTTGACCTCGCAATTCCGGGTCTCGAGTTCGATGCTGCTCAATGTCTTAGCCCGCCACGGCGATGGTTATGCGCATATGCGCCACCTCTTGCGCGATAATCACGATCCCCGCAGCAAGCAGAATAAAGATATCCTCACCGCCCTCGACCTCTTCCGTGGATTGGTGGATTCCGGGGTGGTCCAAAAATCCACCAAGGGGCTGGATATCTACGGCCGCCCCTACCACCTCGTGCGGGAGTTGCCGCGCGACTTTGCCCTGAACCAGCCCCTCGGCCCCTTTGCCTTGGCCGCGCTCTCCCTGTTGGACCCGGAGGCGGAAAGCTATCACCTTGATGTGATCTCGGTCTTTGAGGCGATCCTCGATGATCCCCGGCAGGTGCTGCAGGCCCAGCAGAAGAAGCGGCGCGGGGAGGAAATTGCCGCCCTCAAGGCGGACGGGGTGGACTACACCGACCGCATGAATATCGTGGAGGATATTACCTGGCCCAAGCCCCTAGAGGAGCTGCTCGAGCAGGCCTACGATACCTTTGCGGAGACCAATGCGTGGGTGAAGGAATTCGAGCTGCGGCCCAAATCCGTGGTGCGCGACATGGTGGAAAACGCCATGACCTTCTCAGACTTGGTGGCCACTTACGGCTTAGCCCGGTCTGAGGGCGTTATTCTCCGCTACCTCACCGATGCCTGGCGCACCCTCAAACAGTCCATCCCCGATGAATATACGACGCCCCAAATTGAAGACATCATTATCTGGTTGGGCGAGCTTATCCGCCAGGTGGATTCCTCGCTTGTCGATGAATGGGCGCAGATGGTCGGCGAGGACTCCCCCATCGATCAAGATACGCTCGACCGCGAGCTGGCCTTCGGCGTCGAAGATCCTACTGCGCTTACCGCTAACCGACGCGCCTTTGGCATCATGGTGCGCAATTACATGTTCCGCCTCGCGCAACTCTTCGCGCTGGAGGAAGAAGACCGCCTGGCCGAGGTATTGGATTATCTGGACGAGGTCCCCGATTTTGGCGCCGTCTTGGATGACTACTTTGACGAATACGACGATATTGATACCGGCCCTGAGGCGCGCGGCCCGGAGTACTTCCGGTTGGAAGAATCCAGCTCCCGCAGCTGGCCCGTGCGGCAAATTATCAAGGACCCGGCAGGAGATCGCGCCTATCAATTCGTCGCCACGGTCGATCTGGATGCCTCCGATGAAGCCGGTGAAGTCCGCCTGTCGGAGTTGCGCGTCGAGTATTAATCACACGCGGGTTAGCTAAAACGATAAAAGCCACCCCCCTGCGCTGCACCCGGAATCCTATGGGAAACCGAAAGCAGCGCGCGGGGGTGGCTTATTCTCAAGGCTAATTAAGCAGCGCTTTTAGCGTGCAGCCTCAATCTGGACGGCCTGTGCGACTGCCTGAATGACAGAAGCAACCTTGATGGCCTCCCAGACCTGCTCCTTGGTCGCGCCAGCATCGTTGATCTTCTGGGTGTGGGCGCCCAAGCAGTGCTCACAGCCGTTGATAGCGGACACGGCGATATTCCACAGCTCGAAGTTAGCGTCTTCCACGCCCGGCTTGGAGATGAAGTTCATCCGCAGGCCGAACTTAACCTGTGCGTAGTCATCGCCCAACCAGCTCTTGGCGCGGTAGGCAACGTTGTTCATTGCCATCACGGTGGCAGCGCCGTAAGCGGCGTTGATGGCTTCCTCAGAGAGGTGCTCTTGCGCCTCTTCCGCGATTTCAGAAATCACGGTGTCATTGCGGGTAGCTGCCGCCGAGGCCAGCAGGGTGCCCCACAGCTGCTCTTCATCCAGCTCGGTGGTGCGGGTCAACGCGCCGAGGTTGAGCTTCTGATCCTTGGCGTACTCAGGCAGTGCTGACTTCAAGTTCTCGATAGACACAGTCTTTCTCCTTCTCAATCTTTTCTCAGTAACTTAAATTGCAAGTCGGGTGCGGGCCCTCCCCGCCTCATGGGGCGGGGACAGCGCTCACGCGTAACTAATGCTTAAAGCTGGGACTGAACGACGTCCATCTTGTCGATGTTCTTCGTTGGGTCATTCTTCTCCCAGTTGCAGGCGCAGACCTCTTCGGACTGCAGTGCGTCGAGGACGCGCAGGACCTCGTCAACGTTACGGCCCACAGCGTCCGGGGTAACGGAGACGAACTGGATGACACCATCTGGGTCGATGATGAAGGTTGCGCGGTCAGCAACGCCGTCAGCGTTTTCTACGCCCAGTGCGCGAATCAGGTCGTGGCGCACGTCGGAGAACATCGGGAACGGAACGTCCTTCAGGTCCGGGTGGGTTGCGCGCCAGTTGAAGTGAGCGAACTCGTTATCGGTGGAGCCGCCCAGCACCTGGGTGTCGCGGTCCTGGAACTCTTCGTCCAGCTTGCCAAAGGCAGCGATCTCGGTCGGGCACACGAAGGTGAAGTCCTTGGGGTAGAAGAAGACGACCTTCCACTTGCCCTCGTACTTGTCCAGAGAAACCTGCTCGAAGTAGTCCTCTGGCTGGCTAGCGTTAACGTTGTGCAGGTCGCCGCCGGTTAGGGCGGTGAGGTCGAATTCTGGGAACTTTTCGCCAACGGTCATGATAGGCATGTTCTTCAACTCCTTCTTAAAAGGGTAATCTTTTTTAAGTTTCCGACAGTCCTGTGCCAAGGACCACGGGCCGGACCCTCTCCGGCCCAACACCAAAGACAATACCATTAATTCCGGTCACGTCAATAGCTAATCCTATAGATAAATGTTAGAGTGATAGGCATGCATAATAAAGAGTATCGACCAACACTTGCCCAGCTGCGCACGTTTGTCACCGTGGCGGAAAATAAGCACTTCGGCACCGCTGCCGCGAAGCTGGAGATCTCTCAGCCTTCCCTCTCCCAGGGCCTGGTAGCGCTCGAGCAGGGGCTCGGCGTGCAACTCATCGAGCGCTCCACCCGCAAGGTCATCGTAACCTCGGCCGGCGAAACGCTATTGCCCTATGCCAAGTCCACCCTCGAGGCCGCCGATACCTTCCTCGCGCACGCCCGCGGCGCCCATGGCACGCTGTCCGGCCCGCTGACCATCGGCGTCATCCCAACCATCGCCCCGTATATCCTCCCGGACTTGCTGGCGATGATTACGGAGACCTACCCAGAACTTGAGCCGCGCTTTGTGGAGGAGCAAACCCAGCACCTCATCGCGCGCCTGCGCAACGGCAACCTCGATTTAGCCGTCCTCGCCTTGCCTTCAGAGGCCACGGGCATGGTCGACAGCCCTCTGTACACCGAGGACTTCGCCCTCGTCAGCCCACCCGATCACCCCATCGCCGGGCGTACGGACGTCCAGGTTGCGGAGTTGCGGGACTTGGATTTGCTGCTGCTTGACGATGGCCACTGTCTCCGCGACCAAATCGTCGATCTCTGCCGGCACGCCCACGTCAACCCGGCAGAGGCAACGAATTCCGTCACGCGCGCCTCATCACTGACCACTATTATGCAGTTGGTCATGGGCGGGCTCGGCTGCACCCTTATCCCCAAGTCCGCTTTGGCCACCGAATGCCACGGCAAGAACCTCGGCATAGCTTACTTTGACCCCGATGTCACCGCCGAGCGCGAAATCGGCCTCGTCTTCCGCTCCTCTGCCGCACGCAGTGAAGAGTTCCGCGAATTCGGTACCCTGATTACCGCCGCTTATGAAAATGCCCTCGCCCGCTCGCTCGAGCACTAAATCGCCACACACGTTGAAGGCCACCGAAGCAATACCTCGGTGGCCTTCAACAATAGTTAAGCGCTTACGCAGCTTGGCCGGTCGCGCGGCCCGCACACTGGCGGAACAGATAAGCCGTAGACAGTACCGTAACCGGTACGGCGACAATCAAGCCAACCAGTAATAGGATGCCGCCGGCAATCGTGATCAGCGCGTTGAGCACCGTCAGCAGCAAGAGCTGGCCGTAGTTTCCTTTACCGGCCTTAAACCCGTTCTTAATGGCCTGGCCAACCCCGTCACCGTCGGCTGCAAACCACTGCATCAGCATATAAAGCGGCTGGATGAATAGGCCGATGAGAGCCACTACAGCCATGACTCCGAAAAATCCCGCCATGGCTTCCAATGCCTCGTCCTCGGTGGCGTTGGTGCCCGCGTCTGGGCCGAGGAAAATCGAGCCACCAACGAAGATGAACATTACTACCGAGGTAATAATGCCGATGATGATCATGATCGCCAGCGGCTGCCACCACCGCACTTCCTTGCCCACATAGCTCCACCCAGTGCGCGGATCATCGATCTGGAAGAGCGCCAGCCGCATCACCAACAAGGTGACGACGGCCATGATCACGTAGGACACGATCTGCACAATGGATCCCGCACCGGAGGCATCCGCACCCTCTGCGGGAGCAACGGCTATGCTTACGCCGGAAAAAGCGATGACAATGACGCCAACGAGCAAGGCACCGAGGATCCACAATTTCCAATTCTTAGATACCGTGCGAAAGGCCCACGAAATCGAATCAATGGCCGAGGGCTTTCCGGTAAACCCGCCGGAATTTACGGTATTATCCTGTGCTTGGTAGCCCGCATATCCTTGGTTTCCGGAGCTTTCGTGGCTGCCACTCTCGTGGCTGCCGCCATAGGACGGCAGGCTTCCGTAGCTCGGCTGATCTTCTGGGTGGTCAGTCGGTTCATAGCGCGGAAAATCGTCATTTCCACCGGATTTATCGTCGTTCATCAGCGGTGCCTTCCTTCTGCATTCGGGTTGGGCGCAACGAGAAAAGTATCGTTGAGATAAGTGCTTTCACTATAGCAACTTTTTCCACTCCACGTAACCGGGGTAAGCTCATAGATTAGCCATGACACAGCATGAAACCACGACGTCGCAGGCTCCTAGCCGCGATGAACTTTTTGCAGCATTAGACAACGTCACCATCGCCGAGGCCCGCAGCTTCCGCCGCCGCCTGTCGAAGGCACGCGCCCCCAAGGCCCTGCGCGAAATCGGCCAGGATATCCAGGCTGCCGCAGATCGCCTCGCGCTTGTCGATGCCGCCGTCCCCCAACTCACCTACCCCGATTCCCTGCCAGTCAGCGCCCGCAAGGACGATATCGCCGCAGCGATTGAAGAAAACCAAGTCGTCATCATCGCTGGCGAAACCGGTTCTGGTAAGACCACGCAGATCCCCAAGATCTGCCTCGACATCGGCCGGGGCCGCCGCGGCCTTATCGGCCATACGCAGCCGCGCCGCATCGCCGCGCGGACCGTCGCCGAGCGCATCGCCTCCGAGCTCGACCAAGACATTGGGGAGTCGGTGGGCTACGCCATCCGCTTCGATGACCAGGTCTCTGATAACACCGCCGTAAAACTCATGACGGACGGCATCCTGCTAGCGGAAATGCAGCGCGATCGCTTCCTTAATAAATACGACACCATCATTATCGATGAGGCGCACGAGCGCTCGCTGAATATCGATTTCCTCTTGGGGTATCTCAAGAGGTTGCTTCCCAAGCGGCCCGATCTCAAGGTGATCATCACCTCCGCAACCATCGATCCGGAAAGTTTTGCCGAGCACTTCGCCCAACCCAATGGCACCCCCGCGCCCATCATTGAGGTCTCCGGGCGCACGTACCCGGTAGAAATCCGCTACCGTCCCCTCGAATTCGAGGCCGGTGGAAAGCTGGTGGATCAAGACCCGCTCGATGGCTTAACCGAGGCCATCGAGGAGCTCATGGCAGAAGGCGACGGCGATATCCTCTGCTTTTTCCCCGGCGAGCGCGATATCCGCGATGCCATGGAAGCCATCGAGGCCAAAAAATGGAAAAACGTCGAGGTTGCTCCCCTCTTCGGGCGCCTATCCAACCAGGAACAACACCGCGTATTTAGCAATCACCGCGGGCGGCGCATCGTTTTGGCCACCAATATCGCCGAAACCTCGCTGACCGTACCCGGGATCCGCTACGTCGTGGATACCGGCACTGCGCGCATCTCGCGCTATTCCACGCGGACCAAGGTGCAACGCCTGCCCATCGAGCCGATTTCGCAGGCCTCTGCTAACCAGCGCTCCGGTAGGTGCGGCCGCGTCGCCGATGGCATCGCCATCCGCCTCTATAGCGAGCAGGACTTTCAAAGCCGTCCGGAATTTACTGACCCGGAAATCCTGCGTACCAACCTGGCCAGCGTCATTTTGCAGATGGTCTCGCTCAAGCTCGGCGATATCGAGCAATTCCCCTTCCTCCAGCCACCCCAGTTCAAGGCCATTCGCGATGGCCTCAACCTCCTCCACGAGCTCGGGGCGCTCCAGGATAAGCACGAGAAGCCCACGCTGACCGAAACCGGCCGCAACTTGGCCCGCATCCCACTCGATCCACGCATGGCGCGCATGCTTATCGAGGCCCATACCAACGGCTGCCTCCACGATGTCATCATCATCGTTGCCGCCATGACCATCCAAGACGTGCGCGAACGCCCGCTGGACTACCAAGCGCAAGCCGATCAGGCGCACGCGCGCTTTAAGGACAAGACCTCTGACTTTTTGTCCATGCTGAAGTTGTGGGATTACATCAAGCAGACCCGCAATGAGCAATCGGGCAATAAGTTCCGCAAGCGCATGAAGCAGGAGTTCCTCCACTACATGCGCATCCGCGAGTGGTTCGACTTGGTCCGCCAGCTCAAAGACGTCTCCAAGCAGCTGGGGTGGGATTACCAAGAAGCCACCGAGCGCCGCTCCGACGATATTCACATCGCGCTGCTATCCGGACTGCTATCCAATATCGGCGCCCGCGACGGTAATTCCAAGGAGTTCCACGGCGCGCGCAATACCCGCTTCCTCGTCTTTCCAGGTTCCGCCTTATCCAAAAAGCCGCCGGAGTTCCTCATGGCGGCTGAGCTCGTCGAAACCTCTCGGCTTTGGGCCCGCGACGTCGCCGCTATCGACCCATCGTGGGTGGAAAAGCTCGGCGCCGACCTGCTCAAACACAACTATTCCGATCCCACGTGGTCCCGCAAGCGCGCGGCCGCCATCGCACACCAGAAGTCCACGCTCTACGGCGTGCCCATCGTCGCGGATCGCACCGTGCCCTATCACCGCGTGGATCCCGTCGCTGCGCGCGATATGTTCATCCGCAATGCGCTTATCGCCGGCGAGTGGAATGCGCATCATGACTTCCTCAAGGCAAACGCGCAGGCCCTTGATGAGGCCGCCGAGTACGAGGAAAAGGCCCGCCGCCGTGGCCTCATCGTGGATGAGGATACCCTCTTTGATTTCTATGACCAGCGCATTCCAGACAAGGTCACCACGGGCCGGCATTTCGATTCCTGGTGGAAGAAAAAGCGCCGCCAGAAACCCGATCTGCTGAATTTCGACCCAGCCACGCTTGTCGATGACTCCCACGACGTCACCGAAGTCTCCTTCCCCGATCACTGGCGCAAGGGCTCCATCGATTACGAGCTGACCTATAAATTCGAGCCCGGCGATCCCCTCGATGGCGTCACCGTCATGGTTCCCGTTCCCATGCTTGCCGGCCTCGATACCGAAGGCTTCGATTGGCTCGTCCCCGGCCTGCGGCTCGAGCTCGTCAACGAGCTTATTCGTTCCCTTCCCAAGGCCCTGCGGCGCACCGTCGTGCCCGCCCCAGAATTTGCCGAACGCGCCATGGAACGCCTCATCCCCTTCGAAGGACCGCTTACCCAGCAGCTTGCCGATGTCCTGCGCGAGCTCGGCGGCCACGGCATCAACGCCTCCGACTTCCAACCGGACAAGCTGCCGGAACATTTGCGGATGAATTACGCGGCCATCGACAAGCGTGGCACCATCATCGATTCCGATAGGGACCTTGCCGCCCTGCGCGAGCGCCAGGCCGGCCACATTAAATCGTCCGTCTCGCGGGTAAGCCGCACCGCCGAATCCACCGCGGTCAGCGAGTGGACCGACGATACCCTCGGCACCGTTGACGAGACCGTCACCACCACCGTCGATGGCCACGAGGTCACCGCCTACCCAGCATTGGTGGCTACCAAGGAAGGCGTCGAGCTTAAGGCTCATCCCACCAAGGCGGCTGCCGATGCCGCCATGGTCACCACCACCCTCACGCTTTTGATGCGCGAGATTTCCGTCTCGACCGCGCAAATGGTCAAGGGGCTTCCCTTGCAGCAACGCGTTGCCGTGGATTCTTATCCGCATAGCGGCGCAGACGGGCTGGTGAATGACGCCCGCGTAGCGGCAATCCGCGACCTCATGCTCGAAGCCGGCGGCCCCGTGCGCTCGCCAGAGGCGTTTTCCGAGCTCAAGGATACCGTGAAACCGCAGGTCCCCGGCCGCGTGCGACAATCAATCGTCTCGATCGCGCCTGGCTTGGCTGAGTACTCCAACCTCCGCGCCGAGCTTTCCCAGTGGGACGGTCCCGCCATCAACGATATGGAAAACCAACTTAATTTCCTTCTTCCGCCGAATGCCATCACCGTGCACGGAGCCGCGCACCTGCGCCACCTTCCCCGCTACATCCAGGCAATGCGCATCCGCTTGGAGGACATGTCGCTCGATCCGGATCGCGATGCGGACCGCCAAGCAGAGGTCGATAATGCCAAGGCCTACCTAGCAAACCGCCTCCGAAACCTTCCCGCGGGCCGCGAAAAGACCCGCGAGGTCAAGGACATCCACTGGATGATTGAGGAATTGCGGGTCTCGCTTTTTGCCCAGCGCCTCGGCACGGCCCACGCAGTATCCCTGCGGAGGATTCAAAAAGCGGTGGATAAGCTGCGCTAGTCTCCCCAACGTCACGGTCCCACCGCCGACCGAGGACCCCGGCTCCCCGCTACGGACGCCCGGTCCGCTGGCTAGCCGTCCGGCCTGCTGGCCGCTCGGTCTGCTGGCTGGCCACCCGGCCGGCCGTACCTAAGCTAAAAATCTGCTTACTCGGCCGCCGGCGGCGTGAACATTGGGCAGGCTCTAGCGGAATCATGCGCACAAAATGCCATTTAAGACTGCTTCGATCCTGCGCAGGAACGGCCGTATCACGGCTGAGAAATCGTCCTACACTGCGCAGTTTAAAGGTCCCCGCGATCGCGGCGCCGCATCAAACGAATCTCCGATTCAAAGTCATCCGCGCTCTCGAATGATTTATACACCGAGGCAAAGCGCAGATATGCAACCTCGTCTAGGTCACGCAGCGGCTCGAGAATCGCTAGCCCGATTTCGTTGGCATTCACCTGCGAGGAACCATGCCCCCGCACCGTTTCCTCAACCTCTTGGGCCAACTTTTTTAAGGCATCATCGCTAACGTCACGACCCTGGCACGCGCGCCTAACGCCCCGAATGAGTTTATCCCGGCTAAATGGCTCAGCAAGGCCATTTCTCTTAACAACCAGCAGTACGGCCTTTTCCACAGTGGTGAAGCGCCCCTTGCAGGAAGCACACTCCCGCCGGCGCCGTATCGATGCGCCAGCATCAACCACGCGCGAGTCAATAACGCGGGATTGTTCGTTATGGCAAAACGGGCAGTACACACTAGTCCTTTCGCTAATTTAGCTTCTCGGTTTAGTTTACCTCCCAAGGCCAAGCCAAAAACCTGACATCATTGCGAAAGACCTCTCCTGCTCGCGTGCCGGTCTCCGTGAAGCAAGCAGGCCCTATCTGCCGCTGGTAAACAAGCTGCTGCCTAACAAGGCTCCAAGCCTTAAACCCCGAAGTGCCTGCTTTAGTGGCCTGCTTTAGTACACGCAGCGCTACTGACCGATCGCTGCTTCTACTTGCTGTACCGAAGCGCCAGGATCAGTCGGCGTTTCAGCATTCGTACCCATCAGCCCGCCGGCAATCGTGCCGAAAAATACGGCAGCGCCAAATACTGCACCAAGGAGGTAATTCTTGCGCGAACTTTGCGCATCGTCTTCTTTCATCGGCCTGTTCGCGAAATCAGGTAAGAAACTTTCATCAGTCCACGTATTCGAATAACCTTCACGATTCGTTCGATATACGGAATTTAAGGTCCTGATTTCCCTCTTTTCGGAAGGAGAATGCTGCACGCCCCAGCTTTGATCATCAATATCCCAAATGGCGGCTGAAGGGACGATCTGTGGACGTGCCGCGCGTTGTTTAACCATGTTATTGCGAGAGTTAAGTAGTTGAGACATTGCTTTCCTTTCGACGACCGCCGTAAGTCTAAAGCGGCCCCTTGACACAGCAAGAGCTCAATGTCGCTCCTGTGTTCGAGACTGTTTCTATGTTCGATTTATAGCACCCCTTCGAAAACCTGTCCAGTTTTTCGCGTAAATCTCGAACGCTTGTACTTTTCGTGCTACAAATGAGTTATGGCACGCAGGTGTCACCCAGTCCCTTTTCAAGCTACGAACGCAGAAACCTCAGACCCCCTAGCTAGGAGCCGCACATGGGCCGCAAGAAAGCAAGCACCGCAAAGAACGATTACGCCTCCCTTTCCGAAAGGCAACGCCGCATCCTTAACGTCATCAGCGATGCAGTGATGCTCCGCGGTTACCCGCCCAGCATCCGCGAAATTGGTGACGCCGCCGGCCTGCAATCCACCTCATCCGTGGCCTATCAGCTCAAGCAGCTTGAGGAAAAGGGCTTCTTGCGCCGCGATCCCAATAAGCCCCGCGCGGTCGACGTACGCCACCTCAACACTGACGACGCCGAAAAGAAGCCGGGCCGCAAGTCTAAGGAGATCCCCGATACCTCTGCCCGCGGCCCTGAAGAGTCTGCCGCCGTAGCTTATATTCCCGTCGTTGGCCGCATCGCCGCCGGTGCACCAATCACCGCAGAGGAAAATATCGACACGTATTTCCCCATGCCAGACGAGGTCGTCGGCGGGGGCGAGCTCTATATGCTGCAGGTCGTGGGCGATTCCATGCAGGATGCCGGCATCCTCAACGGCGACTGGGTCATCATTCGGTCGCAATCGGTGGCTGAGGAAGGCGAGTTTGTCGCCGCGCTTCTCGATGGCTCCGAGGCCACCGTCAAGGAATTCCACCGCGATTCCTCTGGCGTATGGCTCCTTCCGCACAACGATGCCTACCCGCCCATCAACGGCGATGATGCGGAAATTATGGGCAAGGTAGTATCCGTCTTCCGCAAACTCTAAGCCCCGGCAAGCTACGTTAACCAAGCCGCACGCGAGTTTTCGCCTGCGGCTGTTGTCGCCGCCTGCACTCTGCGCCCGCTTTCTTGAAACCCGCTCTTTGCACTTAGTACGCTGCCCTGTTTCCCCTGCTTGGGGAGCAGGGCCTACGAGTTTTAACACATTCCATGCCTTTCTGCCTCGCAATCGCGCCCCAAAAGCCAACTTAAGCGCGCGGGACTTATTGAAAAAGCACCCCCGAAATAACGGATCTGTAAGTTAAGCGCTACTAGGGTTGGCTTTCAACTAGGGCAAATATAGCTGACTGACCTGCGGCTTTCATCCCAAACCAGACAACGGCGCACACCCTAATTTTTGTTTTCGTCCGATTACCGCCGAATTTTGACACAATGGAGGGAGAAATCCCACATCAGTTAGCTTTCACCGAACGCCTGCATTCGCAGATGGAGTAACCGCCCGGACGAAGGCAAGGAGCAAGGAGGGTCTGTGTACGCAGAGGAGCGACGCCGCCAGATCGCGTCCCAAACTGCCGTCGAGGGTCGCGTGAACGTCACCGAATTATCGGAGCGTTTCGACGTGACTGCTGAAACCATTCGCCGCGACCTAGCCGTGCTAGATCGTGAGGGCGTTGTCCACCGCGTTCACGGTGGCGCCGTGGCTTCGCAGGCGTTCCAGACCGCGGAGCTCACCCTCGATACCCGCCAGCGTTCCGCATCTGGGGCCAAGGCTGCCATCGCGCACGCCGCGCTCGATTTCCTTCCCCCTGGCGGCGGCAGCATCTTCTTGGACGCCGGCACCACGATTAATACCTTTGCCGAGCTCATCAGCCAGCAATACCCGCAGGCGCAGTTCAATATCGTCTCCAATAGCCTGCCCATCGCGCTGTCGCTAGCCAATAGCGGCGTTCCCGATGTCCAGCTCCTCGGCGGCACCGTACGCGCTATCACCCAAGCCGTCGTCGGCGATACCGCCTTGCGCACCATGGCGCTCATGCGTGCCGATGTCGCCTTCATCGGCACTAATGCCCTGACCCTCGACCACGGCTTGTCGACGGCCGATTCCCAAGAAGCAGCCATCAAATCTGCCTTCGTCACGAATGCCCACAAGGTCGTGGTCATGTTTGATTCCAGCAAATTGGGCAACGACTATCTGGTGAGCTTCGCTTCCATTGCCGATATCGATGTCGTCATCACCGATTCCGGCGCACCGGAATCCTTCGTTGACGCCCTGCGCGAGCGAGAGATCGATGTCGTGCTCGCCAGCGAATAGCTCCAACACGCGCACGACTTCGCCCTCCCTACTCCGGTGCCATTTCTCACCGAGGTAGGGAGGGCGAAACCTTTGGCCGTTAGTTGAACTTTTCTATCTGCTCCATCGCTGCGGCGCGGGCGGCGGAGGGGCCTTCGGAGTTGAGGGCGGCATCGGCAAGCTGTTGGCACTGGTCAAAGGTCAGCTCGGCCAATTGGGCGCCAACGCCGGCGACTGCGGTCGACGCAGCCGACAAGGAATTGACGCCAAGGCCGGTCAATACGCAGGCCAATAGCGGATCGGCTGCAGCCTCGCCGCACACGCCAACCGGTACGTTGTATTCGTGCCCTGCAATGCAGGTGTGCTGGATAAGCCTCAGCACGGCCGGCTGCCACGGGTCGGTGAGGTACGCAAGCTGAGGCGACAGGCGGTCAGCGGCCATCGTGTACTGGGTGAGGTCATTGGTGCCGATGGATACGAAGTCCAGATGCGGCATGATCTTATCCGCCATCAGCGCTGCTGCGGGCACCTCAATCATCGCGCCCGCGGTCAGTCCGCGCTCCCGGCACAGCTCCGCAAACCACTGGGCTTCCTTCGACGTCGCCACCATCGGTGCCATGACCCAGGTTTCGGCATCGTCGCCGCGGGACTCCGCGGCCTGGGCGATGGCGTCCAACTGGCGCGTCAACAGGGACTCGTTATCGCGGGCAATGCGCAGACCGCGCACACCCAACGCCGGGTTCTCTTCCGAGGACAACGTGGCATAAGAAATCGGCTTATCGGAACCAGCGTCCAAGGTGCGCACCACGACCTTGGAATTGGGGTAGGCGTTAAAGACCTTCTTGTAGATTTTTGCCTGCTCGTCAACGGAAGGCTCCTCGCTCGCGGACAGGAACGACAGCTCCGTGCGGTAGAGGCCAATGCCCTCTGCCTGCGAGTCGGAGGCGATGCGGGCGGCGTTGCCATCAGCCACGTTGGCCAAAAGCTGCACGCGGCGGCCATCCTTGGTTTGCGTCGGCCCAGTCCATTCGGCCACGCGGGCGGCGCGCTCGCGGTATTCCTCGACCGCCTTAGTGGATTCTTCCTCGTCCGCGCCCAGCGTCACGGTTCCTAGGGCACCGTCGACGAAGACGAGCGTGCCGCTTTCAATCTCCCGCAGCTTATTTCCCACGGCGACGATGCACGGAATATCGAGCTGGCGTGCGATGATCGCGGTGTGGCTGGTGGGCCCGCCCAGTTCGGTGACGAGCGCGCGAATATGCGCGGTATCCAGGGTGGCGGTATCGGCGGGCGCGAGGTCATCGGCAAAAAGCACCGCTTGGCCCTCCACCATGGGCAAACCGGGCTCCTGCTCGCCGCGCAGCTGGGCGATGACGCGGTCGCGCACGTCCTTCAGGTCGGTGGTGCGCTCGGCCATGACGCCGCCGGCCGCCTCAAACATGGTGACGAACTTATCCGTGGCTCCCACCGTGGCGAACTCGGCATTCTTGCCCGAGCGAATGTTCTTGCGCACGGCCTTGTGCCACCCGCGGTCCTTGACCATGCCGGCGGTCGCCGTCAGTACTTCCGAGGCTTGACCCTCGGCGGCTGCGGCGCGGTTTTCCAAGCGGCTGGCGACGACATCGACTGCCTCGAGGAAGCGATCGTATTCGGCTTCGCTGCTGGCCTCTTGGTCAATACTTCCTTCAGTAGGCAGCTCCGGGCGGGGGCGCACCCATACGGCTTCTGCATAGGCAACTCCAGCGACAACGCCGGTTCCTTTAACAGTGGACTGAAGCGTATTTTCCATGGCGATACTTCCTTCGAAGATAGCGGCTTATTTATTTCCAGATCATCACAAATCCAACAGAAATGCAATGTATGCCACACGGTTTCTATTGACTTTCCAACACAATCGGGCAAGAATAAACATTAACGGCGGGCTTAACCGCGAGTTCTAACCGGACCGACTGCGTGTGGCCCCCAATATACGCACTCTGCGAAAGGGATAAGCTCTCGATGATCCTCACGCTCACCCCAAACCCAAGTATTGACGCCACCCTGGCGCTCAATCAGCCACTAACCTCAGGCGATGTCCACCGCGCCGCCAGTGTTACCCAGGTTGCCGGCGGCAAAGGCGTCAACGTCGCCCACGCCGTGCACCTCGCCGGGAAAGAAACCCTCGCCCTCTTCCCCGCCCGCGCGGCCGATCCATTCATCAACCTCATCCAGGAGGTCCACCTCCCCTATGCCCACGTGGACATGGATGGCGGCGTGCGCGTCAATACCACCATCACCGAGCCAGATGGCACGACCACCAAGGTCAACGGCCCTGGCCCGCTGCTTTCCGATGCCACCCAAAACCACCTCATTTCCATCCTTACCCACCATGCCCAATCCGCTGATTGGGTAGCCCTTGCCGGATCGCTGCCCAAGGGCGTTGACGCCGGCTGGTATACCGACCTCATCAAGGAGATCCGCAATGCCGCCCCGCAGGCGCGCATCGCCGTGGATACCTCTGATGCCCCGATGAGGGCCATCGCCATGCAGCTCGCTACCACCGCCCCGGATCTCATCAAACCCAACGGCTTCGAATTAGGGCAGCTAACCGGCCAGGATGGCCTCGCCCTCGAGCGCGCCGCTGCGGCCGGGGACTACAGCCCGGTCGTGGAGGCTGCAAGGGATGTCGTGGGTCGCGGCATCAAGGAAGTGCTCGTCACCCTCGGCGGCGCCGGTGCCGTACTGGTAAACGCAGAAGGCGCATGGGCTGCCACCCCGCCTCCCGTCACGGTGAAATCGACCGTTGGCGCAGGTGATGCTGCATTGGCCGGATACCTCCTGGGGCGCACGCAGGGGCAAGGACCGGCATTCTCCCTCGCGCTCTCGGTGACTTATGGCACCGCCGCGGCCGCCAAACCCGGCACCCAATTCCCCCGTCCCGAAGAACTCGATACCGCCCATACCTCCATCTCCGCTCTATAACTAAGGGAGCCTTCCATCATGGCATCCGATCTCATCACCACAGAACTGGTCGCGCTTGACGCCGACTTTGGCGATAGCGTCGACTCCGTTATCACCAACCTCGCCACCTTGGTGCACGATACCGGGCGCGCAACCGAGGTCACAGGCCTCGCCCAGCCCGCCATAGACCGCGAGGCCAAGGCCGGCACCGGCGTGCCAGGCGGCGTGGCCATCCCCCACTGCCGTTCCGAGGCCGTCACCGAGCCGACCCTGGCTTTCGCCCGCCTTACCCGCGGCGTGGATTTTTCCGGCCCCGACGGCGATGCCCAGTTGGTCTTCCTCATCGCGGCACCCGCCGGCGGTGGCAAGGCCCACCTGCAGATTCTTTCTAAGCTCGCCCGCGCCCTCGTGCGCAAGGACTTTTTAGAGGCCCTGCGCACCGCGTCGACGAAGGAGGAAATCGTCAAGGAAATCTTAGCCGTCGTCAACGCGGAAAAGCCGAAGAAGAAAAAGCAGGACGCCGCGGAGGCTGCAGCTGGGGCTGCGGAAGGGGCATCGGCAAGCGCGGGTGCTTCGGCGCAAGCTACCCGCATCGTTGCCATCACGGCCTGCCCAACCGGAATCGCACACACCTACATGGCTGCCGATGCCCTCACCCAAACCGCCGGCGAGCGCGACGACGTCGATCTCACCGTCGAAACCCAGGGCTCGTCCAATAATGAATCGGTCTCGCAGTCCACCATCGACGCTGCCGACGCGGTCATCTTCGCCACAGACGTTGGCGTGCGCGACCGCGAGCGCTTCGCGGGCAAGCCCGTCATCGAAGCCGGCGTCAAGCGGGCCATCAACGAGCCCGGCAAGATGCTCGACGAGGCCATCGCGGCGGCGAAGAACCCAAATGCCCGAAAGGTCTCTGGCACCGCCTCTTCCTCCTCCGCAGAAGAAGAAGGAAAATCGCTGGGTTGGGGCAAGCGCATCCAGCAGGCGATTATGACCGGCGTGTCCTACATGGTGCCGTTCGTCGCCGCCGGCGGCCTTCTCTTGGCCCTCGGATTCCTCTTCGGCGGCGCCGATATGGCCAATGGCTGGCAGGCGCTTTCCACGGATTATTCCCTGTCCAACCTGCCGGGCAATGAGATTACCGTCGACGGCGAGACCATGTCGTTCGAGAACTCCGGGTTCGGGCTCTATATAGGCGCGGTTCTCTTTGCCATTGGCCAGGCCGCGATGGGCTTTATTGTCGCCGCACTTTCTGGCTATATCGCCTACGCCTTGGCCGGGCGCCCTGGTATTGCGCCGGGCTTTGTCGGCGGTGCTATCGCCGTGACCCTCGACGCGGGCTTTATCGGTGGCCTGGTCACCGGTTTGTTGGCCGGCTTTATCGCCCTGTGGATTGGCAATTGGAAAGTCCCGCGCTGGCTCGGTTCCCTCATGCCGGTGGTCATCATTCCGCTGCTGACTTCCCTCGTCGTTGGCCTGTCGATGTACCTTTTGCTGGGCGCCCCACTGGCCGCGCTGATGGAGGGCCTGCAAGATTGGCTGTCTTCCATGTCTGGGTCTTCTGCCGTAGTGCTCGGCATCATCTTGGGCCTGATGATGTGCGTCGACCTGGGTGGCCCGGTCAACAAGGCCGCATACCTCTTTGCCACCGCAGGGTTGTCCACCGGCGATGCAGCCTCCATGCAAATCATGGCCGCTGTCATGGCTGCCGGCATGGTGCCGCCCATCGCTCTGTCCTTGGCAACCTTCATCCGCAAGTCGCTATTTACCCCTGCCGAGCAGGAAAACGGTAAGTCCGCCTGGTTGCTCGGCCTATCCTTCGTCTCCGAAGGCGCCATCCCCTTCGCCGCGGCCGATCCGTTCCGCGTCATCCCTTCCATGATGGCTGGTGGCGCCGTGACGGGTGCTATTTCCATGGCGCTGTCGGTCGAGTCGCGCGCCCCGCACGGTGGTATCTTCGTTGCCTTCGCTATCGACCCATTCTGGGCCTACCTGGTAGCCATCCTTGCCGGCGTGACGGTATCCACCGTCGCGGTCTTGGCCATGAAGCAATTCTGGCCCAATAAGACCGTCCAGCAAGCTGCGCAAAAGGCTGCTCCAGAGACCAAAACCGGTTCCCAGAACGTGGCGGCATAAACCAAACGCTCGTACACTGGATCACGATAAATTAACTACAGAAAGGATAATTTCCATGGCTTCCAAGACTGTAAAGGTGGGCTCCTCTGTAGGACTGCACGCACGTCCTGCCTCCATCATCGCTGACGCCGCCGGCGAATACGACGAGGACATCTTCCTGAACCTCGTCGGTGAAGATGACGATAACGAAACCGACGCGGCTTCTTCCCTGATGATCATGGCCCTCGGTGCCGAGCAGGGCGACGAGGTCACCGTTACCTCTGACAACGAAGAAGCCGTTGAGAAGATCGCCGGCCTCATCGAGCAGGATCTCGACGCTTCCTAAGCGCTGCTGCTCATAACTAGCGTTTAAACACGACTCGTACGCTCCTCGCCTTGACGGCGGGGAGCTTTTGCGATCCATCGGCGGGTTTCCCAGTGCCCATTGCGCCGGCTATTCAGCTCGCTCGCGCGGCGCATAAGCACGGTCGCTAGGATTTTGACCCTGAACCTGTAAATCCGTGCGGGGTGCGGATCTTTTTGTGCTAATCCTCTTGTCCCGGATTCTTAGGATGGCGGCCTGTCGTTTTCGTTCGGGCTGCCGGGGTTCGTGGCCCACGGCGGAAGCCAGCGGACCTTTCCTTGTATTCGGGCCAATCTCCCGCGCCGCGGCGGGGCCTGCGGGTCATCATCGTTGACGCCGTTATGGTACGGGCAACAAGTAGCGAGGTTAGCGGCATTGGTATTGCCACCGTGCTGCCAGCTTTCTAGGTGGTGGATCTGGCACTCATCGGCAGGATAATTGCATTTTTCCCAGGGGCATACGGGATTGAAGGCGGCCGCCATCAAGCGCTGCTTCGCGTTGGCAAACCGGGACGTGCGGTACAAGTTGACCGGCCCTTCAACGGGATGCACAAGCGTGATGTACCCGTGATCGCTTAAGACGCGGCTCGCGAGGTCGGCACCGCTGATGCGCGAGCCATTGGTAAGCTGCAGGGTTATTTCCTCGCCATCGCCATCGACGATGCGGTCGAGCTCGTCCAAGGTGATGACCACCTGCGTGGTGACGGTGGTGCGCGCTCCGGACTTCCCGCCGAAGAAGATGGATTTGACCGATTCCAATGGGCGCTCGGTATCAAGGGCAGAGTGCATATCGGCGACGTCGGCGGACTCCCCGGTGATGGTCAACGACCACGGGCCGCGCGGCCGGCGGGTGATCCGCACCCCTTTCTTCGGAGTGCGGGGCGGCTGTAGCTCCCGCAAAAGGTCGCGCGCCCGCTTACGCAAGGCAGTGGCGCTTCCGCGGAACTCACATAACTCGGAGCGTATGTCCCAAGCATCGCGCTGGGTGCGAGCGCGCAGCGCGAACTTTTCGATGAGGCTGAGCACGTCGAGCGGGTGCGTCGTCGAGCGCGCCGTGCGTTGCTTGGCGCTAAAGGCACAGCGGCCAAAATAGACATCGCAAAGATGCACCACCTCGCGCGCGGCGATGTCGCTGGCGCCGCGCTGCACCACATCACGCTCGCTTAAGCCCCGGGCGGCGGCGATGATATCCATCCCTTGGCCCAGCGCGGTTAAATAACGGTCGAGTGCGTTCATGCCGCCTAGTACAACGCACAATCCGGCGCGGCCGCGACCGCACGCACGAAGGCCTGTGGATTAGGCCGCGAACCGTACCGCCACGGCGCTATTTCGCGGCGGGGTCAACAAAGTTATCCACAGAATTTAGTATTTAGCGTCGTGGCCTTCGCCCACGGTTTCGTACAGCCGCCGCATGATGGGATACGCAATGATGATGCCGACAGAGCCCCAGGCGATGCCCTCCAAGCTCACCCCACCCACGGTCAGGGTCAGGTTGCCGATGCCCGCGATCAAGGCCACCGCGGCCGCCGTCAGGTTCACCGGGTTATTGAAGTTGACCTCATTATCCATCCAGATCCGCACGCCCAGCATGCCGATAAGCCCATAGAGCACGAGGGTGGCCCCGCCAAGCACGCCGGTGGGGATGGTGAAAATCAGCGCACCGAACTTCGGGACGAACGCCAGCAAAATAGCGGTCAGGGCCGCAACCCAATACGCGGCCGTGGAATAGACGCGCGTGGCGGCCATAACGCCGATATTCTCTGCAAACGTTGCAACCCGATTCCACTACCAGTGGTTTCACAGTTCCGCAGGTCAGAACCGTCCGAGCATTCAGGTTATTCCGGCCATTCCGGGGGTTCCGGCGTGGCTTGCGGGATTTTTGCGGGATCCTGGAGGTGTCCCCCGCTACCCGCGTTGTGTTCTGCCTTGCGAGCTGGGCGGCTTAGGATACTTTCGTACCCCCTGTGACACGAGATACTGGGAGTTGAATTATGGCTGAGCAGCATAAACCGCCAACCTGGAAAGCCGTCCTGGCCTGGGCCTCCACCATCCTCGGGGTGCTGGTGGTGCTCGGAGGTCTCCTCAGCATCGAGAAGGGCGGTGTTGGAGCCTTCATCGGTGCGGTCATCATGGGGGTCGCGATCATCTTGCCTGGCGGCTGGTGGATGTACTGTGAGAAGCACGACAGGGACGCTCTGCGGAAGCCGCGAAGGGGGTTGAGAATTACACGTTCTTGTCCGAAACGGATCGTACCTGCTTGGTAAGCCGCCCGCCGCTGAGAAGGTCAACCGGCGGTGGCCTGTCATTGCCATCGGGTCCATCGTGGGGCTGGTTGTGGGGTCTGCGATTGTCCCGGCGACAGAGAGCGACGTACCCGAGAAGGAGCCTGTGGTGGAGACTCCTACGGCGATGCAGACCTGCGTTGTGGAGGTGACCTCAGAGGGGGCTGTGACCGCAGAGGTCACCCTGACCGAGGTGGTCACCCAGGAGGAGGAGCCAGAGCAGGTTGAGGAGCCGGTGGAAACCGCTGTCGAGGAGAGCAACGACACCGCTGCGGGGGACGTGGAGGAGGCTAACGCTCCGGCCCCTGTGGCGGATCCTGCTCCCGCCTATGAAGCTCCTGTCGCCCCCGCCCGTGAAGCATCCACCTACTACAAGAACTGCGCAGCCGTGCGTGCTGCCGGTGCTGCTCCGCTCTACACAGACAGCTCCGGTAACAGCCGCGATCTCGACAAAGACGGCGACGGCGTGGCCTGCGAGTAGCCCCACCTAGAAAGGAACCCATCATGCAGTGCACCACTATCCGGCCCATGGGCGTCTTGATCCCCGCTGCCCTGCTCCTGTCCGCGTGCAGCAGCGCTAATGAGGCCAAGGAGGACATCACCACGACTGCGGAAGCCGCTCCTTCCACCGAGGTGGCTGCGTCCTCGGACCCCACACTGGACACCATCAATGAAGGAGAGCCTTTCACCATCACCTGCGATGGTGATCGGACCTGCGACATTGACGTCACTATCAGCAACGTGGCTCTACATGACCAGTGTCCCCGAGTCGCCAGCTACGTAGACGCCCCACCGAGGAGCAGACCTATCTCACCTTTGACGCGGAGATCGCCGTCAATGAGTACTCCTGGTCGGATAACTTCTCCTTCACCACCGGCGACGCGAAAGTGCTCACGAAGGACGGATATTCGGAGCCGCTGGGCATCGCATTCGATTGCGAATCTTTGTCCCCCACAGGGGATAGCCTCACCCGCGTGGGTGAAAACAGCGCACGCAGAACGTCTACGCGGTACCTGCGAACGCGGAAAAGCTCATCATCTCACCCCGAGAGGTGCGACGAAGGCTTGGGTACTGGATCTTCCAGGGGCTCCGGCCCCTGCTCAAGGTGATGACAACACCTCAGAGCTACCCGCGCAACCCGCCCAGCTGGTCGATGACGCCACGGCACCGCCTGCCCCGCCTGTACAGGACACCGGGCAGACCACCTCCCACTGCCTCACCGACCACACCCTTTACCAGCGTGGCACCACGGTATTCACCGACGGCACCACCGGATGGACGAAACAGTGCGCAGCGGAGTTCGACGCCGCCCTGTAGCCCCCTGCAAAACTCCTTACCTGCCCCTGACCTCATGCAAGCCAGGGGCGCTTTCGTACGTATCTGACGTGAGGGGAATCTCTTCTTCTTGGTTGTGAAACCTGCGGCACTACACTACCATGATTGATATCCCAGTCCCACTAGTTAAGGAGGGGACATGAGAATCAAAAAACTACTTGCGGTCAGCCTTAGCGCAGCGGTATTCGGCCCACTCACTACGATCCCCGCGCAGGCTGTTGACATGCCAGATCCTGCGGTTTGGGGCGCTTGCCCACAAGACGGAGCAAAAGACATTGGCAAGGTGATCCGCACATGGCACGGTGGCCCCTACGGGCCGCCAGAAAACCAGCTTGGCGCTGGCGACATCACCCTGAAATGCGGAACTGAGAACGTCGGATTCCGCCACATTGTCAACCGCCACGGCCCGCAGTGGCAAACACTCGCCGACATCGAGGGACGTAACTGGCGCGACATCGCAGACATGGCGCTCACCAAGAACATCACTAATCCCGATCAAACTGCCCCGCAAGATGGTGGCAAATGGTGTGTCAGCTCAGAGATCTATCTCGTCAACAAGGACTCTGGAGAAGTCGTCAAGACAAAGCGAACAAAGACGATCCTGACCGACAAGCATGAAGTGCTCACCACTTTTCCGACGGATGACGGGTGCAACTGATGTCACCCCAGGCCAACTCCATCAAGGAGCAACTCGTGGCATACTTTGCTAACCACAAGCGGCTCCATCTTATGGAAGATGACGATGGGTTAAGGGTCAATATAGTCCGAGGTCACGCCAAGAACGTAGTCAGTTCCATTCCGATAGCACTAACCGATTCAGAGTGGATAGGCTACTTTGAGAGATGCGCTAGGGATGACAACCATCCAATCTCTCTCATGGCTGTACATCTTGACGAAGCCGTATCCATAGCAGTTGAAGCGAAAATGAGTCCAGCAAAAATAGTGCTAGACGGAACCTTCGCTCCCATACCAAAAGGATAAACCCAGCACAGTGGGACACGGGAACATCACCCGTGGCCCTCCTTGCTATGCTTGGATCCCAATGAGAAAACCCCCGATGGCCTGCGCACCACCGGGGAAACAACGGGCCTGTCCCCCACCACGAGGATCAAACACCTCCAAGGAGTATAGCACGGCTATCCAACGCCGCGTCACCAAACCCCGCAAGAAGGCCGACAGCACCTACACCAAAGGCCGCACCCGCTGGGTAGCCCGCTACCGGAACAACATCGACCGGGAGCACTCCAAGACCTTCGACACCGAGAAGCAGGCCAAAGCCTGGCTCCAGGAGCAAGTGCGCGCGCTTCACCGCGAGGAGTGGATCGACCCCAGCCCGCAAGCGCACCGTCCAGCAGATCATGGAAGCCTGGGCCGCCCGGGCCGTGCGCAAGACCACCCGAGACCTCTACCGGATCACCATCAACAACCTTGGCCCCTGGCCTCTACAGGGTGTACCAGCGTGATGTACCCGTGATCGCTTAAGACGCGGCTCGCGAGGTCGGCACCGCTGATGCGCGAGCCATTGGTAAGCTGCAGGGTTATTTCCTCGCCATCGCCATCGACGATGCGGTCGAGCTCGTCCAAGGTGATGACCACCTGCGTGGTGACGGTGGTGCGCGCTCCGGACTTCCCGCCGAAGAAGATGGATTTGACCGATTCCAATGGGCGCTCGGTATCAAGGGCAGAGTGCATATCGGCGACGTCGGCGGACTCCCCGGTGATGGTCAACGACCACGGGCCGCGCGGCCGGCGGGTGATCCGCACCCCTTTCTTCGGAGTGCGGGGCGGCTGTAGCTCCCGCAAAAGGTCGCGCGCCCGCTTACGCAAGGCAGTGGCGCTTCCGCGGAACTCACATAACTCGGAGCGTATGTCCCAAGCATCGCGCTGGGTGCGAGCGCGCAGCGCGAACTTTTCGATGAGGCTGAGCACGTCGAGCGGGTGCGTCGTCGAGCGCGCCGTGCGTTGCTTGGCGCTAAAGGCACAGCGGCCAAAATAGACATCGCAAAGATGCACCACCTCGCGCGCGGCGATGTCGCTGGCGCCGCGCTGCACCACATCACGCTCGCTTAAGCCCCGGGCGGCGGCGATGATATCCATCCCTTGGCCCAGCGCGGTTAAATAACGGTCGAGTGCGTTCATGCCGCCTAGTACAACGCACAATCCGGCGCGGCCGCGACCGCACGCACGAAGGCCTGTGGATTAGGCCGCGAACCGTACCGCCACGGCGCTATTTCGCGGCGGGGTCAACAAAGTTATCCACAGAATTTAGTATTTAGCGTCGTGGCCTTCGCCCACGGTTTCGTACAGCCGCCGCATGATGGGATACGCAATGATGATGCCGACAGAGCCCCAGGCGATGCCCTCCAAGCTCACCCCACCCACGGTCAGGGTCAGGTTGCCGATGCCCGCGATCAAGGCCACCGCGGCCGCCGTCAGGTTCACCGGGTTATTGAAGTTGACCTCATTATCCATCCAGATCCGCACGCCCAGCATGCCGATAAGCCCATAGAGCACGAGGGTGGCCCCGCCAAGCACGCCGGTGGGGATGGTGAAAATCAGCGCACCGAACTTCGGGACGAACGCCAGCAAAATAGCGGTCAGGGCCGCAACCCAATACGCGGCCGTGGAATAGACGCGCGTGGCGGCCATAACGCCGATATTCTCGGCATAGGTCGTGGTACCGGAGCCGCCGAAACCACCGGCGAGGGAGGAAGCGAGGCCATCGGCAATCAGGGCATCGCCGGCAAGGTCGTCCAAGTCGCGGTTGGTCATCTCAGAAACGGCCTTGACGTGGCCGACGTTTTCCGCAATCAGCACCACGAGCACCGGCAAGGCCACGGCGATGGCGGAAAGATGGAACTCTGGGGCGTGAAATTCGGGCAGGCCTACCCACGGCGCGGCATCGATGGCAGCCCTGGCATCCTCGCCTAAATTACCGGTCAGGGCGGCGAAAACCCAGCCGACGACCACGCCGATGAGGATGGACAGGCGCGAAACCATGCCGCGCCCGGCAACCGTGGCTAGGAGAATAACCAGCAGCGTGATGCCTGCGACCAAGGGCTGCGAGGCGAAGTTCTCGGCCGCATTCGGCGCCAAATTAAGCCCGATGAGCGCGACGATGGCGCCGGTAACCGCCGGCGGCATCACAGCATCGAGCACCCGCTTGCCGGCAGCCTTGACCACAAAACCGACCGCCACCAGCACCAAACCGGTCACCAGAATGGATCCGGCCTGCGCCGCAATCCCGTATTGCTGCGAGGCGGTCAGCGGGGCGATGAAGGCAAACGACGAACCCAGGTAGGACGGCAGGCGATTGCGCGTAATCAGCAGGAAGAGGATGGTGCCGATGCCGGAAAACAGCAGCGTGGTATTGACCGGAAATCCGGTCAGGGTGGGCACCAGCAGCGTGGCACCAAACATCGCCACCACGTGCTGCATGCCGATGCCAATGGTTCGGCCCCAACTTAGTCGTTCCTCGGGCGCGACCACGGCGCCTGGTGCAATTTTCTTACCGTCGCCGTGGACGGTCCAACCTAGTATGCTCACGAACCACCATTATGGCCCATGGAGCACGAGTTTTAGGAATCTTCCTCCACGATGAATTCGGCGAGCTCGCGGGCGGTGGTGGCGGGCAGGCGGACATCGACAAGCGTGCCGTCCTCGGTGTATTCCTCGCTGCGCACGGTGCCCTCGGCGTGCACGCGCGAGACGACATCGCCGCGGGTGAAGGGAACCTGCAGCTTAACGTGGCTATCGCGGGAGTTGAGGAAGAGCTCCACGCGCGCGCTCAGCTCGTCGATGCCCTCCCCCGTGCGCGCCGAAACATAGACGACGTCCTCATGATCCAGGACGTGGCGCAGCTCCGCGAGCACGAGCGGGTCGGCCTGGTCAATCTTGTTGATCACGATGATTTCCGGCGGGGCCTGCTCACCAGTCTCGCTGACGATATCGTAGATGACCTTATTGACCGCCTCGATTTGCTTGAGCGGGAACGGGTCCGATCCGTCCACGACGTGCAGCATAATATCGGCGGCGAGTACTTCTTCCAGGGTGGATTTGAAAGCCTCCACCAGCTGGGTAGGCAGGTGGCGAACGAAGCCGACGGTATCGGTGAAGACGACCTGGCGGCCATCGGCAAGCGAGGCCCGCCGCGTGGTGGGATCCAGGGTGGCAAATAGGGCGTCTTCCACAAGCACGCCCGCGTTCGTCATGGCATTAATGAGCGAGGATTTGCCGGCGTTGGTGTAGCCGGCGATGGCGATCTGGGCGATCGTGGAGGACTGGCGCCGGGAACGCTTGACCTCGCGGGCGGTCTTCATCCCGCGCAGTTCCTTGCGCAGGCGCGCCATTTCGGTGCGAATGCGCCGGCGGTCGGTCTCGATCTTGGTTTCACCGGGCCCGCGCAGGCCGACGCCACCATTGGAACCGGCGCGGCCGCCGGCCTGGCGCGAGAGATTGCCGCCCCAACCGCGGGTGTGGGTATAGAGGTATTCCAGCTGCGCCAGCGAGACCTGCGCCTTGCCCTCCTTGGACTTTGCGTGTTGGGCAAAGATGTCCAAGATGAGCATGGTGCGGTCGATGACCTTGGTATTGAGCGCGCGCTCTAATGCCGTGAGCTGGCCGGGGTTCAGCTCACCATCGCACACGACGGTATCGGCGCCGGTGGCCTCGACGATATCGTGGAGCTCTTTGACCTTGCCCGAGCCGATGAAGGTGCCTGGGTCCGGTTTATCGCGCTTTTGGTAGATCATTTCGACCACGTCCGCGCCGGCGGTTTCGGTCAGGGCGGCCAGCTCATCCATCGTGGCCTCGACCTCCGCTACGGTGCCTTCGGTCCACACGCCCACGAGGATGACGCGCTCGAGGCGCAGTTTTCGGTATTCCACCTCGTAGCCATCGGTGGTGTCCTCGGCGCGGATGGAGGTCTCGCGGGTAACGCGGCGGAAGGCATTGCGCTCGGCCAAATCTAGATCGCCGCTGGTGGGCGTGGTTTCCTGCGGGGTGTCCGCGTGGTCGCGGAAGGCCTGGGCGAGAAGTTCGTCCTTGCTCGCCGAGCTATCAGAATTCTGCGGGGAAAATTTGTTCATATTGCTATCTATTTTGGCACGTTAGACCGCAAAACGGGAATTGCGGTTTCCGGGCTTACTGGACAAAGCGATACAATGGTGCCTATGGAAACGACGCAGCCTAGGCCAACGACTACTACCCAGAAGAAGAATACCGAGATGCAGGCGATCGGCCTGGATTTCGAACGCTGGCAGGACGCGGTCGAAGCAGCCATCGCCACGAACCGCCTTGCCGTTACCGGCGAGGTCCGCGGTGGCCAGCTCATTCAATACGGCGACCCCTCGGGCGCCCAGCTTAATATCTTGGCGGTCGAACCCTACGCCACCTTTATCGGCTTCGACGCGGTCACGCAGGGTTTCGCCCACGTGGAGATGTTTAATGACGTGCTAGCGATCATGGACATCATCGATCCCTTCGGCACGCCGCTGGCCCAGGTCACGGCGAACCTCGCGCAGGGGCCGCTGTTGGCAGAAGAACCGCGGCAGGAATGGCAGCAGGTATCGCTGACCGCCATGGGGCTCGATATCACCACCTACGAGTCCCCGGCCGCCTACGAGGCCGAAAACGGCGAATACCCCGCCCTCTTTGAATCCGAGGGCGCCCGCGTCATCGCCTCTGGCTCCGGCGCGCAGGCCCCCACGCCGGCGGCTACCTTCGCCGCCCGGGTGATGGAAGCCGAATGGCGTACCAATGAACTCACCGGTGAGAAATTCGCGCACCTCGTCATGGATGGGCTATTCCCCTTCGATCTCTGCCTGCCGGCGGACCGTGGCGAATTGCCGGTCAAGGATTCCGTGATCTCCGGTACGGCCCTGCTCACCGCCGCTATTGACATGCCGTCCGGCGGCTGCGGCGATGGCGGATGCGGTTGTGGATCCGGCGGTTGCGGCTGCGGCGGGCACTAGATTTTTAGGCCATGCCTTTCCTTAGCGATCCGCAAAACCGGAGGACACTTGTCTTTGTCCTCTTGGTCCTTTGCGCGATCGCGATCGTTGTAACACTAAAACTGCCCGGCCTCATCATCGCCGCCATGCTGGTGGGCGCGGGCTGGTTCATGCTGCGCACGCGCCCCGATACCGCGGAAAGAAAGGCCCTGCGCAGCTCCATTTCGCTTTCGGCGGACGATATCCAGGACGTCATCGCCGAATTCGAGGAATTCGAAACGTCCACAGAGGCCGAGCCGCTGGCGGATCGCACGCTGTACCGGCCTGCACTGCTGGACCTCGACTGTTCCCACCCCGCCATCGATGCGTTCCACTACGAATTGGCTGGGGCACGCCGCTTTCTCCGCCGGCTCAATATCCGCATCCACTCCCACGGCATGCGCACACAGGACTTGGAAGCCCTCCTCCGCGTCACCGATGAGCGCGCCCGCGAGCTGAAAGAATCGTGGTTGGCGGCCCGCCGCGCGGCCTTCCGGCTCGGCCCGGATTACCGCACCCGGCAGTTCGACGACGAAGACTAAGGCTTTTACAGGCTCGTTTCGCCCGTCGCGACGATGGCGGACGGTCCCGTCAAGCGCGTGCCGTTCTCATAGACCTCAACGGTGACCTCGCCGCCAGGAACGTGGACGTGGACGGTGCCGAGGGCTTGGGCGGCATCGGCAAGCGCGGCGGTAGCTGCCGCGACCGTGCCCGTACCGCACGACTGCGTCTCCCCAACCCCGCGCTCAAAGACGCGCATATGCACGTGCCCCTCGCGCAGCGGGGTGACCAGCTCAAAATTCACCCCGCCCGGGAAGAAGGACTCATCGTAGACCGGCGCCGTTAGGTCCTTGGCGGCCAAAGCTGCTGGCTCCAAGCCCGGAATGACGGCCGCGAGGTGCGGGTTGCCCATATCCACCCCGAGGCCGGCGTAGGACTCACCGCCCACGGACGCGGTAGATACCCCGGTCACGCGCGCGGGGCCCATCTCCACGGTGACGCTCGCGTCGGTAGCGTCACAGGAATGCACCGTCACCTGCTTGGCGCCCGCCCGGGTACCGATGGTGAATGCGTCCTCGCCCACCAAGTCGTGCGAACGCAGCCAGTGGGCAAAGACGCGGGTGCCATTGCCGCACATTTCCGCCACGGACCCATCGGCGTTGCGGTAATCCATAAACCAGTCGGCGGAATCCACCCCGTCCGGAAGTGCCGCCAGCTCTCCTGCGTCCACGAGGGCGCCGGCGCGCACTACGCGCAACAGGCCATCGCCGCCGATTCCCGCCCGGCGGTCACACAGCGCCGCTACGCGCTCCGGTGAGAGCGGCGCCTCGGCGTCGAAGTCTTCTACGATGACGAAGTCATTTTCGGTTCCATGGCCTTTGGCAAATTTCATGCCTTCTACCCTAGCGCCGAAGCGCATACAAAGCCTGGGCCATAGTATCGCCCTCGGCATCGAGCCAGGTAATGCGCTTATCGCGGTTAAACCAGGAACGCTGGCGGCGCACGTACCGGCGGGTGCCAGTAATCGTGCGCTCCACGACATTCTCCCAGGTCAGCTCGCCGCGCTGGGCTTGTAGAACCTGCGCATAGCCAATGGCGCGACCCGCGGTGGAATCGGCCACAAGCCCCTTATCCTGCAGGCGCTCGACTTCCTCGACGAGGCCTTGCTCAAACATGAGGTGCGTGCGCTTTTCGATGCGCGGGTTCAACCACTCGCTATCAGTCCGCAGCCCCAGCAGCTTCGTCCCCCACCGGGGCGGGCCGTTCTTCGGCGGCTGGCTGGCCTTAAAGGACTTGCCGGTCAGCTCGATGACCTCGAGCGCCCGGACGGTGCGGCGGGGGTCTTTGTCCTCGATGATGGCGGCGGCGGCCGGATCGACGCGTGCGAGCTCGGCGTGGAGTGCATCCGTTCCGATATCGGCGCGGCGGGCCTCGTATTTGGCCCGCACCTGCGGATCGGTGGGCGGGAATTGCCAGTCATCCACCAACGCCTGGGCATAGAGCATGGATCCGCCGACGAGGATGGGCGTCTTGTCGCGGGACATGATGTCCTCGATATCGCGCAAGGCCGCCTGCTGATAGCGCGCCACGGAAGCAGTCTCCGTCACGTCCCAGACATCGAGTTGGTGATGCGGGATGCCTTCGCGCTCTGCGGGGGAAAGCTTCGCGGTCCCGATATCCATGCCGCGGTATAACTGCATGGAATCGACATTGACCACTTCCCCACCCAGTTCATGGGCAAGGGCCAGCCCGAGCGCGGATTTGCCGGACGCGGTGGGGCCAACTACTGCGATGGGGCGCATGTTACCTCCCAACCTGCCACGTAGCGGCCTACCCCGAGGGTGGCGTCCGTCGCCCGGACCTGCGCGCGCTTGGGCGTGCAGGCGGCAAGCTCGAGCCAGAGCGCTGGCTCTTCCACGCCGCGTTGCTTCAGCCATTCGGCCTCGCTGCTTGCCGATGCCCCCATCAACACCTCCTCGCACCACCGGTGCGCCTCCTGCGCGCCGGGGATAAGGGCCAGCGGTGCTCTCTCGGTAAGCCCCGCGCTGCCGTCTGCGACCACGATGCTAAGGACCTTTGGGTCTGGCGTGCCCAGGCGGTCGCGGCTATCGCGCACCGTTATCTGTGGGACCGTGGAAAGGACGTAGCGGGCCATGATTTCTGGCAGGTAGTTTCCGGCGCCCACGTGCACCTGGTCGGCTCCCCAGGCGCGTAGGCTTCCCGCGTGGCGGGTATGCCACCGCGAGGAGCGGGATCCGATAATTTCTGCTTCGCCAATGCCGGCGGCTGCGGCTTCGACCGCCAGCGTGCGCGCCGCTGCCAGCAGCGCCCGCGAGGCGGCATCGTTGGGGGCTAGCTCGACTGCCAGCGCCGGCGAGGCGGGCATAACCATGAGATTGAACATTATTCCTCCATACTATCTACCCAAGAGGAGGTAATTAAATAGATTCTAGGCACACGGCGATTTTTCGCGGTAATGTAACCAGTGATTTCATCCGGCAGCCGTGACGCGCGGCGATATATGTCTAGGAGGGCTTTCCATGTCTCCCACCCCTACCCCAGGTTCCATGCCCAAGAAGGGCCCCCGCCCCACAGCCAAGCCCGTGCCCGTGCAATCACCGAGCAAGAACGATCCGGCCAAGTGGGGGCGCGTCGATGCCGATGGGTCCGTCTTCGTTTCCGCCCCCGAGGGCGAGCGCAAGATTGGAGAATGGCAGGCAGGCTCTGCGCAGGAGGGCCTCGAGCACTTCGGCGCCCGGTATGATGACCTAGCCACCGAGATCGAGCTCCTAGAGGCTCGCCTGCGCGCCAACCCAGGCGAGGCCGCAGGAATCAAGCAAACCGCCGCCGAACTCCGCGAGACCCTGCCTACCGCTGCGGTCATTGGCGATATCGCGGCGCTGGATCGCCGCCTCGCTGCGGTTATTGATCACTCCGTTGTGGCCGGTGAGCAGGCGCAGGCGGAGCGGGAAAAGCGCCGTCAGGACGCGATTGCGGCGAAGGAAAAGCTCGCCGCCGAGGCCGAAGAGATTGCCGAAAACTCTACGGAATGGAAGGCCGCCGGCGACCGCATCCGCGCCATTTTGGAAGAGTGGAAGCAGATTAAGGGTATCGATAAGAAGACCGATGACGGCCTGTGGAAGCGCTACTCTCGCGCCCGCGATTCCTTTAATAGGCGCCGCGGTTCGCACTTTGCGGATCTCGATCGTGCCCGCGCGGCGGCGCGAAAGAAGAAGGAAGAACTCGTCGAGCGCGCCGAGGCCATCCAGGACTCCACCGATTGGGGCCCCACCGCCCGCGCCTACCGCGATCTAATGGCGGAGTGGAAGGCGGCCGGCCGCGCCCCGCGCGAGGTCGATGACCAGCTGTGGGCGAAGTTCCGCGCAGCGCAGGACCGCTTTTTTGATGCCCGCAATGCGGTCAACGACGAGCGGGACCGCGAGTTCGCCGAAAACGCCAAGGCGAAGGATGCGCTGCTTGCGGAATACGACAGCCAAATCGACCCATCGCAAAGCATGGACAAGGCCAAGGCTAAGCTGCGTGAGCTGCAGGAAAAGTGGGAGGAAATCGGCTTCGTGCCCCGCAACCAGGTGCGCGAGTACGAATCCAAAATTGAGCAGCTAGAAAAGCGCGTCACCCAAGCAGAAGAATCCGAATGGCGGCGCACCGACCCTGAAGCGCAGGCTCGCGTGGCCCAATTCCAGGCGAAGGTGGAAGACTTCAAGGCCCAGTCCGCGGCCGCAGAGGCTAAAGGCAAGGAGAAGAAGGCCGCGGAGCTGCGCGCGCAGGCGGAGCAATGGCAGGAATTTGCCGATGCCGCTGCCAATGCCGTCAACGATAAATAGTGCACCTCGTTCAGATTGCGCGCCCAACCCAGGTAGCCGAGGCTGAACCGGCGGATTGCATCCGTTCCTTTGTTTTCTGGGCAAACCTGGCGGCGCAGGAAGCAAGCGGCGATGCGGCGGCCTCGACTTCGCCTAGCCGCGTGGTGCACCGCCTGCAGGGTTCGGGCGAATCGCAGACCTACCTTTTCGCGGTGGTCGATGGGCCGGCGACGCTCGGGCCCGTCTCCGAGCTCGGTCTGCCCCAGATCCCCGCCACCGCACCGAGCCCCGAGCTGGACTACGTGGGATTTATCCACATCAGCCTGCCGCTTTTAGAAGAGCGCAATGCCGCGGAAATCGAGTGCGTCCTGTGCGATCTACCGCTGCCCGGTGAACCCCTTGATGCCGAGGGGCACAAGGTGGCTACCTGGATGGGAGATACCGCCTTAAAAATCACCCAGCAGCTCGGCCGCAGCGTCGCGCACGTGGGCCTGCTGCACCCGCCGGAGACGGCGCCGGAATATGACGCAATGGCGGCGGTCTACCAATCCCTGGGCTTTACGCAGCGCCATAGCGAGCGGCAACTAGCCATCGATATTCCAGAGCACCCGGCTGCCGCCCTCTTTCCGCCCGGGCTTTCGGCCGCGATATGGCAGGACTATGCCATTCCGGAAGAACATATCGACGATGTCATGCGCCTTTTAACGGTTGCCTCCGCGGATGCCGATACCGGCACCTTATCCACCGAGCCCATCGTCTGGTCCCGGCAGCGGTTGGAAGAAGCGCATCAACGCCTGCGCTCGCGGCGCGGACATACGCTGCTCGTGGCGCTCATCGATGATGCTGGGGGCATCGTAGCGCTCACGGAGCTAGCACGGCACGAGGCCGCAGATCCGGAGGTCTGCGAATGGACCCTCACCGTCACCGACCGCGACCACCGCCGGCAAGGACTGGCGCAATTGGCAAAACTCACCGCCCTGCACGAGGTCAACCAAGCGTGGCCACAGGTGCGCCGCTGCTATTGTTCCGTCGCAGCCGGCGACGCCGCCATGAACGCGCTGTATGCGCGGCTCGGGGCGCGGGAAATCTCCCAGTCTTCTGCCTGGGAGCTCCACCTTTAGCCCTCGTGCTGGTGGCGGTGGCGCTCGGCGGCCTTTTTCCGGCGGTCATCGACAAGCATCTCCTGCGGCTGCGGGGACGCAATATTGGATTGGAATTTGCCTACCTCATCCAGCTGGCCTGCCGAGGCACGAACCTTTTCTTCTGCCGCGCGCTGCTCTGGGCTACGCCGCAGGGCGACGAGGCTAAAGCCCAAGAAGGCCAGGAAGGTTGCCAGCATGCCCACCCACATGCCGATGGCCGGGGCATCCGCGGTGGAACCGCGGTACCAAAAGCCCCACAGGTTAACGAAGAATGAAACCGTCACCATCATCCACGCAATCAGCCCGAGTGAGGCGCGGCGGGTCAGCAGGGTCGCCGTCGTCAGCACGCCCACGCCGAGAAGCGCGAGCCACGCGGAGACGGTTTCCATCAGCGAGATCTTTACCCCGCCGTCGGTGGTGCCAAAACTGAGAACCTGCCACCCGTGGGCAGAACCGGCATAAGGAACGATGAGGTAGACAATATAGGCCGCCACAGCGATCCACAGCGTCAGCTTCTGCCCACGCAAATCCATGGTTTGTGCTGCTCGGCGCTCCGCCTGTGCCGCCTCCTGGGCGGCGGTGGTGGTATTTCGCTCTCTCATGGAACCCTAGCCTACTCCCCCGGTTAGCAGCCGCAGGAATCCGCTGCGGCAGCACCAGCAGGCTTGCCGATGCCCGGCAATCCCAAGCCCACCCCAATCGGAGCGGTAGTGGGGGTTTGGCCCGCCGCCGACATGTCGCCGGCCTTGGTGCGGGTGTGGGTGGCTACTGCGGCATCGGCAAGCAAGAAGAACGAGCCTGCGCCGGTGACCTTGGTGCGCACGACGTCGCCGGGGCGAATCTCGGCGGAGATATCCGCGCCGTTGTCGTCGATAGGGCTAAAGTGCACAAGGCGCCCATCGCGAGCGCGACCCGACATGCGGTGAGTCTCGTCGTTCTTGCGCCCGCCTTCTGCCTGGACCAAAAGCTCCACCTCAGTGCCCACGAGGTTCTGGTTCTCCTCTGCCTGGATGCTATCCTGCAGCGCAACGAGCCGCTCGAAGCGATCCTGGACGACTTCCTTAGGCACCTGGTTTTCCATCTCTGCCGCAGGGGTGCCAGGGCGCGGGGAATACTGGAAGGTAAACGCCGAAGCGAAGCGGGCGCGGCGAACCAACTCCATGGTGTCCTGGAAATCTTCCTCGGTCTCGCCTGGGAAGCCGACGATGATATCGGTAGTAATCGCCGCGTTTGGAATCTTCTCGCGAACCTCATCGAGGATGCGCAAGAACTTCTTCGTGCGGTAAGAGCGGCGCATGTCCTTCAAGACCTTATCCGATCCGGACTGCAGCGGCATGTGCAGCTGCGGGCACACGGCCGGGGTTTCCGCCATGGCGTCGATGACATCCGAGGTAAATTCTGCCGGGTGCGGAGAGGTAAACCGCAGGCGCTCGAGGCCGTCGATCTTTCCCACCTCGCGCAGCAGCTTCGAGAAAGCGAAGCGGTCGCGCGGCAATTCTGGATCGGCGAAATTCACGCCGTAGGCGTTGACGTTCTGGCCTAGCAGGGTGACCTCAGAGACGCCCTGATCCACTAGCGCTTGTACCTCGGCTAGGATATCGCCCGGCCGGCGGTCCTCTTCCTTTCCGCGCAGGGAGGGAACGATGCAGAACGTGCAGGTGTTATTACAGCCCACGGACACCGATACCCAACCCGCGTAGGCGGATTCGCGCTTAGCGGGCAATACCGAGGGGAACGCCTCTAGCGAATCGACGATCTCTACTTGGGCTTCCGCGTTATGGCGGGCGCGCTCGAGGAGGGTCGGTAATGCTGCCATATTGTGGGTGCCGAAAACGGCATCCACCCACGGTGCATTGTCAAGGACGGTGTCCTTATCCTTTTGCGCAAGGCACCCGCCCACGGCAATTTGCATGCCTGGGTGGTTCTCCTTCGTCTTTTTCAATGCGCCCAGCGTGCCGTACAGGCGCTTGTCGGCGTTTTCGCGGACTGCGCACGTGTTAAAGACGACGAGATCCGGCTCCGTGGCCTCGTCTGCGGCCGCGTAGCCAGCTTCCTCCAGCAGGCCAGAGATGCGCTCAGAATCGTGCACATTCATCTGGCAGCCGAAGGTTCGGACTTCATAGGTACGAGTTTCAGGAATTGTCTGCTCCACGTCGGCATAGTCTAGCCATCACCCAGAACAACTCATAACCGTCGCAACTCGGCACCCGTGCAGGCACGTGGGTGGGATCGGGCACGCCGTGAGGCGCGTTGGGGCACGGGCCCGCGATGGGTGGGGCGCGTGTGCGAGTCACTAGGTTGGAGCCAACAAGGCACTAAGCCCCATCCGCCGGATTTAAGGAGAAGACAGCTCCTCGCACCGTTCATCAAGGGCGCTAATGGCGATGTTTAAAGACATCCCCTCGTTGAACCCGCGGCGCGCCAATACTCCCACGATCCTGCGTAGCGCCTTTTCCCGTTCCTTCCTATCTGCAGGAACGGATTTCACGCTGCGCGCCTTCTTTTCCGCCAAGGCTCGGGCCATCGCTTCTTCATCGGCCGCGTCAATTTGGGTGAGGGCTTCGTCTCGGTCTTCTTGACTTACGCCCTTCTCCCAGAGCTCGCGGTCGAGGACGCTGCGCGATTTCCCCCTCCGCTTATGCCGCTGCCGCACCCATTCGGCGGCAAAGGCGGCATCGTCAATTAAGCCGGCATGGGCCAAGTCATCGAGGACCTCGTCAACCACCTCAGGGTCGAATTCGGCCTGTACTAAGCGGTCGTACAATTCCTGACGGGACCGCGAACGCTGGTCGAGCAGGCCCAATGCGCGGGACCGCACCTTTGATTTTGCCTCTTCGGCCTCCCGATCAAAAAGCCCGCCCCCGGCTTCTCCTTTTTCATAGGCTTCAAGGGCCTGGCGGAGTTGCTCTAGCTTGTCAGGGGCGGGTTGATTCATAGCGCGGGTGTTAAGCGGTGGGAGTGTTGGTGGACAGGCTTAGTCGTCATCGAAGTCGACGTTTGGGACCAAATCTACGGATTCATCCGTCAATGGGTCATCGGAGCCGGGGACATCCATGGCGGTAGCTTCTTCACCATTTGCCGCCTCTTCCCCAATGCCGAGCTTCTGGAAGATCTTCTTTTCGATCTCATTGGCAAGGTCGGGGTTGTCCTTCAAGAAGGAACGCGCCTTTTCCTTACCTTGGCCCAGCTGATCGCCTTCGTAGGTAAACCAAGAACCGGACTTGCGGATGAAACCGTTTTCTACGCCGAGATCGATGATGGAGGACTCGCGAGAAATGCCCTCGCCGTACATGATGTCGAACTCGGCGATCTTGAACGGCGGGGAAACCTTATTCTTTACCACCTTGAGCTTCGTGCGGTTACCGATGGCGTCTTGGCCATCCTTCAGCGTCTGGATACGGCGGATATCGCAGCGCACGGAGGAGTAGAACTTCAGCGCTTTACCACCGGTGGTGGTCTCCGGGGAGCCGAACATCACACCAATCTTCTCGCGCAGCTGGTTGATGAAGATTGCGGTGGTGCCGGAGTTATATAGCGCACCGGTCATCTTGCGCAAGGCCTGGGACATCAGGCGGGCTTGCAGGCCGACGTGGCTATCGCCCATCTCGCCTTCGATTTCCGCCTTAGGGGTCAGCGCCGCCACGGAGTCCACGACGATAATGTCGATGGCGCCGGAGCGCACCAGCATGTCCGCGATTTCCAGAGCCTGCTCACCGGTATCGGGCTGGGACACGAGGAGGTTATCGGTGTCGACGCCTAGCAGGCGTGCATATTGGGGGTCGAGGGCGTGCTCGGCATCGATAAACGCTGCAATGCCGCCGTCTTTTTGCGCCGAGGCAATGGCATGCAACGCCACCGTCGTCTTACCGGAAGACTCTGGGCCATAGATTTCCACAATTCGCCCGCGCGGGAAGCCACCGATGCCCAGCGCCACGTCGATTGCCGTGTTGCCGGAAGAAATGGCCTTGATGGGCGGGCGATCATCATCACCCAAGCGCATAACGGCGCCCTTGCCATAATCCTTTTCGATCATGGCCATAGCGGCATCTAGCGCCTTCTTGCGGTCATCTCCCTTGGTTGCGGCTGAGGATGATTTCTTTTTCGTTGCCATTGTTATAAATCCTTATCTCGTACGACGCTGCGTGAACACTTAATTAGACTGCTGCAGAACCCTAAATGGTTCCGCCCTCATTGCGATCCCACTGTAGTCGCCCACACCGACACCCCAACTAGAGTACATACATCTGTTCGAATATCGAAAATAGACACACCTTTTCGGCTTTTCTGAGACCCTATAAGGATGGGTAATCTACGCCGAGACGGCGCTCTTGGGGAACATCGAAGTCATTGCACAGCCCTATCCAGACACGGCGGGGATCGACGCCACGTTCGATAAGCTCATCCGGCGTTCCATTAAGCTCTGATAAAACATGCGAATGGCTAATCCACGCCCCTTTTGATTCGCCAAATTCATCCACAACCAGTTGGTGGTACTCCGTCAATCGCATGCGCGCAATCCTACCCACCACCATGGAAATATTTCCAAAACTTTTACCAGGACCCCAGAATTAGCTTCCTTGAACGACGTTCAAATTGGTGTGTCTACAGCGTTTTTCTCCAAGGTGCTAATCTTTGTCCATGCAAAAGAACTCCGTGGCAACCACCATTGCCTATGTAGCGGTATTTACCGCCCTCGTTATCGTTTTAGCCTTCGTTTCTATCCCCGTAGGCACCGCCGGCGTGCCCATCGTCTTGCAAAACGCCGCGCTCATTTTGTCCGGCCTCATCTTGGGCGGAAAGCGCGGGGGCTACGTTGGCTTGCTATTCCTCTTTATCGGTTTGGCATTGCCCGTTTTGGCAGGCGGTGGCACCACGCTCCGCGCGCTTGCCGGCCCTACCGTGGGATACATCATCGGTTACGTACTCTCCCCTATCGCCGCCGGCGCCATTGCTTACCGCGCCCCACGCGGGAAGGGCGGGATGACCGTGGTACTCGCTATCGCAGCCATCGTTGGCCTTCTCGTGCAATACACCTGTGGCGCGATCGGCCTGATGCTTCGCTCCGGATTGGACGTCGGCCCGGCCATCGCAGCGCAAGGCCCATTCGTCCTCGTTGACACCGCAAAGCTCGTCGTGGCCGTTATCATTGCCGTTGGTGTTCACTCCGCATTCCCCGACCTGATGGGTAGGAAGGCCTCCTAGTGCCCACCATCGACTTTTCCTCGGTCACGGTAGCTTTTGATGAGACGGTGGTCCTCAATGACATCAACCTCACTTTAAGCGAGCAGCGGATCGGCGTCATCGGTCAAAATGGCGGCGGAAAGTCCACACTGACCCGGCTTATTAATGGCCTGGGTGAGCCCACCGCGGGTACCGTCACCGTCGACGGCATCAATCCCAGCGAGCAGGGCAAGAAAGTGCGCGAAAAGGTGGGTTTTGTCTTTTCCGATGCCGAAAATCAGATCGTCATGCCCAATGTACGCGATGACATCGCTTTTTCCCTGCGCCGCTTCAAGCTATCGAAGGATGAGCGCAATGCCCGAGTAGACGCCGCCTTGGAACGGTTCGGGCTCTTAGAATTTGCCGAGCGCTCCCCGCACACTCTTTCTGGTGGACAAAAGCAATTGCTCGCCTTAGCCGCAGTGCTGGTCATCGACCCAGTGCTCATCATCGCCGATGAACCAACGACGCTGCTTGATCTCCGCAATCGCGACCGCATCAAGCGCGAGTTCGCGCAGCTTGACCAGCAGCTCATCGTCGTTACTCACGATCTGGAATTCCTCACGGATTTTGACCGTGTCATTTGTATCGATGACCACAAGGTTGCCGCCGATGGCGCTCCCCAGGAGGTCATCGATTTTTACAGAGATCTCATGGCGCGGCGGCCACTCTAGAAAGCCACCTCTAATGACCCGACGCAGAACCAATATTCCGCTATCCGTATATGTTCCGGGCACGACGGTAATCCACCGGATGAAGCCCAGCTGGAAGATACTCATCTTGCTGGTATTTATCCTGGTTACCAGCATCTTTTTCAATACTCTGCCGTGGGCAGGCGGTGCGGTGATCGCCGCAGCGCTAACCTATGTCATCGCCCGCATCCCCCTACGAATTGCCTGGAGCCAACTCTGGCCGCCCCTGGTCATCCTCATTCCCCTTGCCGGTTTCCAATGGTGGGCGAAGGATTTTGACTACGCCGCGGTGATGTTCCTCAATATTTTGGCGGCCATGATTCTGGCCTTTTTGCTAACGCTCACTTCGACGGTCGACGCCATCATGGAGTCGCTGGAAGAATCCCTCCAGCCGCTGAATCGTTTCGGCGTCCCGGTAGAAAACATTAGCTTGGCGATGTCCCTGACTATCCGCCTCATCCCCCTCATGTTCGAAACGATCTACGAGGTTCTCGATGCCCGCAAGGCTCGCGGCGCTGGGTTCTCCCCCTCGGCCTTTGTCACGCCCGTCATCATTCGCTCCATTCGGCGCGCTCGGGCCATTGGCGAAGCCCTTCAGGCCCGCGGCGTCGGTGACTAAGAAAACTTAGGCACATACACTGATAGCGCGACAAAGCCTCCGACTTCCCCACCGCTCAACGCGGCAAAGGAAAGATCGGAGGCTATTTTTCAATTAGCGCTACGACAAGCGCGGGATGAGGAAGTTACTCTCCGCGCAGCTCTCGCAAGCGAGCCTGGACGGCATCATCATTCGAGGTCGGCTGCGCTGCCTGATCCGCAGCAGAGCCAGAGGCCTTATTGCCCTCGATGGCCTGGGTGCGGTTAGATTCTACGGACTTCGTGGAGTTCATCTCGCTACGGATCTGCTCCAAGCGGGAGTGGCCGGCCATCTGGATGCCCGCCTGCTGCACCTCGGCCATACGGTTTTCGACGGAATTTTCCGCCAACTCCGCTTGGCCCAGAGCCTTGGAGTAACGGCGCTCAATCTTATCGCGCACGGCATCGAGCGAAGGCGTGTTGCCGCCTGCAGAAAGCTCGTTCATGGAGTTCAAAGACTCGGAAACCTTTTCCTGCATCTTTGCCTGCTCCAGCTGCGATAGCAGCTTCGAACGCTCATCAACCTTCTGGCGCAGGGCTGCATTATTGCGTTCTACAGCGCGCTTAGCCTGCTCAGCCTGTTGCAATGCCTGGTCGTGGAGCTTCTTCGTGTCCTCCACAGACTCCTCTGCGGTCACCAACTGAACGGCAAAGGCCTCGGCGGCGTTCTCGTACTCCACGGCCTTGTTTTCATCACCATTGGCGCGCGCCTTATCCGCAAGCTCGAGCGCCTGGCGGGTATTGCCCTGCAGCTTTTCGACCTCGGCTAGGCGACGGTTAAGTTGCATCTCCAGCTGGCGCTGATTGCCAATGACCGCCGCAGCTTGCTGCGAAAGCTCTTGGTGCTGACGTTGGGCATCTTCGATGGCCTGCTCAATCTGAATTTTCGGATCGGCATTCTCTTCGATTTTATTATCGAACAGTGCCATCAGGTACTTCCAACCCTTAACAAATGGATTCGCCATTATGCTCTAGACCTTTCTAAGGAATGTGGTAATGCGTCGCGTTGTCGTGTTCATAGTAACCCAACGCCTAGGGCTCTGCCGCTACTAATCGAAGGTATCCACCGCGGCAATTCTTTTCAGAATCGCGCACGCGTTAAAGCTCAGAAGCAGCCGGCGCGGTATGCGCGAGCTCTTCATCCATCGAGGGCAGCGCCATATAACCGGCAGCCTCGATCAGGACGTCCGACACCGATGCGTCGAGCGCGTGGCACACGGAGGCCAGTAACTCAGAAGAAACTTCCTTGCGGCCCCGCTCGAGCTCCGACAAGTAGCCCGGTGACACGCGGGCAACGCTAGCCAATTCGCGCAGGGTAACCGACTTGTCCGCGCGGAATGCACGCAGGGTCAGGCCCAATGCTTCACGCAGGAGTGGTTCTGGGGCGCGGGCAGGTTGTGGCGCCGATGGTGCCGCTGCCGCAGGTTCCGCGGCAGTCTGCGCCGAGTGGTCTAGGACTGCTGTAGAAATGTTCATCGTACGTTTTAACGCTCCTTCGATGAAATTTGTTCCCCACTGCTAGGAAAATTTTTGATGATCGCACCAAGTTGGGCGATTGCTGCTCCTACCGTGGCCTTTCTGATGTCGTTGCGTTCAGTGCCCAAGTCGCGCAAACAATAAGACTGCGCTATGCGGCCCGCGGAATAGATTCCTAAAAATACCGTGCCGGGATCTTTTCCTTCTTGTTTATCTGGCCCGGCAACGCCGGTAAGCCCTAAGCCCCAATCCGCCCCCGTTTCCGCAACTGCGGCGCGGGCCATATCGACTGCGGTTTCGCCAGAGACGACGCCTACGCGTTCGATCTCAGAGACTGGTTTATCCAAGAAGTGGGACTTTACCTCTGTGGCATAGGTAATAAGGCCGCCGCGCAAGACGGCCGATGCTCCAGGCACCGAAGCGATGGTAGCGCTGGCTAGGCCGGCAGTCAGCGACTCGCAAAAAGCCACGGTCTCGTGGCGCTCTGTTAATAAGGCAACGAGGTCAGATTTTGTGAAAGCCATTGTTTAACTATTTTGCTTTTGTCCATCGATGAGATACTGCACGCCGGTAATGACCGTTACCACGACGGCCATCCACATGATGAAGGAGGTAGGAATATCCATCCACGAGGGAAGCGGCCACAAATATAGGCCTACGGCAAAGGACTGCAGGACGGTCTTCAACTTGCCGCCTTTAGAGGCTGGGACGACTTTTCCGCGGCGCAGCAAGGCCATGCGCCAGATGGTAATGCCGAATTCCCGGATCAGAATAATGACGGTAACCCAAACCGAAAGCTGATCGACGATATTGAGACAGACAAGCGCTGTGGTCATGAGCGCTTTATCAGCAATGGGGTCGGCGATCTTGCCAAAATCGGTAATCAACCCGCGGGCGCGAGCAATATCGCCATCGAGCTTATCCGTGAGCATTAAGGCGGCGAAGACGCCAAAAGACCACCACTGGTGGCCGCCGATGACCAGCCATGCAAAGACCGGAATGAAAACGATACGCAGGCAGGTAAGGACATTTGGCAGATTCCAATTAGAGACCTGCGGATTCACATCCGAGGACTGCGCTGACTGTGCTCCGGGTTGATTCACCCTATACATACTACCCGCTTGGGTTATGGTCTCGCGGCACACTCCCCCGAAAATTTATACTGTCCGGTATGAAATATTTTGCAGTCAACTATGAATATAACCCGGCCAACCCAGAGATAGCGAAGGTCCGCCCGGCCCACCGCGAGTTCACCGGGAAACTATTTGATGAGGGCACCATCGTGGCCTCGGGACCGTTCACGGATTCCCAAGGAGGCGCGCTCATCGTCGTGCGCTTTGACGATGATGGCACCGAGGTCGCCGATGTCATCCAGCTGATGAACGATGATCCCTTCTATCAAGAAGGCTGCCTCCAGGGCCGCAGCTTCCGCGAGTGGAACCCGGTTAAAGCCCGCTTCTAGGCTCTCCCCCCTAGTTGGGTAGGTCTTCCTTGGACAGATCCTCGGCCCTGCCCAGGTAATCGCCGCGCGTATTGCGTACGATCTTATTTCCTTCCTCATCCCAGTCGTAGTGGTTGTGGGATACGGCCACTACGCCTTGGGTTTTATCGCGCATGTTCTTAATAACCGATGCAAGAACCGTGATGACCAAGACTCCAACAATGACCACCAGCGAGCCGATGGTGGAGATTTCCGGCACGGATTCGATATTGTCGCCGCCATTGATAAACGGCAGGTTATTCTCGTGCAACGCGTGGAAGAGCAGCTTGACACCGATGAAGCCCAGGATGATGCCCAGGCCGTAAGGCAGGTAGACGAGGCGGTCCAAGAGGCCATCGATAAGAAAGTACATTTGGCGCAGGCCCATCAGCGCGAATGCGTTGGTGGTAAAGACCAAAAACGCCTCTGAGGTAATGCCGTAGATTGCCGGAATGGAATCGAAGGCAAACATGACATCGATAAGCCCAATGGATACCAGCGCGACGAATAGCGGCGTGAAGGCGAACTTGCCCTTCTTCGAGCCATCGTCCACGCGGTGGGTGAGCTTATCCCCGTGGTACTGCGGGGTGACATCTACCGCCTTGCGCACGAGCTTGATGATGGCCATATCGTTCGGGTTGGTCTCCGGCGCATCCCGAATCTCATCGATGACCAACTTGATGGCGGTATACAGCAGGAAGATGGCAAAGAGGTAGAAGATATCAGACCACGCCGCGATGACCGCCGCACCCAGCAAAATGAATACGAGGCGGAAGACGAGGGCGATGATGATACCGATGAGCAGCACCTTTTGCTGGTACTTGCGCGGGATTTTAAAGGATCCCATGATAAGCGCAAATACGAAGAGGTTATCCACGGAAAGCGCCTGCTCTGTGACATAACCGGTAAAGAATTGGATGCCGTGCTCATGGCCCCATACGGCCCAGACAACGCCGCCAAAAACTAAGGCGACGGCAATGTAGAACAAGGTCCACAGGCCCGACTCTTTCAGGGTGGGCTCATGTGGACTGCGCACGTGAGAATAAAAGTCGAATATAAAAAAGGCTAGAATCACCGCACCGGTGACCAGCCACACCCACAATGGAACGTTCATCGCGAGATCCCTCCGGTCGAATTTACTTTAAGAAAGTGACCGGAGGTCTCCCCCGCCCAGCGGATATTCCTCGCTGGGCCGACACGACCGGGAGCGCACAGCTACCGTGTTGACGATCTATGCCGAATGTGGGGTACTCCCCTCCAAGACCGTAACCATCTTACACTACTTAGAAGGCCCCGGATGATGGGTTATAGGTCGCTTGCACCGTCCGCGTATCGGAATCGGGGGAGTCGGGGGCATCGGAAAGAGCGGAATCTGCGGAATCGCCGCCATCATCGTCTTCTTCCTGGTTCATCTCGTCCTGGATTTCCTTGGGGGCATCGGCAGGGTCGGCGCCCTTAATCATCCACAGGATGGTATCGAGCTCTTCCGGCTTGACCAGCACCTCGCGCGCCTTGGAGCCTTCCGATGGCCCGACGACGCCGCGCGATTCCATCAGGTCCATCAGGCGGCCCGCCTTGGCAAAACCGATGCGCAGCTTACGCTGCAGCATTGAGGTGGAACCCAGCTGAGCGGTGACCACCAGCTCGACGGCCTCGAGGAGATCATCCATGTCCTTGCCAATGTCATCGTCGATCTCCTTCTTCGCCTCGGACTGCTTTTCCTCGGTCACGCCCTCGGTATAGTTCGGGGCGGCCTGGGATTTAGCGGCCTCAACCACATCCATGACCTCGTCATCGGAAACGAAGGCACCTTGCATGCGCACTGGGCGCTTGCCCTGCGGGATAAATAGACCATCACCCATGCCAATGAGCTTTTCCGCACCGCCTTGGTCCAAGATAACGCGGGAGTCGGTCAAGGACGAGGTGGCAAAGGCCAAGCGGGAAGGCACGTTGGTCTTGATAAGGCCGGTAACCACATCGACGGACGGGCGCTGAGTAGCAAGCACCAAGTGGATGCCGGCGGCGCGGGCCTTCTGGGTGATGCGGACGATGGAGTCCTCGATCTCCTTCGGGGCGGTCATCATCAAGTCCGCCAGCTCGTCGACGACGCAGACGATATAAGGATACGGACGAACCTCGCGCTCGGAACCTGCCGGTGCCTGGTACTCGCCGGAGACAACCTTGCGGTTATAGTCCTCGATCTTGCGCACGCGCGCGGCCTTCATATCCATGTACCGCTGCTCCATCTCTTCTACCAGCCACTGGAGGGCCGCGGCGGCCTTCTTCGGCTGGGTAATGATGGGCGTAATCAGGTGCGGGATGCCCTCATACGGCGTGAGCTCGACCATCTTTGGGTCGACGAGGATCAGGCGTACCTGCTCCGGGGTGGCGCGGGTAAGCAGCGAGACCAGCATGGAGTTCACGAACGCGGACTTACCGGAACCGGTAGCGCCGGCAACCAGCAAGTGCGGCATCTTCTGCACGGAAAAGGACGTATATTCGCCCTCGATATCCTTGCCCAGGCCAATCAACATTGGGTCCGGGGAAGACGTCATGCTGGGCGCGTCCAAGACCTCGCGCAGGTGGACCATTTCGCGGTCCGGGTTAGGCACCTCAATACCCACCGCGGACTTGCCCGGAATCGGCGTGAGCAAACGCAGGTTATCGGTAGCCACGGCATAGGCCAGGTTGGACTGCAGGTTCGTAATCTTCGAAACCTTCACGCCTGGTCCAAGCTCAATCTCATAGCGTGTCACCGTGGGGCCACGGCTAAAGCCCGTCACTTGAGCATTGACGTTGAACTCTTCGAAGACATCGGTAATGGCCTCGATGATGCGGTCATTGATCTCGGTGCGTTCCTTCGCAGGCGTGCCTGGGGTCAGCAGATCGGTAGAAGGCACCGCATAGTTGTCGTTGCCAAATTGCGCAGGCGCGGGGGCTTGGGGCTGTGCGGCAGGCTGTTCCGCCCCCGCGGTGGATTCCACCTGTGCGCCGGTGGCCGCATCGCGCCCAGAACGCTCGCGGAATAGGCGCCGGGCCTCCTCGTGCGCCGAAGAGACAGCATCGGAACCGGCCTTGGCGGCACCAGCGGCAGCGGCTCCGGCGGCAGCTCCAGCACCAGCGCCCTTGGCCTTGCCGGCTGCACCTGCGGCACCAGCCACACCAGAAGCAGCGGCAGCACCGGCGCCAGCGGCCCCAGCGGCTCCAGCACCAGCGCCGCGGCCAGCCCGCGACTTGCGGCCGGTGGAAGAACCACCGGTGGCAGAACCCAAGACGCGGGTGGGCTCGCTTTCTGGCAGGGCCTGTTGGGTGGATTCGGAAGCCTCTGCGTAGTCAGCGTCGTCTACTGCCGGGAAGGCATCGGTATCCCCCATTTGGGAGTCCGAGCCGTAGCTCAACTCTTCGTCGTTGCGGTCCACCGGCTCATAGCCCGCGCGGACCGGGGTGTTGAAGGCGACGGTGTGGTCGTCCTCGGGGGCATCGGCAAGCGATTGCACCGGATAGGGGCTGCCAGTCTTGCGCGGAGTGGACGTGCTGCGGCGCTTCGGGGCGGGGCGCTCGGAACGCTCGCGGCCGTGCGCAATATCGTCGATATCGCCAGACACGTGGCCGTAGAGATCGTCATCCTCGTCCGCATCATCGTAATCTGCATCGCTGCCACCAAAGCGGGAAAAGGCCGAGCGCAGCGAATCCGCCACGAGCTCATAGGCCTCGCGGATGGTGATACCGGTGACCAGCAGCGCGCCGTAAATGATGACGAGGAAGAGCAAGGGTACTGCAACATACGAGGTAAACGCGGCATCGAGAATCCCGCCGATGGCAAAGCCAACAATACCGCCGGCCCCGCCCGCGGTATCGGTGGTAAACCCAAGCGGCGGATTGCCGGCAAAGATGTGGATGAGGCTCAGCATCGCCAGCACGATAATCGTCGTGCCGCCCGCAATACGCGGATTAATGCGCCCGGATGGACCATCCATTTCCATCATGAGCGAAATGGCCAGCGCGACGAGCGCAATGGGAAGTACCCACGCGCCGGCGCCGATGACGTAGCGCACCAGGTTGCCTACCCAGGCGCCCACCTGGCCGGCAACGCCAAACCACACGGTGGCGGCGAGGACGATGGATACGCCGATGAGCACCAGGGCAACCGCATCCGGATTATTGACTCGCAACCCGCCCTGCGGGGAAGCCGCCTCCTCCTCGGCAGCCTGTGCCTCCTCTTCGGCTGCGATATCGCGCGCGCGAGTTACCTTGCTTTTCTTCTTTTTTCCGGCGCTATCAGAAATTTCCTGTGGCTCCCTTGCTCTCTCGAAATCCTCCGTGCCGTCAGCAGTTACATCCTGGCTCGGCTTCAGGCCCGCAAGGCCATTGCCTAGGCCGCGGGCAACATTGCCCATTCCGCGCGCGGTGGCACCAAAAGCGGAGCCAAGCCCCTTGCCGACGGCCCTAAATGCACTCCCCGTACGCTCTTGCGTCGTTCCTGCCGCGCGCCCAGACGAGGTCATCTCCAGCGTCTCTGGCACACCGGCGCTGGACTGGCTGCGACCAGATGGCCGCGACCTGTTCGCTTTCCGGCCAGGCGCGCTTTTCGATGCTCGCGTCTGGTTCCGGCGCGATCCGCGAGAGGAGGCATTTTTGGCAGACATGTCATTTACCTTAACCGGAAAACCCCACAAATCACATACGCCACACGCTTGGCAGTGCTAGTTGGCCGGAAATTATCCCGCGTCCGGACCAAAAAGGCGCAGCATGGGCCACAAAATCGACTTTATCTAGCCTACAGGGTTGACATCTTGATGGCTGACTCGTCGCCATTGATGGTGACCTGCACGACATCGCGCCCGTACGCCCACAGCAGGAGTTCGCCGACCTCCCCGCTTACGCGGACCACGCGATCGCCGCGATCGGCTACCCCGTGCTTATCTGCCACGACGATGCGCGGCATCCCGTCCGGCTGCAGGATCACCGGCTGGGTGGATTTACGCAGGCTCAATTTGGCCCAGATCTTCAAAAAACGGTGCAGCTTCTTCTGCACGGCGACAGAGAAATCGCGGGGTTCGGTCTGGCCATTGGCGCGACGGATATCCTCGTGGTGGATAAAATGTTCGCCCAAATTTTGCTGGGCATCGAGAAAACGTGCGGGGTTGAACTTTGCTGGTCCCCTCCCCCAGGCATCGACAAGCTCATCGAAATCGCGGCGGGCAACCTTGGCGGATTCCTTTTCCAGGTGGGGCTGCAGGACCGAAAGGAACATGCCCGCTGCGGCATCGGGACGGTTTTCGCGCACCCACAGGTGGGCAACTAAGTCGCGCGTGGTCCAGCCTTCACACAGCGTGGGGGCGTCTGGACCTAGCTGATGCAAAAGCGCGACCATCTTGGCGCGTTCGGAAGATGAAAACGACATGTGCCCCAGCATACCGAGGTCATCGAAATGCTGGGGCACAGAAACTATGCCGGAATTAAATCCTTTTGTAGGAGAACCTACAGGGACTCGCGGCTGGCGTCGACATCGGCGTCATCGGCAAGCAGCGTGCCTGAATTCGTCGGCACGATGGTGGGCAAAATAACCGGCTCGCGCTTGTACTTGGAATCCATGAGCTTGGAGACCTTGCGGCGCAGCTTTTGCACCATCCGGTAGGTGTCATTCTCGCCCTCTGCGGCGAGATCGTTCATGGTGTTTTCCACCATCTCCGCAACCTCGGGCACAACGCCGCGGTCATCATCGGAGAAACCGGTGGTTGCCACGGTTGGGTGCTCGAGCAGGCGGGAGGTGCGGTTATCAATCACGCAGGTAATGGATACCACGCCGCCGGCGCCCAGGTTGGTGCGGTCTGCCAAGGTATCGGCATCGACATCGCCCATGGACACTCCATCGACGTAGAGGTGGCCAACCTGCAGCTGGCCGACAACCTCCGCGCGGCCCTTGCGCAGATCTACCACGACACCGTTTTGCGCCAAGACCGTCCGGTCGCGGGCCACACCGGTGGAAATCGCCAATTCCTTATTGGCACGCAGGTGGCGCCACTCGCCGTGGACCGGCATGGCATTGCGCGGGCGCGCCGCGTTGTACAGGAAGAGCAGCTCGCCGGAGTAGCCGTGGCCGGAAGCGTGGACCTTGACGTCCTGGTTGGTAATGACGTTGGCACCGATCTGGGACAGCATATTGATAACGCCGAATACGGCCTCTTCGTTGCCCGGGATGAGCGAGGAGGAGAAGATGATGGTATCGCCATCGCGCACCGTGATCTGGCGGTGCTCGCGGCGGGCCATGCGGGACAGCGCGGCCATCGGCTCACCCTGCGTACCAGTGGTAATGAGCATGGTCTTGTGCGGAGCCATCTTCGCGGCCTCGTCGATGGGGATGATGGTACCGCGCGGGACCTTCAAAAAGCCCATCTTTTCCGCGATTTCCATATTGCGCATCATCGAACGGCCATTGAAGGCCACCTTGCGGCCATTGGCCACGGCAGCGTCGATGGCGGCCTGCACGCGGTAGACGTTCGAGGCGAAGGAAGCCAAGATGACGCGCTGCTTCGCATTAGCCACCAAGCGCTTGAAGTTGGCCGGGATATCGCCCTCGGAGGCGGATACACCCGGCACGGTGGCGTTGGTGGAATCGCACAGCATGAGGTCGACGCCCTCGTCGCCGTAACGAGACAGCGCCGGAAGGTCGGTCGGGCGATTATCCAACGGGGTCTGGTCAAGCTTGATATCACCGGTGTGGATGATATTGCCTGCCGGGGTGCCCAGCATGATGCCGAGCGCATCCGGCACGGAGTGGTTGACCGCCCAGAAGCGAACGCGGAAGCAACCGTAGGTCACGTCAGACTTCTCGTTGACCTCGACGAACTTCGGCTTCTGGCGGTGTTCCTTACACTTGGCCGCAATAAGCGCGATGGTGAAACGGGAAGCCACGATGGGGATATCCGGGCGCAGCTTCAGCAGCCACGGGATGGCACCGATGTGGTCTTCGTGGGCGTGGGTGACCACGAGGGCCTTGACCTTGTCGATCTTCTTCTCAATCGGCCCGAAGTCCGGCAGGATGAGGTCCACGCCAGGCTCGCCAGACGATGGGAAGAGCACGCCGCAGTCAATGATGAGCAGCTCATCGCCGTACTCAAAGACGGTCATGTTGCGGCCGATTTCGGAGATACCGCCCAAGGCGTAGATGCGCAGCGTATCCTTCGCCTGCTTTGGCGGTTCCGGCAGGCGCTTGGTCAAATCAGCACCCTGCATGGACTTCGGCACGTTGCGGCGGCCGCGGTTATTGTTATTGCGGCCACGGCCCTTGCCGTTGCCGTTCTTTCCGTTGCCACCGTTGTTGTTCTTATTATTGCCACCGTGGCCATTGCCGCCGTGGTTATTTCCCTGGCCATTGCCATTATTGCCGTTTCCACCACGGCCACGGCCGCGGCCGCCACGGGAACGCGAGCGGCGGCCGTTGTTATCGCCGTCGTTCTTGTTATCGGCAGAGTTATTCTTGCCAGAGTTGCCCTGGTCTTCATTTCCGGCAGTGCCGGCGTTATTTGCAGGGGCCTGAAATACGGGCGAAGCCGCCTCATTGGAGGCGGTCTCAGTTTCCGAAGGTGGACCCGCCTTGCGGGTGACCTTGCGGGAACGGTTACGGGGTTCAGTCATTCTTAAAGGACTCCAGATTGTTCCAAATCACGGCGAAGTACCTCGCGTTCCTCCTCGCTCGCGGCGGTAACAGGAAGGCGGGGATCGCCAACTTCAAAGCCCTGCAGGCGCAGAGCTTCCTTTGCAAATGTCGCTCCGCCCAACCGCGCCTGAGCGCGGGTCAGTGGAAGAAGCGTTGAGTAATTTATTTCTTGCGCGCGGGCCAAATCGCCCGCATCGAAAGCTTCATAGAGTTCTACCAAGGCACGCGGCGCAGCGTGCCCGATGACGGAGATGAAACCCGAAGCACCGAGGGATAGCCACGGCAGGTTAATCGGATCGTCACCGGAGTACCACGCCAAGTCGGTTTCTTGGATGAGTTCTGCGGCCGCGGAAAGATCGCCCTTAGCGTCCTTCACGGCTTGGATAGTCGGCAATTCCGTAAGGCGGCGGAGCGTATCCGACGCCACTGGGATGCCCGAGCGGCCAGGGATGTCATAGACGCAAATCGGCAGATCCGTAGAATCAGCAACTGCGGCAAAATGCTCGTAGACGCCCTTTTGGGAGGGCTTGGAGTAATACGGAGTCACAACGAGCAAGCTATCGGCTCCTGCGGCGGCGGAAGCTTGGGCAACCTCAATCGAGGTTGCGGTGTTATTCGTTCCGGCGCCCGCACAGATCCGGACGCGGTCTCCCACTTCCTCTTTTACGGCCTTGAGCAGCTCCAACTTTTCGTCCAAGGACGTGGTAGGAGACTCGCCCGTCGTTCCACCCAAGATGAGTGAATCCACGCCGTTGTCTACGAGATGAGCTGCCAGGCGGCGACCCGCTTCTACATCCAGCGCACCGTCACGATCAAACGGAGTGACCATGGCGACGCCAATGCGACCGAAGGTGTCAACGCCAGTCTTTGCTGTCATACCTGTGCTCATAGCCGTCAAGGTTACCCGCTAGTGCACCTTTTGGCCGCATCGGGGTGGCGCGTGTTAAGCGTAAGGGCTTGCGGCCATCTGCGTTCCATCGGCCAACGTGGTGATATGGAAGTCATCGAAAAGCGCTGGTGCTTGCTCCTGCAAATGCTTCAAGCACTCCACCGCCACTTCGCGCAATTCCGTATCAGCATGCTCAGCCGCCCGCGCCCCAATGAAGTGGCGCCACGCGCGGTAATTGCCGGTAACGACGAGCCTGGTTTCCGTCGCATTGGGCAATACTGCGCGCGCCGCCTGCCGCGCCTGCTTCTTTCGCAGCAGCGCATTCGGCTCATCCAGCTTTTCTTCCAAGGCCTCTAGCAGCTCATCGTAGACAAAACGGGTTTCATCCACGGCTTGCATGACCAATCGGCGTAATTGCTCATCTTCTTCCACCAGCTTGGGCAGCGCTACGTGCATCTCATTAGGGTGCACAAAGCGCTGGGATAGCTGCGAAAAGGAAAAATGCCGGTGGCGAACCAATTCATGGCTGGCTGAGCGCGAGAGCCCCGTGATGTACATCGTGGCCGTGGCGTGTTCCAATAGCGCCGTATGGCCTACCTCCATGATGTGGTGCAGGTAGGCGGAGTTCGTCGCGGTGCGCGGGTTGGGTTTGTCAAAAGACTCATAACACGCCCGTCCTGCGAATTCGACGAGGGCCTCGCCATCGGTCGCCGTCTCATCGGCACGCCACTGCGTTCCCTGTGGCGGGTGAAACTCGGTGGCGGCAATGAGCTGGATATTTAGCTCACTCGCAGTGGCCATACCGCTACAGCCCCAGGTACTTGTCTAGCCCGACAACCAATCCCGGGTGCTGCGCAATCTCGCGCACGCCGACCAAAACGCCAGGGGTAAAGGAGGAACGATCGTAGGAATCCTGGCGGATGGTCAGGGATTGCCCCTGCGCACCGAAAATGACCTCTTCGTGGGCCACCATGCCGCGGGTACGCACGGCATGCACCGGGATTCCGTCTACATTCGCACCGCGCGCGCCCTCGAGGGACTTTTCCGTCGCATCCGGCATCTCGCCCAATTCGGCATCGCGGCGCGCCTGGGCAATGGCCTCTGCGGTGTGGATGGCGGTGCCGGAAGGCGCATCCAGCTTGGTGGGGTGGTGAAATTCAACGACCTCTGCGGTCTCGAAAAACTTCGCCGCCTGCTTGGCAAGCACCATGGTCATCACGGCAGAGATGGCGAAATTCGGTGCGATCAGCACGTTGCCAGCACCTTCTTGGCGGGTCCACTGCTCCACCTGGTCCAGGCGCTCTTTATCAAAGCCAGTGGTGCCCACCACGCAGTGAATGCCGTTCGCGATGCAAAACTCCAGGTTTCCCATCACCGAATCAGGCTGGGTGAAGTCCACGATGACCTCTGCGTGATTATCAACCAAGTGCTGCAGGTCATCCCCGCGGCTAATTTCCGCTACGAGCTCTAGATCATCTTCGGCATGAACGCCTTCAACAATCGCTTTGCCGACGCGCCCCTGCGCTCCCAAGACTCCTACTTTGATCGCCATTGCGGGCCTCACTTTCTTAACAACTTTGAGTTAAACCTTTGTTTCTTTCCCATCCTATCGCGCTCGCCCATCCGCGGCGGGCGGGCCTCCGAACGGCAAAAATACCACTGCTAGACTGGGCGTCATGCAGATTTATATTGCGTCCGTTCCAGTAGATGACGTTGCTCGCGCCCACGATTTTTATGTCGATGTCCTAGGTTTCCGGGTAAAAGATGACGTCACGCACGGCGATTTCCGGTGGCTAACGGTCACCAACGCGGACGGCGACGGCAGCGTTGAATTGCTGCTTGAACCCAAGGGTCACCCAGCCGCCAAAACGTACACCGAGGCGCTGAAGGCGGATAATATCCCGGTCACCCAATTCTTGTCGCAGGATGTGGAGAAAGAATACGCCGAACTCAAGGACAAGGGCGTGGACTTTACCATGGAGCCCACCGACGTTGGCCCCTCCATTACCGCAGTCTTTGACGATACCGTGGGTAACCTCATCCAGCTCGTCCAGTTGAAGCGCTAGGCCCACGCCTTCGCTACTTTCCCTTATACAACAATTGCATCACTTCCCCAGTTAGGCCACTTGTGTACCGGTAGAATTGGAAGAGACAACAAGGTAGACAACCTAGGAAGTGGTCAGAATGTCTCGATCTACTCTCACCCGCGCTATCGCTGCTGGCGCCGGTATAAGCTGCATGCTCTCGCTGGCTGCTTGCGCTAGCCCCAGCGATGACGAGGCCGCCGATGCCTCATTTGCCACGCAGGAGGAATCAACCAGTTCCACCGCTGAGTCGACCACGTCTGCGGCAAAGAAATCAGAGCCTACCACCACGACCACTGCCGATGACCCAACCAAGACGGTAGAAGACACCGCCCCGTTAAGCCATCATCAGCAACAAGCGCAGGGCAATGATCCAAAACCTGCTTTTGGCGGTATGGGCACGCCCTCCCTCGAGGATCAGCGCCACCTACCTCCTGGATTGGGTGGCCTCGTCCCCACCGGGATCCGAGTAGCCGCGCATGACTCTTTTACCCGCGTCGTGGTTGATCTTGAAGGCGACGGAGAAGCAGGGTGGTTTACTACCTATACGGATCAGCCCGCCCACCAAGCATCGGGGCTTCCGGTCGAGGTCAAAGGCGCCACTTTCCTCAACCTTGGTATCGAGGGCACCCCGTGGCCATCGACGCCGGAGTTAGAACAAAGGTTTATGGATACTGGCATCACACCAGGTGCCGGTGTCGTGCAAGAGATCAACTACACCACCACCTTCGAGGCGCAAACGCAGTTGGTCATCGGGCTAAAGAAGCAAACGCCTTATTCCGTGACCTTCCTGCAAAACCCCAAACGCCTTGTGCTTGATTTCCAGAACTGAGTGATCACGGCGCAGGCATAGAAAATGGCCCTGTTTCCCACCATATTCGGGAAACAGGGCCACTGCTCTAAAGGGCGCCTGAGGGATTAGTCCTCAACGGGCACTAGGGAGATCTTGCCGCGGTTATCAATATCCGCGATTTCTACCTGTACCTTATCGCCAACGTTAACGACATCTTCGACCTTCTCAATGCGTTCGTCCCCACCCAGGTTGGAGATGTGGATCAATCCATCGCGGCCAGGGGTCAAGGAAACGAAGGCGCCGAATGGAACGGTCTTGACTACCGTGCCGAGGAAGCGCTCGCCCACCTTGGGCAACTGTGGGTTGGCAATGGAGTTAACCTTTTCAATCGCAGCGTCTGCGGCTTCGCCGGTGACCGCAGAGATGTAGACCGTGCCATCGTCTTCGATCGAGACATCAGCACCGGTATCTTCGGTGATCTGGTTGATGGTCTTGCCCTTAGGGCCGATGAGCTCACCGATCTTGTTGACCGGAATCTTCACCGAGGTGATCTTCGGGGCCAGGCCAGACATCTCATCTGGGGAATCGATGACCTCTGCCATGGTTTCCAGAATGGTGGCGCGGGCATCGCGGGCCTGCTCGAGTGCCTGGGCCAAGACCTTAGACGGAATGCCATCGAGCTTCGTGTCCAGCTGCAGCGCGGTGATGAATTCGGAGGTGCCCGCAACCTTGAAGTCCATGTCGCCGAAGGCGTCCTCGGCACCGAGGATATCGGTCAGTGCGACGAACTTTTCCTTGCCCTTGACCTCACCGGAGACCAAGCCCATGGCGATGCCGGCTACCGGCGCCTTGAGCGGAACGCCCGCGTTGTAGAGGGACAGGGTGGACGCACAGACAGAGCCCATGGAGGTAGAACCATTGGAACCGAGCGCCTCAGAGACCTGACGGATGGCATACGGGAAATCCTCGCGCGACGGGATGACCGGAAGCAGGGCGCGCTCGGCGAGCGCACCGTGGCCGATTTCGCGGCGCTTGGGCGAGCCGACGCGGCCGGTCTCACCGGTAGAAAATGGCGGGAAGTTGTAGTGGTGCATATAGCGCTTGGACTCAATCGGAGTAAGCGAGTCGATCTGCTGCTCCATCTTCAACATATCCAGGGTGGTGACACCGAGGATCTGCGTCTCGCCGCGCTCGAACAAGGAAGAACCATGTGCGCGTGGAACCAAGTCAACTTCGACGGACAGATCGCGGATATCGGTCAGGCCGCGGCCATCGATGCGGAAACCATCGGTCAAGATCTTGCGGCGCACGATCTTCTTCATGACCTCGTTATACGCAGCGCGAATCTGCTTGGAAGCCACTGCCTCTTCCAGGTCAGCAAATTGCGGCAGCAGATCTTGTTCGACCTGCTCCATGTGTTCGTTCGTGGCCTCGTCGCGCTCCTGCTTGCCCGGAATGGTCAGCAAGCTCTCCAGCTTCTTGGAAGCGGCCTTTTCCACGGCGGCGAAGACATCGTCTTCATACGCCGGGAAGAGCGGGAACTCCTGGGTCTCCTTGGCGGTGCGCTCTGCCAGGCCGTTCTGGGCTTCACACAGGGTCTTAATGAACGGCTTGGCTGCCTCAAGTCCTTCGGCGACGGCGGCTTCTTGCGGTGCCGGGGCGCCATCGGCAATGCGCTCTGCAACGTTGGTGCCGGCGCCAGCTTCCACCATCATGATGGCGACGTCTTCTTTACGCCCCTTGGAAACGATGCGGCCGGCCACGACCATCTCAAAGAGCGCGCGCTCGTGCTGCTCGTGGTTCGGGAACGCCACCCACTGGCCACCAGGGTGCTTGTCATCGGCGATGAGCGCCATGCGCACGCCGCCGACGGCGCCGGAGACCGGCAGACCGGAAAGCTGGGTTGCCGCAGACGCGCCGTTGATGGCTACGACGTCGTAGTACTCTTCCGGGTCCTGCGACAGGACGGTGATGACCACCTGCACTTCATTGCGCAGGCCCTTGACAAAGGTGGGGCGCAGCGGGCGGTCGATGAGGCGGCAGGCCAAGATGGCCTCGGTGGAGGGACGCCCCTCGCGGCGGAAGAAGGAGCCGGGGATCTTGCCGGCTGCGTACATGCGCTCTTCCACGTCCACAGTGAGCGGGAAGAAGTCAAAGTTCTCGCGCGGCTGGTTCGAGGCGGTCGTGGTGGCCAGCAGCATCGTGTCATCGTCGAGGTACGTGGTTACGGAACCATCTGCCTGGCGGGCCAACTGGCCGGTTTCGAAACGTACCGTGCGGGTGCCAAAGTCCCCGTTGTCGAGGACAGCGATAGCTTCGGTAATACCGAATTCTTCATCGATATTGAACTCTACGGAGTTCTGAACGCTCATCTAGTAATTCTCCTTGAGTGCTTTAGGCGATCGTCGGTGCCGCCTTTTCCACATTGTTTTGACAACGGTGAAAATTCTAACAGAGATTCCGCACTTTTGAGCTACGGCGACCGCAATCGCCCCTGCTCCCTACAAGGTTTAAGAGGGTATAAAACCACTAATTCCCCTTGCCACAGGGCAAGGGGAAAAATTCGGCCGCAGCCGCGTCGCAATTAGCGGCGCAGGCCCAGGCGGGAAATCAGGTCACGGTAACGATCCACGTTGTTTTCTGCCAAGTACTTCAGCAGGCCACGACGACGACCAACCATCAGCAGCAGACCACGACGGGAGTGGTGATCGTGCTTGTGGAACTTCAGGTGCTCCGTCAAAGTGTTGATGCGGGAGGTCAGCAGGGCAACCTGTGCCTCGGGGGAACCGGTGTCGGTCTCGTGCAGGCCGTACTCCTTGAGGATTTCGGCCTTCTTCTCAGTGGTCAATGCCATGAGTATTTCTCCTTTATTTCAGTCCACACTATTCTTCAACGCGCAGCGCCGCCGTTGCGAGCTCCGCGTGCCGCAACTGTCGTGAACCACAGTCGCTAAGCCAACTGGTCATCTTACAGCCAATTAGCACGGCAAATCAAAACGCTGCGCTACTTGGCGCCCACCGTGCGGAAAAGTTCTTCGAGGCGGTCTACAAATTCACTGACAAACCGCTCGTTATCCACGCCCACGGCGACCTTCGCGGTCGGTTCCTGGCTCAGCCTAGTTTCATCCGCGATGGTGCGCCCGCGGGTGGGGCCTTCGGTATCGGTTTTCATATTGGTCTCGATGACTTCCACCAAGGAAGGATCTGCGGCTACCGCCACGGCCAGCGGATCGTGCAGACCGCAGCCGGCCAGGTGAGGAGCCGTGGTGGCATAAGCGCGGATATAGTAATCCACCATATCGGCGAAAATCTCGCCCGCGGCCGTTCCGGTTGCCCGCCAGCGCGCGGTTTCCTTTTCCGTCAAGAGGGTGCGCAGGGTGACATCAAGGCCCACCATGGTGACATCTTGGCTGTGGCGGAAGAGGTAATCGGTGGCATCCGGGTCCTGGGAAATATTGGCCTCTGCCCACGCGGAAACATTGCCGGGAACGGTCAGCGCCCCGCCCATCATGACAATGTGGGCGTTGGTGGCAAAGGAGGCATCGGCAAGCATGGCCTGGGCGATGGTCGTGGACGGGCCGGTGGGGATAATGACGAGTTCATCGCCGTAATCGCGCACGGCCTGCACGAGGAAATCCGCGGCCGGCTGCGTGTCCTCGGTCTTATCGGACGGGCTAAGCGCGACCTCACCCACGCCATTCTGGCCGTGGATGAAGGCCGAAATCTCGCTGGGCTGGAAACCGTCCGGGCTGGGGCCAGCAAAGACCGGGATATCGGGCCTATCCAGCAGCTCCAGCAGCGCCAGGGTATTGCGCACCGCCAGTGGGACGGTGACATTGCCATACGTGCAGGTCACCCCAATGAGCTCAAGCTCTGGGTGGGCTAGGGCATACGCCAAGGCCAGGGCATCATCAATACCGGTATCAAGATCGAGGATCGCCTTCATTTACTTCTCCTTTAAGAAATAGTCTTCGCTATTGCAGCCCTGCGCGCGGGCATCGGCAGCCAGCACCGTGCGGGCGGCAGCGACGTCCTGGGCCATGGCCTCCAAAAGCTCATCGACGGAGTGAAACTTCACCATATCCCGCAGGTGGCCCACGAATTTCACGGTTGCCTCATAGCCATAAAGATCGGCATCGCGATCCAAGACAAAGGACTCCACGGAGCGCTCTTCATCACCAAAGGTGGGATTCGTGCCCACGGAAATCGCCGCGGCGTAGGCCACTTCAGGTTGCATGTCCCCGTCGAGGGGCGATTCGGAATGCACAATGAACCACCCCGCATACACCCCATCCGCGGGAATGGCTACGGTATCTGGAAAGTACTGGTTGGCCGTGGGAAAACCCAGCTCCTTGCCGCCGCGCCCCGCGCCGCGCACCACGGGTCCGGTCACGGTAAAGTGCCGGCCAAGCGCCCAATTCGCCGATTCTATATTGCCCCGGGACAGGCTCTGGCGAATGTAGGTGGAACAAATCTGCACGCCGTCTTCATCCAGCAGCGGGATGATATCGACGCTAAACCCAAACTCCTCGCCCAGCTGCCGCATGGCTTCCGCGGTGCCGCTGGCCCCTGCGCCGAAGGTGAAGTTCTCCCCCACCACCACGTGCTGTGCATGGAGTTTTCCCACCAAGAGGTCGCGCACATAAGGCCGTGGCTCCACGCCATCGAGTTCCTTGGTGAAGTCAATGACAAGTACCATCTCAATGCCCATTTCTTCCGCGAGCTCTAGCCTGCGCTCGAAGCTCACCACGGATAGCGGGGCGCGCTCCGGCAAGAAAACGGAGACCGGGTGCGGGTCAAAAGTCACCATGACGGGGACCTGATTATTCGCCCGCGCATGCTCCACGCAGGCAGAAACGAGCTGCTGATGGCCGCGGTGCAAGCCATCGAAGACGCCAATGGTTACCGAGGTCGGCCCCACATCCGCGGGGATGTCATCGATTCCGTAACAAATATCCACGGAATCCATCGTAGAGCATAGACTTGTACCCTATGACTGATGCGCTCGCACATTCCGGACTTGTCATCGTTGATAAGCCTGCCGGCATGACCTCCCACGATGTTGTTAGCCGCCTACGCAGGTATTTCCACACCAAAAAGGTCGGCCATGCCGGCACCCTGGATCCCATGGCGACAGGGGTGCTAGTCCTCGGCATCGAACGCGGCACCAAATTCCTCGCGCACATGGTCGCCTCCACCAAGTCCTATTCAGCCACCATCCGCCTCGGCGCTTCTACCACCACCGATGATGCTGAGGGCGAATTTCGCTGGGGCAAGCCTGCGGCCGCGCTGCACCGTTCCGCCATCGAGGCCGAAGTTGCCGCGTTAACCGGCGATATTATGCAAAAGCCCGCCGCGGTTTCCGCCATCAAGATCAAGGGCAAAAGGGCGCATGAATTGGTGCGCGAGGGCAAAGAGGTAGATATTCCCGCCCGCCCGGTCACCATCCACAGCTTTGACATTCATGACCTGCGCACCGAGGGCGATTTTGTTGACCTCGATGTATCCGTGGAGTGTTCCTCCGGCACCTATATCCGCTCCTTGGCGCGCGATATGGGCGAAGCCTTGGGCGTCGGCGGGCATTTAACCGCCCTGCGCCGCACAACGGTGGGGCCCTTCGCGCTTGCCGATGCCCACCTGCTCGCCGATCTTGCCGAAAACCCCCGCCTCTCCTTAAGCCTCGATGAGGCGCTCAAGCGCAGTTTCCCCGTCCTGCCCGTCACCGAGGACGAGGCCGCCGCCTTAGCGATGGGCAAATGGTTAGAGCCGCGCGGGCTGTCCGGGGTTCATGCGGCGGTAGCCCCCAATGGCCAGGCCATCGCGCTCATTAAGGAGAAGGGAAAAAGGTTGGCTACGGTCTTTGTGGCACGGCCGTCCACCCTCTAAGTCAGTGGCTGAGGGCATTGATCGAGGCGATCTGAGCGGGTTTCCGGTCAGGCTGAAAAATCAAGGGCCGGAACCAGCGTGGAAACCACGACATAACCGCCTTCTAGGATCCACTTGCCGGTGATAAACGGCACTGGCGTGGGGCGGGCCAGGATATAGGAAATGAAGGTGCCATCCTCGCGGATATCGATCTCCGCTTGATCGAAATCCAGCCACCGATGCGTCATGGGAAACCACGCCTTATAGGTAGCCTCCTTGGCGCAAAATAGCAGGCGGTCTGGGCAGTGCACCCCCGCCTTTTCTAGGCGGGGCAGCTGCTGCATTTCCCCGGCTCGGGCGATCATGGTCAACACGTGTTCGGGCAGGCGCTGCGCCGGCTCCGCATCAAGGCCAATGGAGCGAAAATCCGTAGTGGAGGCTACCACTGCTGCGCGCATGCCCTCCGTATGGGTCATGGATCCAATAAATCCTTCGGGCCACAGCGGCATGCCCCGCTCGCCGCGCATAATCGGGTTAGTACCTGTAAAGCCCAGCTCGCGCAGGGCCTGGTGCGCACACCAGCGGGCATCGCCAAATTCGGACTTCCGGATATCGACCGCCTGCGAGACTATGGACTGTTCTTTTGGGTCGAGCTGCTCATAATTGAGCAGGTCGGACTCGCGAGCATCCGTGCGCACATAGCAATACCGGGTAGTTTCTGGGAATAGGTCGGGATACAGCATTAGTCCACCTCACCAAACGTCGAGGTAACTGGGTATGGCCACGGGATACGGTGGGGCTGGTTACGCCACTCGCGCGGATAGCCCAAAGAGACTTCGATATGGTCTACCCCATCCACATTCATCTTGGAGGGCGTGTGCAGGTGTCCGTAGATGACCGCTTCTGCCTTGTACCGCTGCGGCCACGAGCGCGTATGCCGCGAGCCGCTCCACAGGGCGATTTCCGGGAAGCGCAGCACCATCGTGGGCTCTTGCACCAGCGGCCAGTGGTTGATCAAGATGGTTGGGCCCTGCACTCGGGATAAACGCTTAATGGAATACGCCAAGCGGTCCCAACACCAGGCGCGCACATCTACAAAAGGTGCGATAGCTACCTCATCGGTCATGACAAGCTTTTTGGCGCGCGCCTGTTGCACCGCTTCTTCCACCGAGGTCCCCGGTGGGCGGAAGCTGTAGTCATACAGGGTAAAAAGCGGCACGATCGTTATCCCGTTAAAGACCGGGTAAGGGTCCTCCGGGGTGATAACGCCGATTTCCCGGCAGGCGGCAAACAGGTGGTCGTATTTTTCGCGCCCCTTGTACTGGTCTTGGGAACGGGAAAATAACTCGTGATTGCCCGGCGCCCAAATAACGGTGTCATAGCGCGCGGCCAAATCGCGCAAGATGCGCACGATGAGCTCGCTGCGCTCTGCGACATCGCCTGCCACAATGAGCCAATCGGCGGGATCTGGTGGGGCTAGCTCTGCAATGCGCGCAAAATTTTCACGGATCGCGCCGTGCAAGTCTGCAACTGCCCATAACGTTGGCATTACCGCTCCCACCCGCCTTGCTCATCATCGTTACGGAGTTTCCGCTGTAGTTAAATCTGTAGTGCTGTTGCTACTCGTCATAGTCACTGTAGCGCAGCTATTACTCTGCTACTACGGCCCATTTCATGGAATAGAAGCGGTAGACCACGCCGATGAGGCGGAAAGTAATGAATGCGGCCAAGCCGCACCACACACCGGTAAGGCCCGTGCCCATGGCATGTGCGAGGAGCACGCCGGGCAAAAATCCCAAAAGCACAGAGGCAATGGTCAGGCTGCGCAAGAATGCCGCATCCCCTGCCCCCAATAGGACGCCGTCAAGGGCAAAGACCACGCCGCCGGCGATGACCATGCCGACCAGGATCCACCACGGTTGGCTCATGGCATCGATGACCTCCTGCGAGGATGTAAAGACGCGCGGGATAACCCCGACCCCGGCGGCGAAAACCAAGGCGAGGAAGGCTGAGAAGATGGTGGAATACATCACTACCTTGCTTCCCACGCTGCGCGCGTGGCGGGCCGAGCCGGCGCCCAAGGCCGCTCCGGTCAAGGCCTGAGCAGCAATGGCCAAGGAATCCAAAATCAGCGACATGAAGCTCCACAGCTGCATCATGATTTGGTGGCCGCCCAACGCGGCCGTGCCCACGCGGGACACCACGGCCGTTGCGGTAAGAAAGGCCACCTGAAAGCTAGCGGAGCGCAAGATAAGGTCACGTCCCAAGATCAGCTGTTTACGCACGATGTCCCACCGGAACTTCCACGAACCTTCGTGCTGTTTATACAGCTCGCGCACGAAAAGACTTGCGATAATGCTCATTCCCAAGACGGTGGCAATGGCAGACCCGGCAAGGCCCCACCAGTACACGAATGCAGGCACGGCAATGGCGCCGGGAATCATTCCGGCGAGGGTGAAATAGAGCGGCTTCTTGGTATTTTGTACGCCGCGCATCCAGCCATTTCCGGCCATTTCCACGAGTGTTACGGGAATGGCCAGCGCGGCGATCCGCAGCCACAGCGCGGTGCCGGCCGCCGTGGTGGGATCTCCGGTAAGCCACCGGGCAAATACGCCGCCGAAGATCCACATAATAATGGCCAAAAGCCCGCCGACGCCTACAGCCACATAGGTTGCTTGCACGCCTTCTGCTACGGCCTCGGCGCGCTTTCCAGCGCCAAACAGGCGGGACGAGCGGGCCGTGGTGCCGTAGGACAAGAAGGTCAGCTGCGTGGTCACCACGGTATGGATCGTGGTTGCCGCGGCGAGCGAAGCCAATTCCTGGGCACCCAAGCGCCCCACCATTGCGGTATCGAGCAGGAGGTAGAGCGGCATCGCGGCCAGGACGCCAAGCGCAGGAAACGCGAGGCCAAAGACCTCGCGTGCGCTTACTGTCGTGGGGGTTGACTGCCTAGTGCTCATGGATGGCACTCACCAGCTCCGCGACGATGCTTTCTTCGCTTCCTTGTGTCATGTACCCGGCAGCGGGAATATGCCCGCCGCCGCCGAATTGGGCTGCCAGGGCCGCGCAATTGATCGTGGTCGAACGCAGCGATACCGCCCAGATCCCGGGCGACTGTTCCTTAAAGACCACACCCAACTGCGTGCCCTCAAGGGCGCGCACGAAATCCACCAGGGATTCCACTGCAGAGTCCGAATGACCTTCGATATCGGCCAAGCCCGCGACGAGGATGCCCACGCCCATTTCACCAGCATGTTCAATGCGCAGCCCTGCGAGCACGCGGCCAACCATCTGTAGATCATCGGGAGTCGTGGCATCGAGTAAGTCCGTGGCAATCTGCTTGGTATCCAGGCCATAGCGCATCAAGCGCGTAGCCACATCGTGCATGGCGGGCCTGCCCCAACGAAAGCTACCCGTATCGGTCAAAAGCCCAGCGTACAGGCAGTGTGCGATGCTGCTTTCGATTTGCACCGACAGCATATCCAGGATGGTCAATATGGCCACCGTGGTGGACTCGCACTCTGAGTCAACCAAGTTTACTGAGCCAAATCCGAGATTGGACGAGTGGTGGTCGATGCACAGCACGCGCCCTGCCGTCACCAGTTGGGCGATATCTGCGGAAAATAGACCGGTGCGATCGATCGACCCGCAATCCACGGTGACATAAAGGTCATAGCCCTGCGGTAACTCCCGCATGACCTTAACCTGGTCTGCGCCGGGAATGGAGTAAAGATTAGGCGCAAAGTCCCTATCCTGGCCGATGACCGCGCAGGCTTCTTTCCCACTTTGTTGTACGGCTAAGAGCAAAGCCGTGGCCGACCCAATGGCATCGGCATCCGGGCGCAAGTGGGTAATAATACAGATGCTCTGCGCGCCAGAAATGGCGTCGACGGCGCCCTGATATTCCTTGCGGGTCACTTAAGCCTCGTCTTCATCGGAGGTCTTATACGGATTCGCCTCGCCCGCGGGCTGAGCGTTTTCCTTCAACTTTGCTAGCTCTTCATCGCGAGCACGAGCGCGCGCCAAGAGTTCTTCCATGTGCGCGGAGGCCTCTGGGACAGTATCGAGCTCAAACGTCAGGGTTGGGGTAAAGCGGACGGAGAGCTGATCGCCAACGATCTTGCGCAACTGCCCCTTCGCGCGCTTGAGTGCTTCCTCAGCCTGGTCATAATCGGGTTCTGCCTCGATATCGTGGCCACGCACCGTGTAAAAGACGGTAGCGTCATGCAAATCACCGGTGACGCGAGCATCGGTCACGGTGACCATCTCCAGGCGGCGATCCTTAATCTGCAGCTCAATGGCACTAGCCACGATTTCCTGAATTCGTTTTGCTAGCCGCGCCGCGCGTGCGTGATCGACCATGAGAACCTCCAAGCTAAAGGGGAAAATTTATTCCTAAATTACCGTGTCGCGGTATCAGAAACTACCAGTTTAGTTACTCACCGCACCCAATGGAAACCGCTTGAAAACCTCACCGCGAAAACGCTAAACGGCCCGCTCTACCTGCCGCACCTCGTGGCCTAACTCCAAGGAGAAAGGCCCTCAAGGTGGGCACGTACAGCGGGCCGACACTAGCAGCGACTAGTCGCGCGGTACCTCGACTTCTTCATAAGCCTGGATGATATCGCCTACCTGGATATCCGGGTAGGACAGCACCATACCGCACTCATAGCCGGCCTTGATCTCGGTCGCGTCGTCCTTCTCGTGACGCAGGGACTCGATCTTGGCATCGGTAGTAATGACGTTGTTATCGCGGAGCAAGCGAACCTTGCCGTTGCGGACAACCTTGCCATCGGTGACCATACAGCCTGCGATAGTACCCACCGAGGAGGACTTGAACAGGGCGCGGATTTCGGCCGCACCGGTGTCGCGTTCCTCGTAGATCGGCTTGAGCATACCCTTGAGAGCGGCCTCGACTTCCTCGATGGCCTTGTAGATAACCGTGTAGTAGCGGATATCCACGCCCTCTTGGGTAGCAATCTCCGTGGCCTTGCCTTCCGAGCGCACATTGAACGCAATGATGACGGCATCGGAAGCGGCGGCCAAGGAAATATTGGTCTCCGTTACGGCACCAACACCGCGGTCGATGATGTTGAGCTCGACTTCGTCCTCGGTCTTGATATCCAGCAGGGCATCTTCCAGCGCCTCGACGGAGCCGGCGTTGTCGCCCTTGAGGATGAGGTTGAGAGTCGAAGTCTCCTGCAATACCTTGTCCAGATCCTCCAGGGACACGCGCTTGCGCTGCTTTGCCTGCAAGGCAGAACGCTTACGAGCATCGCGCTGGTTGGCAATCTGGCGGGCCACGCGGTCATCATCGACCACGAGCAGGTTATCGCCAGCACCCGGCACGCCGGACAGGCCTTGTACCTGTACCGGGCGGGAAGGACCGGCTTCCTTAACGTCCTCGCCAAATTCATCGAGCATGCGGCGCACGCGACCGTGCGCATCGCCTACCACGATGGAATCGCCGACGTGCAGCGTACCGCGCTGGACGATGACCGTAGCCACAGGGCCGCGACCGCGGTCCAGGTGGGCTTCGATGGCCACACCCTGGGCATCCATCTCTGGGTTAGCCGTGAGCTCAAGGGCGGCATCGGCAGTCAGGATGACAGACTCCAGCAACTGGTCGATGTTCTGGCCCTGCTTAGCAGAGATATCAACGAACATCGTGTCGCCGCCGTACTCTTCAGGCACCAGGCCGTACTCCGTGAGCTGGCCACGGATCTTCTCCGGCTGGGCCTCCGGCTTATCCACCTTGTTCACAGCCACGACAACCGGGATATCGGCAGCCTTGGCGTGGTTGATGGCCTCAACCGTCTGTGGCATGACGCCGTCATCGGCGGCGACAACCAAGATGGCCAGGTCGGTGGACTTCGCACCACGGGCACGCATGGCGGTAAACGCCTCGTGGCCAGGGGTATCCAGGAAGGTAATGGTGCGTTCGCCATCCACGTCAACCGTGGTCTGGTAAGCGCCGATTCCCTGGGTAATACCGCCGGCCTCGCCGGCTGCCTCATTGGTCTTACGGATGGTATCCAACAGGCGGGTCTTACCGTGGTCAACGTGACCCATGACGGAGACGACTGGAGGGCGGTGTTCGAGGGCTTCTTCGCCGCCTTCGTCCTCGCCGAATTGCAGGTCGAAGGACTCGAGCAGCTCGCGGTCCTCGTCTTCTGGGGAGACGACTTCTACCTTGTAGTTGATCTCGTCACCGAGCAGCTGCAGCGTATCTTCCGATACGGATGCGGTTGCGGTGACCATTTCACCAAGGTTGAACAGTGCCTGCACCAATGCTGCTGGATCGGCACCGATCTTCTCCGCGAAGTCAGACAGCGAAGCGCCGCGGCGCAGGCGGACGGTCTGCCCCTTGCCATCTGGCAAGCGGACGCCGCCTACGACGTGCTTCTGCTGCTCTTCAAACTCATGGCGCTTTTGTCGCTTCGACTTCTTGCCCTTGCGTGGTGCGCCACCTGGACGGCCGAATGCGCCAGCGGTACCGCCGCGACGTCCACCGCGTCCACCGCGGAAGCCGCCGGGACGACCGCCGCCTGGGCCACCTGGGCCTCCTGGTCCACCGTGGCCACCGCGACCGCGGCCACCGCGTCCCCCACCGCTCGGTGCCTTGGACGGCATCGAGGCTGGGTTTGGATGCGAAGGCATCATGGCAGGCGATGGACGACGTCCGCCGCCACCCTGGCCTTGGTTCTGATCCTGGCCCTGACGGTTATTGCCACCTTCATTGCGGCCGCCGCGCTTTCCACCGCGATTATCGCCGGGGCGGTTGCCGCGCTGGCCCTTAGAGCCACCGGGGCGTGGGCCTGGGCGGTTGTCTCCCCCACCCGTGGAAAATGGGTTATTGGCCACGCGGCGGGATCCGCCGGGCTTAGGCATCGGTCGCGGCATGGCGTTGCCTGGGGTCGGGCGCTCGCCCGACTTCTTGGCATCGCCTTGACCTGCGTTCTGGCCTGGCTTCGGTGCACCTTGGCCGGGCTTAGGTGCTGGCTTGGAAGCAGCGGCGCCTGGCTTTGGTGCTGCCTGACCTGGCTTGGGGGCAGCCTTAGCGGACCCTGCACCTGGCTTCGGCGCAGCGTCGGATGGCTTCGGTGCCTGTGCACCTGGCTTAGGGGCGCCGGGCTTTGGCGCAGCGGATTTCGCGCCGCCCTGTGCACCTTGACCTGGCTTCGGCGCAGGCGATGCCGGCTTCTTGGCGTTGCCCTGGCCGGGCTTAGCGGGCTTGGCAGCCTTCTCAGTCTTGTCTGCCTTGCCTTCGGTGGCATCGCCACCGGACTGTGCTTCATAGTGAGCACGCATCTTCTTGACCACCGGTGGTTCGATGGTCGAGGATGCGGTTTTGACGAACTCGCCTTGTTCCTTCAGGGTGGCGAGCAGTTCCTTGCTGGTTACTCCGAGCTGTTTTGCCAACTCGTGAACACGTAGCTTTCCGGGCACTTGTCTCCTCTTGGTATCGCCTAGGAGCCAAGGCCGCGAAAAACTGGCCTGACTCCTAGTTAAACGTTCTGGACTTTCATCGCTGATGCTTCATCGTTGTGCGCTCATCAGTGTTCGGTCTTCCTTTTTAACTCTGGTGTGTACGAATCTTGTGCAGCTTGTTCCGCACACGGTACTTTTTCGCCCTGTACATTTTCGCACTGTGCTTCCAAGTACCTACGTACCTGACCTGTGTCCACGGATGCGGACGTGCGGAGCGCGCGCTTGAAAGCATGTTTGCGCTCAGCTAGCTCGAGTGCAGAAAGCGTGGGGCTAATCCATGCGCCACGGCCAGGAAGCCGCCGGAATGGATCCGCCACCGCGCGGCTGCCGTGAGGATCATTGGCATCAATGACCACCCGCAGCAGCTCCGTATCGGGCATGCGGCGACGCGTAGCGATGCAAGTACGAAGCCGTTGAGTCTGCGACATCCAACTCCTTAACTTTCGCTGCGTCTACATGTCCCTTTCTGCATCTGGGCCGTTTACTAGCCTACGCTATATATCCGCATTTCCTTAATTCGCGTCCGCGTCTGAATGAATATCGATCTTCCATCCGGTCAAACGGGCGGCTAGGCGCGCGTTCTGGCCTTCTTTACCAATGGCAAGGGACAGCTGGTAGTCAGGGACGATGACGCGCGCCACCTGCTCCTCGCTATCGAGCACGGTCACCTTGATCACCTTTGAAGGAGCCAGGGCATTGCCCACATACACGGTGGGATCTTCGCTGTAATCGATGATGTCGATCTTTTCGCCACCCAGCTGACGCATGATGTTATTCACGCGCTGGCCGCGCGGGCCGATGCACGCACCCTTGGCGTTCAGGCCCTTCGCGTGGCCGATGACGGCGACCTTCGAGCGGTGCCCAGCTTCGCGGGCGATGGCGATCATTTCCACGCTGCCATCCGCAACTTCCGGAACCTCCAGTTCAAAAAGCCCGCGCACCAGCTCCGGGTGGGTCCTGGACAAGTTGATCTGCACATTGGCACCATTGCGGTTTACTCCCACCACATAAGCCTTGATGCGGTCACCGTGCTGCAGCTTTTCCCCGGGGATTTGTTCTGCGGGAAGCAGGATGCCGTCCTGCGATTCCAGCTCGGAGCCGAGCTGGACCACGACGATGCCGCGGGCATTGGCATGCGCATCGCGCTGGACGATGCCACTGACAACGCGCCCGCTCAGCTCCGAATAGGAATCAAAAGTGCGCTCAGCTTCGGCCTCGCGCAGCTTGCGTAAAATGGCTTCGCGCACGGCACGTGCACCCACGCGGCCAAAGTTATCCGGGGTGTCATCGTACTCACTGGTTACTTCCCCGGTTTCGGGGTCGCGCTCGGTAACGATGACGCTGACGGCACCGGTAGTGGTATCGATGTCTACCCGGGACTTGGCGCCTTCGGCCTTGCCCTCCGCGGTGGATTCGCGGTAATCCAGGTAGGAATACAACAAGGCACTTGCAATCGACTCCAACAGGTCATTGACTGGGACCTGCCGTTCGGATTCGATGGTGCGAAGTGCCTCAAGATCAATATTCACTTGTCTATCCTCTCGATTGCCGGTTAGCTCTCGGCTTCTGCAAATGGCTGGTGCACGGCGTCTAGCTCACGTTGTGATGGCTGTGCAAACTCAATTTCTACCACTGCGTGGGCAATGTTTTCCAATCGCTCCACTTCTGTATGAACCTCGTTTTTCTCAGAGGTGATAAGGACAACGGCATCTTCGTCCGCGTTGAGTGCGCCGATGCGCGCGGTATGGCTCTTGTCGTCGCCGCGATTAAAGGTCACCTTCCTCCCCTTGTTGCGGCGCCAGTGGCGCGGTGCAGTCAACGGCAAATCCACACCGGGGGTGGAGACCTCCAAGGTATATCCAGCACCAAAATTCAGCTCGCCCACAGCCTCTAGTTCATCGAAGAAGGCCGAAATATCGTCGGAGACTTCCTCTAATACGTCGGAGCTGGGACGCCTATCGCCATCGATGCGGATGATGACCTGTGATTTCTTTCCCGCCTTGGTGGTTTTAATATCCTCCACGTCGAGCCCGCGGGCTTCTAGGCGAGGTTGGAGCAAATCAGTTAATTGTTGTGCATCTGGGAAAGCCATGCCCACTAGCCTACGTCCTTCAAGGTACAGTCTTTTGGGTGAACCGCCGACGTATTGCTTTAACCTGTGTAGCCTCGACTGCCGCCCTGCCCGCACTCGCGGGCTGTTCCGCGGTCGATTCCGTCGTCGACTATTTTGGCCCGCGCCCAGAAGACGCGCTCGAGCGCCTTGCCGTGGCCGCCGCTAGCGATAGCCTCGCCCTCCAGGGCGTCGATGATGCGGCCGCGGATATGCGCAGCTCCCAAGCCGATGCGCTGTATGAGGAGATCGCGCGCCTCTGCGGCACCGATGACCAAGGAAACCTCCCGCACAGCTGTGAGGTGGAACGGCCCACGCAGGCACCGCCGGCCCCAGATTCCTCCCAGGTACTAGAAGAAGCCGCCTCGGCCACCACGGAAGCCGCCGATGAAGTCAGCTCTGAGTCGCGGCCGATAGTTACCCAACAGGCCATCACGCTTAATGCTTGGCTGCCTGGCGATGCCCCCGATATCCCCACGCTCTCCCAGCCGCACCGCGAGAGCGCGGCTGATTTGTTGCAGTGGGAATACGAGCAGGTCTTTGGCCTGGATTTCGCTCGGGCTTATAGCGAACCTGCTGCCGAGGGGCGCATCGATACGCTTTTAAGCCTCCATCATCGCCGCATCGACCAACTGCAAGAGGCGCTTAGCCAAAATGGCGAGGCTCCCCAGCCGGAGCCTGCCTATTCCTCCGGCGCAGCCACGCTTCCCAGCGATGCGGACTCCGCTGCCACCTTCCTCGATACCTTGGTTGAACGAGACGCCGACAAATGGCACGCGGCCGCGGTGGCTGCCGCACAACAAGAAAGCCCAAACCAGGAGTGGCTGAACTGGTTAATCGGCACCGCCGCCGAAGCCAAGGCCGCATAGTTCCCGTTTTTCCCACCGCGCCTACCTGAACATTCACTGTCCGGTGGGCAGCGAAAAATCAGCGAATTATAGGCCGATATTCATTGATAATTCGTCCAACCCCTACGTAACTTGGTGGATTACGTGCTTGATGGAGATTCCACAAGCCCAAAACACAATGAGAAGGAGTGCTTTCTCAATGCGTACTAAGAAGACCTTGCTTACTATGGCCGCAGCTACGTTGGGCATCGCCGGCATTGCCGCACCAGCCGCCAATGCAGCCCCGGCGAGCGCCTGGGACCAAGTCGCCGCGTGCGAGTCCGGCGGTGACTGGCACATCAACACCGGCAACGGCTACCACGGCGGACTGCAGTTCTCCCAGCAAACCTGGGCCGGTAGCGGCGGCACCCAGTACGCGGCTACCGCTGACCAAGCCACAAAGGAGCAGCAGATTGAAATCGCTGAAAATGTTCTTGCAAACCAGGGAGCTGGCGCATGGCCTAATTGCGGCGGCCCCGTGGCTGGCTAAACCTCTTCCGCCCGCAGCGGTCGCGTGATGCTGCGCTAGCGGCGGCATCACGCAAGCTACCGACCCCCGATTTCCTCTGGGTATCTATTTTCTTGGAAAATTGGGGAGTCGGTTCTTTTTGGTTTTATGTCCTACCCTGCGCGATCTTCCATGCGTAGCGAATCAACGGAATCTGCAGCGGCAACCGAATGATGTGATACAGCTTCTTCGGCCATCCCGCGTCGCGCTCGATCCAGGCGTGGTACATATTCGCCGGCCACACGGCAAGAAATAGCGCCGCGGCTGACGCGCCACCGGACTCGCGAGTGGCGCGTTCAGTGAGCAAACAGCCGGTAGCTATTTCCCAGGCGCCGGAAGCAAAGTTATACAACCGCGGCGAGCCCGGCAGCTGCGGCGGCACGATAGATTCAAAATTTTTAGCGCGCAGGAAATGCAGCGTGCCCATCGTAATAAGGGCCATGGGGAGCACGTATTTATTAAGTCTCATGCTTCCCCAGGCTACCTTGCCCCTGCTTATGAGCGCTGGGCCTTGGCGCGGTGCTTTAAGTTAAGCCCGCACAAGCTCGAGGAGTTTATCCACGATTTTCTCCGCCGGAACTTCCAGAGTTTCCTGCCCGCGGATGCGCAGCTCAATGATGCCGTCTTTGAAGGCGCGTCCCAAGATGGCCACAAAGGGCATGCCAAGTAACTCTGCATCTTTGAACTTCACGCCCGGGGAGACCTTGGGGCGGTCATCGAAAAGCACCTCAAGGCCTGCCTGGGATAGCTCTTCTACCAGCTTATCGCCGGCCTCCATGGCCGCTGCATCCTTATTCGCCACCGCCACGTGCACTTGGTACGGCGCCACCGCCACCGGCCAATTCAGGCCCTTTTCATCGTGGCGCTGCTCTGCCAGCACGGCCAGCATGCGGGAGATGCCGATGCCATAAGAGCCCATCGTGGGGATGGCGCGCTTGCCGTTTTCATCGAGGATTTGCACGTCAAAGGCCTCGGTGTACTTGCGGCCCAACTGGAAGATGTGGCCCAGCTCGATGCCTCGCTGCAAGGCCAAGGTGCCCTGGTTATCCGGTGCGGGATCGCCCTCTTTGACCTCTGCTGCTTCCACGAACTCATCGACGTGGAAATCGCGGCCGGCCACGCAGCCCACGACGTAGCAGTTTTGCGCATCCGCGCCGGTGATCCAGGAAGATCCCTTGACCACGCGGGGATCGGCAAAGACCTTCACGCCATTGGAGTTCAGCGCGCGCGGGCCCACAAAGCCCTGTTCCAAGAAATCGTATTGCGCATAGATCTTATCGCTTGCCAGGGTGAATTCTGCCGGTTCCAAGGCCGCTTCAAGGCGCTTGGGATCTAGTTCGCGGTCGCCCGGGATCAGAATCGCCGCCAATTCCTTCTTCTCTTCAGCATCCTCTAGCGCCGGGTGAGTTACCTCCACCATGACGCACTTGAGGATATCCGCGGCCCGAGCCTCATGGCCGTCGACCGCTATGTCCTCGGTCTTCGCCCAGTGCACCAGCGCTTCAATGGTGGCGGCATCCGGGGTACGATATTCCTTTGCCGCGGGCTGACCCGCAATGTCCTTTTCTGGGGGCGCTTGGGTCACGACCGCCTCTACATTGGCCGCATAATCGCCTTCGGTGGAGCGAACAAAAAGGTCTTCGCCCACCTCAGAAAGCGCCAAGAACTCCTCGGAGGCGGATCCGCCCATCGCGCCAGAAGTGGCCTTACAAATGGCGTAATCGATTTCCAAGCGGTCAAAAATATTCTGATATGCCTTGCGGTGACGGGCGTAGGAGGAGTCTAAGCCCTCATCGTTCATATCGAAGGAGTAGGAATCCTTCATCACGAACTCGCGCCCGCGCAGCACCCCGGCGCGGGGGCGTTCCTCATCGCGGTACTTCGTCTGAATCTGATACAGGGTGACCGGGAAATCCTTGTACGAGGAGTACATGTCCTTTACGGCATTGGCAAACATTTCCTCGTGTGTTGGCCCCAGCAGCAGGTCCGCATTCTTGCGGTCCTGCAGCCGGAATAGGTTGGGACCGTATTCCACCCACCGGTTGGTCTTTTCATAGGGCTCGCGCGGTAGCAGCGCTGGGAAAAGCATCTCTTGCCCGCCAATGGCATCCATTTCTTGGCGTACCACGTCTTCAATCTTGCGCAGGGTGCGCAGCCCTAATGGCAGCCAGGTATAAATGCCCGGCGCGACGCGGCGCACGTAACCGGCACGCACCAGCAGCTTGTGGCTGGGGACCTCGGCATCGGCTGGGTCCTCGCGAAGGGTGCGGAGAAATAGTTCAGAAAGGCGGGTAATCATGGTCAAAATATACATCGCTACCCTATCTATATGCTCATTGTCCTCCCTCCTTCAGAAACCAAGGCCCATGGCGGCACGGGAAAGCCGCTCGATTTTGCGCACCTATCTTTTCCAGAACTTACCGATACGCGGCGCGAAATCGCCGCTGAGCTGCAGTCTCTTCCCGTTGATGAGGCGATGGTGACGCTGAAGCTCTCGGAAAAGCTGCGCAGTGAGGCCGAATCCAACAGCCAGCTTTTTACCACCCCCACCATGCCGGCGGTCGAGCGCTATACTGGCGTGCTTTTTGATGCACTTTCGGCATCCACCCTTCCCTCGTGGAGCCGCCTTGCTATTGGCGATGCCCTCTTCGGCCTCCTGCGCGCCGACGACCCCATCCCCCATTACCGCTTATCGGGCGGAACCAAGCTGGGCGGTCGCACCATGAAGTCTTTTTGGGGCAAGCAGATAACGCAGGCACTAGAAAACATCGACGAGCTGGTTGTGGATCTGCGATCGGGCACCTACCAGCAATTGGGCCGGCTGCCTTCGGCGGTGACGGTGCGGGTGGAAAGCGTGCAACCGGATGGCTCGCGCAAGGTGGTCAGCCACTTTAATAAGCACTTTAAAGGCCTGCTGGCCCGGGAGCTGGCGCTTTCGCCCGCCGATGCCTTCAGCGCCGCCGATGTCGCCGCTATCGCCCGCGCGGCCGGCATGACGGTGGAGGAACCGCCGCACGGCTCACGGGAGCTTACCCTCGTCGTATCCCCGTAGGGTGTGAGTGCCTGGCAGGAGCTTAGACCACGGCGCGGCGGCGCTGGACGGCCGCTGCCCCACCGAGGACAGCTACCACCATGGCTAGGACGATAACGCCGGATACCCACTGCGGGGCCATGAGCCCGAAGGTGTTTTGGCCTTGGAAGAAGGTGCGCAGGTTGGCATCGGGCAAAATCTGCAGGATGATTTTGGCCCAGCCCATATCCATCGAGGTCAGTACGCTTTCGATGACGAAGTACTCAATAATGAGCAACATGGCCGCGAAAGTGCCGCTGCGCAGGATATATGCCAAGCCGGTAGCGAGCAGGGTGTAGACGATGTATTCCACAAAGGTAAATAGGAACACGGCGTTATCTGGGTAGTGCACGAAGCTGGAGAAGTCATACGAGCTGCCGAGCGCAGCGTTAAACAACATTCCGAGGATGCCTGCCAAGGCCGCGGCGGCAACGTTAGCCACGGTAATGACGAGGATCTGGCTCGAAAGCACTTGTAAACGCCGGTTGGTAGATAGGTAGCTCCAGGCTACGGTGCCTTTCTGTAAGTCGCCACCGACGAGCGTGGCCGAAGAAAAGATCATGATGACCACGGCGAAGATGGCGCCGATGGCTAGGTCAGAGGATTGGAGGGCGCTGTCGTCATTGCGGATAGCTCCCATCAGCACGTTGGCGGCTGTCAGCCCGACGGTGATGATAGCGAGGTATACCCACGTTGAGCGCAGGGAAAATATCTTGCGGGATTCGGAAACGATGGTATTCATGGCTCGTCATCTGCCTTTCTTAAGCGAGTTATGCGGAGCGGTAGTCCAGGTGGTCTGCGGTAGCGCCGAGGAAGGCGTCTTCTAAGGAGGGATGCTTGACCTCAAGGCTGCTGATGCGGATGCGGTGGTCAAAGCACAATTGGCCGACCTCGTCGCGGTATAGACCGGTAATGCGCAGCACTTCCCCATCAAAGGAGGTCTCCGCCTGCGAATCGTGCAGCAGGCGAGCCAGCTCTTCGGGCTGGTCCACGACGACCTCCACGGTGGTAGCACCAGAGGCGTTGACGAATTCTTCTACCGTGCCTTCGCCGACGAGCTTGCCCTTGCCGATGACCACTAGGCGGTCCGCCGTGAGCTGCATTTCTGAGAGCAGGTGGGACGACACCAGCACGGAGCATCCCCCGGCGGCGAATTCGCGGATGCGGTCGCGCATCCAGTGCACGCCTTCGGGGTCGAGGCCGTTGACGGGTTCATCGAGAAGCAAGTGCTTGGGCTGTCCCACCATGGCGCAGGCGAGGCCCAGGCGCTGTTTCATACCAAGCGAATAGCCCCCGATGCGCTTTTTCGCCACCTTTCCGAGCCCGACGCGCTCCAGGGTGTCATCGACGTGATTCATCGATACCCCCTGCAGTGCTGCCATATAGCCCAGGTGCGCGCGGGCGCTGCGGCCGGGGTGGAACCAGTTGGCATCGAGCAGAGTGCCCACCATGGAGGCAGGATCGGATAGTTCGCGAAATGGGGTGCCATCGAAAGTGGCGGTGCCGGAGGTGGGATTTTCTAGACCGACGCACATGCGCATCGTGGTGGATTTGCCGGAACCATTGGGTCCAAGGAACCCGGTGACCTGGCCATCGGGAACCTCGAAGGAGAGGTTGTCTACTGCTGTAAAGGAACCGTATTTCTTGGAAAGCTGTGTGACTGTGAGCATGGTTTTATCCTGGCGCTTTCCCGGCGCGAAGTAACCATCCTCGAGGCGGATTTAGCCGTTCATCCCTGGGGATGAGAAAGCAGCTCCTCTACGGTGACTACCCCATGGGTATAGGCATACAGCACGGCCTGGACGCGGTCGCGGGACCCAGTCTTGGTCAGCACGTGGCGCACGTGGGTCTTGACCGTTGCCATGGAGACAAACTCCTCTTCGGATATTTCGGTATTGGAATACCCCAGCGCCATGAGCCTTAAAATATCCATCTCGCGCGGGGTGAGCTCCGCTGCAGGCGGGGTCGTGGCGGCATCGGCGCCGGGCTGCGCTGCCGCAGCGGTATGCGAAGCCGAGTGCTCCTTCCCGCTATCCCCACCCTCCTCGCTGCGGACTTGTTGGAGCACCTGGGCGGTAATGCGCGGCGAAAGCACGGCCTCGCCCGAGTGCACGGTGCGAATGGCGGAGAGCAGCTCCTCGGGCTCGACGTCTTTGAGCAAGAATCCAGACGCCCCAGCAGAGATTGCGCCGTGGACAAAGTTGTGATCATCAAAGGTGGTCAGCATGATGACCTTGGTCTCCGGGAATTCTGGGAGAACTTCCTCCGTGGCCGCAATGCCGTTGACCCGCGCCATTTGCACGTCCATGAGGATGATATCGACGGGCTCTTGCCGCGCAAGGTCCAGTACCTCATCGCCATCGGAGGCCTGCCAGACCACGCTCATATCCTCCTGCGAGCCGATCAGCATGGCGAACCCGGCGCGCAGGAGCGGTTGGTCATCGACAAGCGCAATGCGAATGGGCTCAGGTTCCTGTTCCGGATTAGACATGCGGTACCTCCACGGTGATTGCAAACGTTCCATCCTCGGCCTTGGTGGACACACTGCCACCATAGGCCTTTACGCGCTCTTTCATCCCGATGAGGCCGTAGCCTGGCGTGTGGTCCTTGTCCGGCTGCGCCATGGGGTTGTGCCCCTCGATAACAAGCGCCGACCTATCGCTGCGAAAGCGCAGGGTTCCCCTATTTTGGCTGGAGTATTTGAGCATATTGGTCAGCATCTCCTGCACGATGCGGTAGATGGTGAATTGATAGAGCTCATCGCTATCGGCGGGTAGCTTTTCCATGCCGTAGACGGTGATATCGAAGCCGGCGCGCCGGGCCTCCGAAAACAGCCCGGCGATGTCTGAGGTGCCTGGGGCCTTGGTTTCCCCGCGCGAATCCTCTTCGCGCAAGACGGAGAGCAGGCTGCGCATCTGTTTTAAAGACTCGCGCGAGGTGGAGGCGATGGTATCGAGCGCCTCCGTGGCTACCTTGGGGTCTTTGGTGGCGGCGAACCGGGCGCCATCGGCAAGCGCAATGACGCCAGCGAGGTTGTGGGCGACGATGTCATGCATCTCGCGGGCGATGCGGTTGCGCTCGACGGCGCCGGCCATCTCCGCGCGCTCGATGAGCAGCTGTTGGCCCTCCCGGCGCTTCCGATTATTGGTGCCGAGCAGGTAGAAAAAGCCCAAGACCGGCCAGCCGAGCAGGACCGTGCCGGCATAGGCAAGCAGCGGGCTCATGGTCGCATCGCCCAGGCCGATGTCGCTACCCGCGAAGAGCTTTTCCCCAAATAGGCTTGCGGTGGTTCCGGCCAAAGAGCCCAAGGCGATCCAGGAAAGCCAGATATAGCGCAAGCGCTTGCGGGAATGCGTGCCGATGAGAAAGGCCGTGTAGGCAAAAATCGGGGCGTGGAAGTTTGCCAGGGAGGCCAAGGGCGTGAAAATGCACAGCGTCATGGTGCCGGCAACGAAGAAAATGGACTTTTCTTGCAGCTTGGGATGCAGCCACAGCGCCAGCGGGATGCCGACGGTGTACAAGACCGCGACGATGGCCTGGAAGGGCGAATCGGTGTGTAAAAAGTTCGCGGCGTTGGGCAACAGCACGCCGAAGAACACGGGGATAATGATTCGCCACGGCGGTCCAATCCAGTCGCGCAGACGATCCGGCCAAAGCTTAGTCATAAGGGCAAGGCTAGCGCAGAAGCCAGCCTGCCGGCCTCATCCCCAGGGCTGACTAGACTGGCGGGCATGCAACTCCAGTTCTTTGAAGTCGATGTCTTTGCCACCTCGGCGTTTTCCGGTAACCCGCTCGCCGTCGTGGCCCATGCCGATGGGCTCTCGACGCAGCAGATGCAGGCCATCGCGCACTGGACCAATTTTTCTGAAACTACGTTCTTGCTCGAGCCCACCGATCCCGCGGCGGACTATCGCGTGCGCATTTTTACCCCGCACGAGGAATTCGATTTCGCCGGCCACCCCACCCTGGGCAGCGCCGCCGTCTGGCGGGCACTCGGCAATAAACCGCAGAAGGAAGGCACCATAGTGCAGGAATGCGGGGTGGGGATGGTCTCCGTGCGCGAAAGCGGGAGAATTTATTCTTTTGCCACCCCTCCCCTGCGCGCGAGCGGGCCGCTGAGCAGCGCCGAACTGGCAGAGGCCTGCGCGGGCTTGAATATCGCAGAAGCAGATGTCATCGATTCCGCTTGGGTGGACAATGGGCCTGGTTGGCGGCTTTTACAGCTGCGCGATGCCGCGGCCGTGCGCGCGGTTCAGCCCGCCGCAACCCGACCCAAGGTGGGCGTGGTGGGCATGTGTAATAGCAGCGCGGGTACTGATTCCGCCGCCTATGAAGTGCGCGCGTTTACCGCAGGATTCGAGGATCCTGTCACCGGCTCCTTCAACGGCGGTGCCGCACAATTCATGCGCTCGCGCGGGCTGGTCCCTGCCCGCTACACCGCCTGCCAGGGCAGCCAGCTGGGACGAGACGGGGAGGTCTTTATCCACGATGACGGCGCCGATATTTGGGTCGGCGGCCGCGTCCACATCCGCGTGCAAGGAAAATTGGAGGTCTAAAATGCACCTACACCACGACTATGCAAAGCACCTGCCGGACTTGGTGGCGGCAACGCACGGCGAGGAACAACCGGATCCTAAGCTCGTGGTTCTCAATGAAGAGCTGGCCCGACAGCTGGGCCTCAATACGGACTGGCTGCGCTCTGCAGAGGGCCTGGATTTCCTCTTGGGCCGCGGCGGCGGGCATGCCATGGCCTATTCCGGTTTCCAATTCGGCTCCTTCAACCCGCAGATGGGCGATGGCCGAGCCATGCTCTTGGGCGAGGTGGAAAAAGACGGAAAACTGTGGGATCTCCATGCCAAGGGCACGGGGCTGACCCCCTATTCCCGCCTGGGTGCCGATGGCCGCGGCACCCTTTCATCCATGCTGCGCGAATACCTGATTTCTGAGGCCATGCATGCCCTCGGCGTGCCCACCACGCGCTCGCTCGCCGTGATTTCCACCGGCCGGCCCATCCAGCGCGGCCACGTGCAGCCGGCGGGCGTCCTGGTCCGCGTGGCCGCCAGCCACATCCGGGTCGGAACTTTTCACTATGCCGCGCAGTCCGGCCACCTCCAGGCTCTCGCGGACTACGCCATCGCGCGCCACTACCCTGGGGCAGACTACCGGGAGTTCTTCCAGGGCGTGATGGACCGCCAGATAGCCACCGTGTCTTCGTGGATGCGCTTGGGCTTTATCCACGGGGTAATGAATACGGATAACACCACCATCTCCGGTGAAACCATTGATTATGGCCCGTGCGCCTTTATGGAGGCTTACTCTCCCGATACGGTATTTTCCAGCATTGACCAGCAGGGACGCTATGCCTTTGGCAATCAACCAGCCATCCTGGGCTGGAACCTCGCCCGGCTCGCGGAATCGCTCGTGCCGCTTTTTGATGCCGATATCAACGCCGGGGTCGACTTCGCGCAAGAGACCATCAACGGGTTCCAGGAGAAATTCGCCACCCAGCGCCACAGCGATATAGCCGCGGCCCTCGATTCCACCACCGAGGTAGCCTCCGCCTACCTTACTGCGATGCAGCTATCTCGCCCGGATATCACGTTGGCGCACCGTGCGCTTGCCGATGCCGCCCGCGGCCACACCCTTCCTGCCCAAGAGCTCTTCACAGGTACGGACTTCCTGGATAGCTACCTAGCCACTCACCCCGCCCCGGATGCCGTGGATGCTGCCATGCCCCGGGTCATTCCCCGCAACATGGCCGTCGAAGCCGCGCTGCGCGCCGCCGAGGCGAGCGATATGCAGCCCTTTACTGAGCTCCTCCACGCCGTGACCCACCCGTGGGAGCCGCATCCGTCCTACGAACAGCCCGACCCGAATGGGCTTGCAGGTTTTCTCACCTACTGCGGTACCTAATTTTCTAGCCACCCCGAATTCAAAAGTTGCACAGCACAAAGCCCTCCGCGCAGTACGTTCTGCACGGAGGGCACGGGCTGGGACTTAGTCCCAGCCGAAGGCGTTTTAGCGCTCTAGCTTCAGCGTCTTCTGGGTGTATTCCCACATCTCGTTGTAGAAGTCCTCATCATTGGCCAGCTTCATGCCGTAGGACGGGACCATCTCGCGAATCTTATCGCTCCAGTCAATCATGCGCTCGCCAAAGCAACGCTCCAGCAGCTCCAGCATGACGGCTGGGGCAATCGAAGCACCCGGGGAAGCACCGAGCAGGCCGGCAATATTGCCCTCCTGGTTATTAACCAAGGCGGTACCAAACTCGAGGGAGCCAAAGCGCGGTGCACCAGCAGGCTTGATGACCTGTACGCGCTGGCCGGCAATCACGGTTTCCCAGTCACTTTCCTTCGCATTCGGGACGTATTCGCGGAGGGAATCAACGCGGTCAGAGAAGTCCTTGCGCACCTCATCAATGAGGTACTTGGTCAGGCCGAATTCCTGCACGGCAACGCCCAGGTAGGAGGTGATGTTATCCGGGCGGATGGACTTGAAGAGATCCAGGTAGGAACCCTTCTTCAAGAACTTCGGGCTCCAGCCGCCGTACGGGCCAAACAGCAGGCCCTTCTCGCCGTCGATAACGCGGGTATCCAGGTGCGGCACGGACATCGGAGGAGCACCCACCGCTGCCTTACCGTAAACCTTAGCCTGGTGCTGCTCAATGAGCTCCGGATTCTTGGCGCGCAGCCACAGGCCGGAAATGGGGAATCCGGCGTAGCCAGCTACTTCCTTCACCTTTGCCTTGCGGAGCAAGTCCAGGGCGTAGCCGCCGGCACCGACGAAGACGAACTTCGCCTTCACCACGGTGATATCGCCAGTGTGCTTGTTCTTGGAATAAACCTTCCAGTCGTTTCCGTCGCGGTCGATATCGAAGACCTCGTGGCCGTAACGGATCTCCGTGCCAGATGCGCGCGCCGCGGTCAGGAACTGCTTGGCCAGGGCGCCGAAGTTCACGTCGGTGCCGACTTCGGTCCAAGAGATAGCGACCTTATTGGAAAAGTCGCGGCCGTCCGCCATGAGCGGCAGCTTCTCCGCAAAGGTGGATTCGTCATCAGAGAACTGCATGCCGGGGAACATGTGCTTTTCACTCAGCACCTCGTAGCGGCGCTTCAGGTAGTCCGCCTGGATTTCGCCCTGGGCGAAGGAGACGTGCGGGACTGGGTTGATGAACTCGCTGGGTTCAGTCAGGATGCCGTTGTTGAGCTGGTGGGACCAGAACTGGCGCGACTTCTGGAACTTCTCGTTGGTCGCAATGGCCTTAGAGATATCGATGCGGCCGTTCTTCTCTGGTGTGTAGTTGAGCTCGCACAGGGCGGAGTGGCCGGTACCAGCGTTATTCCACGGCGAGGAGGATTCCAGGGCGGGGCCATCAAGGCGCTCAAAGATCATCTGGGTCCAGCTCGGCTCCAACTCGCGGAGCATAGCGCCCAGAGTGGCGCTCATGATGCCGGCACCGACCAGTGCGACATCGACCTCATCTACAACTTGTGCTGTCTTCTTTGCTGAGGACACTGTGTTATAACCTCTTCGAATTGAAAATTTATATACATCGGCGCGTTCTGCACCATATATTTTAAGCGCTTTGCGCCCCACACCGCGACTGTTGTGCACAGCCAACCTGCCGATGTGTCACGCATTAACGCCTTACCTTACGCTTTTCTTTTCTCGATTGGTTTTTCTCCCCCACCCTGGTCACCACAATATGGGGCGACCTGTTATACAGTTCACATTTCACTGAAATAATGGCAGGTCACGCAGCTACCGTAGTGACGACCAACTGTTGACTAGACTCGTGTCATGGCTACAGCAACTCCGTCATGGGGGCCCGATATCCTCGGCCCCGATTTTCAATCAGCCACCCTCGACCTTGGCCCCGATCCCGATGGCGAGGGGGATATTGTCACCACCCTCGTCCGCTATGCGCCAGGCTCGGCCGCAGGCTCCACGGATTCGGGCCCCGCCGATCCTTCTTCGCCTTCTGCCACTTCCCGCCCGGCCTTGGTATGGCTGCACGGGATGACTGACTACTTCTTCCAAACGCACGTCGCACAGCACTTCGCGGCACAAGGCTATGACTTCTACGCGGTTGACCTGCGCAAATGCGGCCGATCGCACCGCCCGGGCCAGTCCTGGCACTACGTTTCGGACTTGTCCTTATATAACGCGGATCTTTCCGCAGCCCTCGATGCCATTACAAACGACGAGGTAATCGTTATCTCCCACTCCACCGGTGGCCTGATTGCGCCGCTGTGGATGGACTTCTTACGCCGCCATGACGCGGAGCGCTTCTCCCGCCTGAAGGGCCTCATCCTCAATAGCCCCTGGCTGGACATGATGGACGTTCCCAGCTGGGCCGTATCAGCGCTGAAGCCGGCGATATACTCCACCGCCAAGATCGCACCCAAGATCGCCTTGCCTGGGGGCAACCTCACTGCCTATGGCGAATCGGTGCACAGCGACTTCTACGGCGAGTGGGACTACGACCTCAGCCTGAAACCATTAGCCGGGCATAAGAAATATATCGGCTGGCTGGCCGCCGTCTTCCACGGTTTTGACGCCATACACAGCGGCCGCATTAATGCCGGGGTCCCCGTATTGACGCTGCAATCTACCCGCTCGCTATTGGGCACGCCCTACTGCGATGCGGTCAATCATGCCGATTGCATCATCGATGTCGCACAGACCCGACGGTGGGCAAAAGAGCTCAATGCGCACTACACGCTGCGTTCCATCGAAGGCGCGCGCCACGATGTCTTTTTATCCCTCCCCCACCCCTTAGAAGAGGCCTTCGCGGCGTGCGATGCGTGGCTTCCCACCATTGTGGAAGCGCCCACACCAGCATAAATACCCAAATTGGACACATGGATTAAGGTACAAATATGACCACAATTGATACAGCAAATACTCCGGCCGCTGAGGAACACTACGCCCTCATCATCATTGGCACCGGTTCCGGCAACTCCATTGCCAACCGCGATTTTCACGATAAGAAGATTGCCATCATTGAAAAGGGCCGCTTCGGTGGCACCTGCCTGAATGTCGGCTGCATCCCCACCAAGATGTACGTCTACGCAGCCGATGTCGCCCTCGCCGCCCGCGAAGGCGAGCGCCTCGGCATTGACGCCCAGGTCAACAACGTGGAGTGGAACTCCATTGTGGAGCGCGTCTTCCACAACCGCATTGACCAGATCGCCCAAAGCGGCGAGGACTACCGTCGCGGCGACAAGACCCCGAATATCACCGTCTACGACGAGCACGCACGCTTCGTCGGCTCTAAGACCATCCAGACCGGCGATCACGTCATCAGCGCCGATCAGATCGTTGTTGCTACCGGCTCCCGCCCGGTAATCCCTGAGGTCTACGCCAATTCCGGTGTGAAGTACTACACCAACGAAGACATCATGCGGATGGACCGCCAACCAGAAAGCCTGATCATCGTCGGCGGCGGCTATATCGCCATGGAATTTGCCCACGTATTCGATGGCCTCGGCACCAAGGTCACCGTGGTCAACCGCAGCGAGACCTTGCTGCGCCACCTCGATTCCGATATCTCTTCACGCTTCAACGAAATTGCCCGCGAGCGTTTCGATATACGGGTTGCTAACGGCACCAAGCTGGAAGAAACCGACAAGGGCGTAAAGCTGAAGCTCGATAATGGCGAAACCCTCGAGGCAGACGCCATCCTGGTAGCCACCGGCCGCAAGCCAAATGGCGATCTCATGGATGTGGACAAGGCCGGCATCAGGCTGCTGGACAATGGCCGCATTTCCACCGATGCTCATGGCCTCACGGATGCAGAAGGCGTCTGGGCGCTTGGCGATGTCTCTTCGCCCTACATGCTCAAGCACGTCGCCAACGCCGAAGCCCGCACCATCCAGCACAACCTGCTCCACCCAGAGGATCTGCAGGATCTTCCGCACGACAATGTTCCTGCCGCCATCTTCACCCACCCGCAGATCGCCTCTGTGGGCTTGAAGGAAGAAGAAGCGCGGGAGCAGGGCTTCGATGTCACCGTAAAGATTCAGAACTTCGGCGACGTGGCCTACGGCTGGGCCATGGAAGATACCACCGGTATTTGCAAGCTGATTGCGGACCGCAAGACGGGCCAGCTCTTGGGCGCCCACCTGATGGGCCCGCAGGCTTCCACCCTGATCCAGCAGCTGATTACCGTAATGGCCTACAAGATCGACCTGCGGGACTTTGCCCGCAAGCAGTACTGGATCCACCCAGCCCTGCCTGAGGTCGTAGAAAACGCCCTCTTGGGCCTCGAATGGGACTAAGGCACCGTAGCTAAGATTCCATAGTAAAAGCCGCCTCCCTGGCCACGCGCAAAGATTCATGCGCGGCGGTTAAGGAGGCGGCTTTCGCCGTGCCTAGGCCTTGAAGAAGGGCCCTAGCGATTAATCCTCATCTGGGATGGTCAGGATTTCATTGCCATCATCGGTGATGACCAAGGTGTGCTCGAACTGGGCGGTGAACTTACCGTCCCGGTTCTGCACGGTCCAGTCATCATCCCAAATATCGTAATCCAGCGAACCCAGGTTGATCATCGGCTCTACCGTCAAGGTCATGCCCGGTTCCAAGATGTCGCGGTACGTGGTGGAATCGTGGTGCAAGACCACCAGCCCATTGTGGAAGGTGGGTCCTACACCGTGACCGGTGAAATCGCGCACGACGTTATAACCAAAGCGCTTGGCATATGACTCGATAACGCGGCCGATAACGTTAATCTCGCGGCCAGGCTTTGCGGCCTTAATGCCGCGCATCGTTGCCTCTTTGGTGCGCTCTACTAATAGGCGGTGCTCCTCTGATACGTCACCGGCCAAGAAGGTGGCGTTATTATCGCCGTGCACGCCGTTTTTATAAGCGGTGACATCGATATTGACGATGTCACCTTCTTCAATCACGGTGGTATCCGGAATGCCGTGGCAGACGATTTCATTCAGCGAAACGCAGCTACCCTTGGGAAATCCCCGGTATCCCAAGGTAGATGGGTATGCGCCGTGATCACACATATACTCGTGCGCCACGCGGTCGACCTCATCCGTCGTTACGCCAGGCTTTACGGCCTTGCCGGCTTCCTTCAGCGCGTTGGCCGCGATCTTGCAGGCCTCCCGCATCTTCTCAATCACTTCGGGGGACTGTACAAAAGGCTCGCCGATGGCCTCTTGTACCTCGTCTTTCCACACATATTCCGGGCGCTCGATATCTTCTGGCACCGGCCGGATGGGGGTTGGTTTACCTGGCTTCAATTTTCCACGAGTACTCATAATTGCCCATGGTAGTCCTCATACCGCGTAGCGCAGTATCCGGGTATCGCGTCCGAGGCTGCGGATTACTCGACCATCGGCGCTGGGCCATCATTGGGACGCGAGCGGTAATCATCCAGCTTCCGCAAGAAGTTATCCGTAATGGCTACCGAGGATTCAGAGCCACCGCCCAGCACGACGAGCGTGGCGAAGGCGATATCGTCTTCTTCCCGGTAGCCCGTAAACCACGCGTGCGAGCCTTCATTGATCTCGGCCTCACCAGTCTTGCCGTAAATGGTTCCGCCTGCTTGTATTCCGCGAGCGGTACCGCTGGTGACCACCTGGCGCATCATGCCGCGCACGTTATTCAACACGTCCTCGGGAATCTGCGCCGGCTTATCCGAGGCCTTGGTCTCGCGGCCCTCAATAAGCGTCGGCGTTGGGGTCTTTCCCGCCGCCACAGAGGCAGAAACCATAGCCATGCCGAACGGACTGGCAAGGTCGTAGCCCTGACCATAACCGGCTTCGGTACGCTCCAGTACTTCCTTGCCCTCCGGAATCGAGCCGGTCGTAGTGGTGAGCCCGGGGATTTCATAATCCACCCCGAAGCCAAACTTCTTGCCGATTTCCTTCAGCTCACCGGGTGCCAGCTTGGTAGAAATATCCGCGAAGGTGGTATTGCACGATTGGGCGAAGGCCCGGCTTAACGGCACATTGCCGAGCGAAAACGCGTTGTAGTTGGTCACCACGCGGCCATAGATATCCATCGTGCCAGGGCACGGAACGATGGTATCCGTGTTCAGGTTTTGTTTTTCTACGCCCGCAGCGGCGGTAAGGATCTTGAAAACCGAGCCGGGCGGGTATTGGCCTTGCAAGGCGACGTCGCCGTCTTCGTCCGCCTTCTCGGTCTGTGCGACGGCCAGGATATCGCCATTGGAAGGCCGGATGGCCACCAGCATGGCCTGGGCGTCCGAGCGCTGATCCACTGCCTCTTGGGCCGCGCGTTGGACGTCATAATCCAAGCCCACCTTGATGGAGGGGGCGGCCTCGGGCGCATGCTTTTCGACATCGGAAAGCGCCGCACCGTTCTCATTGACGACGGCAATGGACCAGCCGGTCTCGCCGTCGAGCTCGTCATTGACGGCCGAGCGCACGCGCGATAAGAGATCGGGTGCGAGGCCGCGGTCCCGGGTCACCAGCGCGGGTTCTTCATTAATGCGGACGCCGTCCATCCCCTCCATCTTGGCGCGGATGACGGACTCCTGCTCTTCTGTATAAAGGCCCACCGAATAGGCAGAATCTGCCTTTTCTAGCTTTTCGGCGAGCTCTTTGGCGTCCACCTCCGCGATCGAGTCGTCCTCGCGGTGCGCCGCAGCAAGGGCGCTGCTGACCTTGGAGGCCGTGGGGCGGACATCGGAAAGCGAGCTCGTATCCACGATGACACGGTAATTCAGCCCGGGGCTCATCAGCTCCACCCCGTTGGAGGAGACGACGCTAGCGCGCGTGGCTTCCAAGGCGCGCAGCTCCAAATGCTGGTGCGCACCCAGGTCCGGGTGAATAATGCTGGGCTTCCACCGCACCGTCCACTCATCTTCGGCCTTGGTCAAGGTCATCTGCGTGGTATAGCTCAGGCTGCGATCCTTGGGCAGATCCCACGTGACCTTATAATCCGCCGTGGCCACGGTTTCGTCCTGCTTTACCCCCTCGAGCTCAATATCGAGGCCCTCTGCCTGCAAACCCGAGTAAGAAGCATCGAGGGCCTGCGTGGCGTCATCGGGGGAATCCGTAAGCTCTGCCAAGCCCTCGTTATTTCGGCTCTCCATGCCTTCAATGAACTCTTCTGCCACCGGCTGTGCAGATACGGGCTTAGGGGTACAAGCAACCACACCAGTTGCAGCAAGCGAGACTGTAGCAACCAGTGCGAATAACTTCTTCATGCTTTGGCACATTAGCAGCGCACGCAGCAAAAAAGACTGCCCCACACCGAGGTGCAGGGCAGTCTATTAATAATTAGCGTAGAGGCGCGCGGCTTACTGCGTCACGCGGACATCGGCCTTAGCGCCGTCCACGGCTTCGAGGCCTTCCTCATCCGCAATGCGCATTGCCTCTTCGATGAGGGTTTCCACGATTTTGTCTTCCGGCACGGTGCGCACCACTTCGCCCTTGACGAAGATCTGACCTTTTCCGTTACCGGATGCCACGCCCAAGTCTGCGTCGCGGGCCTCGCCCGGCCCGTTAACGACGCAACCCATGACAGCAACGCGGATGGGAAATTCCATGCCCTCGAGGCCGGCGGTAACTTCCTCCGCCAGCTTGTACACGTCCACCTGCGCGCGGCCACACGACGGGCAGGAGACGATTTCCAGCTTGCGCGGGCGCAAGTTGAAGGACTGCAGAATCTGGTCTCCCACCTTGACCTCTTCTTCCGGCGGGGCGGAGAGCGAAACGCGAATCGTATCGCCGATGCCTTCTGCCAAAAGGGCGCCGAAGGCGACGGAGGACTTAATGGTGCCCATGAACTTCGGGCCCGCTTCCGTCACACCCAAGTGCAGTGGGTAATCGGTCTGCGCGGCCAGCTGGCGGTAGGCCTCCACCATCAGCACGGGGTCAGAGTGCTTGACGGAAATGGCGATATCGCCAAAGCCGTGCTCCTCAAACAGGCCCGCCTCCCAGATAGCGGACTCCACGAGCGCTTCTGGGGTGGCTTTGCCGTACTTTTCCAACAGGCGCTTATCCAACGAACCGCCATTGACGCCGATGCGGATGGGGATTCCCGCATCGCCAGCGGCCTTCGCCACTTCCTTAACGCGGCCATCAAATTCACGGATGTTGCCGGGGTTGACGCGGATTGCCGCGCAGCCAGCATCGATAGCCTGGAAGATGTACTTGGGCTGGAAGTGGATATCCGCGATGACCGGGATCGGGGATTTCTTGGCGATGGCCGGCAGCGCCTCCGCATCCACCGGCTTAGGGCAGGCCACGCGCACGATATCGCAGCCAGAGGCAGTAAGCTGTGCGATTTGCTGCAGGGTGCCGTTGATGTCATGGGTCTTGGTATTAGTCATCGACTGCACCGAAATTGGGTAGTCAGAACCAACGCCCACTGGGCCTACGTGCAATTGCCGCGTTTTCCGGCGCGGGTGCAATACTGGCGGAGGCCCGTCAGGAATTCCTAGACCGATAGGACTAGACATGAATGCTCCTTATTTCTAGCTCGTGGCTCGTTGCTAAATGTTATTGCACAATAAGTGTTGAACGTCCCCACTCTAGCACTAGATGGTTAAGCGCTAAAGTGCGCGCTCGCGCTGTACACGTGCGCTAAGCGTTGGGCGCTCTACTCACGCCGAGCGGCGGGCACAGGGGCTAACGAACCTAGCCAAATAGCCTGATCGGATTGACCACATCCGCGATGATTATCACTACGCCCAGCGCCATAAGTAAGGCCGCCATGACATAGGTAATGGGCATAAGCCTGGTGTAATCGGCCGGACCCAGCGGCTGCTTGCCCATCAATTTGCGAATGCCATCGCGGATCTTCTCATACAAGATGACCGCGATGTGGCCACCGTCAAAGGGCGGCAGCGGAATGAGGTTAAACAGAGCGAGGAAGAAGTTCAGCGTCGCCAGCATCATGAAGAACGATGCCCACAGGGAACGCTCCACGAGTTCGCCACCAACCCGCGATGCACCGACGACAGACATCGGCCCGTTGACATCCCGCTCGTGGCCAAAGATGGAGGCCACCACGCCCGGTACCTTAGCGGGGAATTGTTTGATTCCTTCCACCGTGGCCTCGAGCGAATAGGTGGTGAAATGCCACGTTGCGGGGACCGCCTGCGTTGCTGAATACTTCTCGACGATGTCGAGGACCTCATTGCTCAGCCCGATCGAACCGGCGTCGACCAATTCGCCCTGTTGATTCAGGCGCTTGACCGTTTCCAATTCGATGGAGAAATCTTTTTCCTCACCGTCTCGCTCTACTGTAAGAGTCACGGTCTCGCCGGGGCGCTGCATGACCTCATCGCGCAATTGCGTAAAGGAATCTAGGTGCTCGCCATCGAGCGCGAGAATGATATCGCCTTCCTGCACACCGGCCTTACCAGCGGGCCCGTTCCCGGTGCATGATTCCAGCTCCTGGTTTTCTTTTTGGTCAGCGGTGCAGGTTACCTCTCCCACCCGCGGGCGCACATCGGCATCTGGGTTGGGTAGCCCCGCAGTCATCGCCACGAAATACAAGATGACAAAGCCGAGGATCAGGTTGACGCCGATACCACCTGCAAGAACGATGATGCGCTGCCACCAAGGCTTTTTGTACATTGCATAGGGCTTTTCTTCCTCCGTAAGGAATTCATCCTGCGCGGTCATCCCGGCGATATCGCAAAATCCACCCACCGGGAACGCGGCTAGGCCGTATTCGGTATGCCCCTTGCGGAAGGAGAAAACGCGCGGGCCAAAACCAATGAAATACCGGCGCACCCGCATACCAAAGGCGCGGGCAGTAAACATATGCCCTGCCTCATGGAGTGCCACGGTCAGCCCGATGCCAAGGGCGAAAAACACGATGCCCAGCAAATTTGCCATTAAAGAAAGCTTTCTAGTCAGCTAAACGGTCAATGCGCGCATTCGCGCGCCTGCGAGCCTCACCCTCTACGGCGAGGATTTCATCGAGGGTAGAGACTACACCAGCAAACTGGGAAGACTCCCCGAGGATCTCGCCTACAACATCAACAATCTCTGGGAAGTGGATGCGACCAGACAAGAAGGCCGCAGCGGCCTCTTCATTGGCCGCGTTATAAATCACTCCAGTTCCCTGCGCCGCGGCCTCGCGGGCGAGGGATACGGCGGGAAAAGAAACATCATCAAGCGGCTCAAAATGCCACGTATGCGCTTGTGAAAAATCGAGCGCCGGCTGCGCCCCCGGCACACGCTGGGGCCAATTCAGCGCCAGGGAGATGGGCAGCTTCATCGACGGCGGCGAAGCCTGGGCGATAGTGCAACCATCTTTAAAAGTGGCCATAGAGTGAATGACCGACTGCGGGTGAACTGTGACATCGATGCGCTCTGGCTCAATATCAAAAAGCAGCGTGGCCTCAATGAGCTCGAGCCCCTTATTGATCAAGGTGGCGGAATTCAGCGTATTCATCTGCCCCATGGACCACGTGGGGTGCTGCGCGGCTTGCTGCGGGGTAACGTCCCACATCTGCTCACGCGTCTGGCCGCGGAAGGGGCCGCCCGAGGCCGTGAGGACGAGCTTCGCCAGCTCGCCCTCTTCGCCCGCGCGCAGGCATTGCGCCATCGCAGAATGCTCCGAATCCACGGGGATGATCTGGCCTGGCCGCGCGGATTTCGTGACCAGCGTGCCGCCGGCAACCAAGGACTCCTTATTCGCTAGTGCGAGGTACTCGCCCATGTCCAGCGTGGCTAAAGTGGCCTTAAGCCCGAGGGAGCCCACTAGGGCATTGAGCACGGTATCGGCGGGAACCGAGCGCACCAGCTCTTCTGCAGCACCATCACCAGAAAGTACCGTACCGCCTAAAGCCGCAGAAACCTCCGCAGCCGCCGCAGGCTGGGCCACAGCAATGTGGTCAAACGAAAGATGGAAACTACGGGCCTGCTCAATGATCTGCTGCGGGTTAGAGCCGCCCGCGGCAATGCCCACGACCTCGAATTTATCGGGGTTATCCGCAATTACTTCTAATGCTTGCGTGCCAATAGAGCCGGTGGAGCCAAGGATAAGGATTCGCTGAGTAGTCACCCCTCTACCCTAGCGGTCATTTACCGCGCCCTGCTATGGGGTGGAGCCGGTCAAGCAGGCGGGGGTGTTTAATCGCCTTTGCAGCCACGATGTTTTAAAATAGGTGTCAGTCAAATGGCATTGGTGTGCCCCCTCGATTAATGGACACACGCGATAGCGAAGGAGAGCAAGTGTCTTCCCACAAGCCGGTACCGCAGGTTTATGACGGTGTTTCTACCGAAGATGTTCCATCCGCAGGCTTCGGTTGGTCCCGCATCAGCCGCTCTGGTGTGCAAATCGCGGGTTGGATCTCCGTGATCTTCATGATTGGTTTCAACTTTGGTAACCACAAGGGCCACGTGGAGACCGTCTGGCTCGTCGCCCTGACCGTCCTGTTGGTTGTGGGCCTGCTCATCTTCACCTTCGAGCCGAAGCTCAACCAGGTGCGCACCATCACCGCTAATAATAAGCCGGCCGACCACCAAGAACGGGACTGGACTTATGACCAGAAGACCGTTTCTGGCGCCTACACCGAGTTGACCGACTCCCAGCTGCGCGCGTTGAATATCGAGCCTTCCCGCGTAGCCCACCTGCGCGTTGACTCCGCGTCCGACGCTGCCGAGGTAAGCTCCGGCAAGCACGCGCTATAATCCTAGCTACGGAAAACCGCCGATCCTCCTCATTGCGAGGGGCTCGGCGGTTTCGTGGTTTTACCGGGTACGTAGCCGTACTGCGTTTGACTGCACCGCACGTATAAACGCAGAATACAACGAGAAAACCACCTAAGCACTTATCCAAAAATGCCTAGGTGACTGTGACAGCGGGCTCTTAGGCCGACATGTCTTCTCGTTCATCGGCGGCAAGTTGGCCACAGGCTGCCGCGATTTCATCGCCCTTAGTATCGCGCACAGTGCACGGCACTCCTTGTGCTTGGACGCGGCGCACGAATTCATCAAGCCGCGTCTTAGGAGCTGCGTCCCACTCCGAGCCAGGGGTCGGGTTAAGAGGGATCACGTTAACGTGCACCTTGGAGCCGAGCTTCTGGTGCAGCTTGCGGCCTAGCATATCGGCGCGGAAATCCTGGTCATTCTTATCCCGGATAAGGGCGTACTCGATAGATACGCGGCGGACGGATTTATCGGCGTAGTACCGTGCTGCGTCGAGGACCTCATCAACGGACCAGCGGTTATTTACCGGAACCAGGCTATCGCGCAGCTCATCATCCGGGGTGTGCAGCGACACCGCAAGCGTGCAGGCAAGGTCTTCGTCCGCGAGCTTGCGGATGGCAGGTGCCAAACCCACGGTGGATACGGTCACATTGCGCTGCGAGAGCCCAAAGCCCGTTCCATCCTGGCCGGTAATCTGGCGCACCGCCTGGACCACGCGCTTGTAGTTTGCCAGCGGCTCTCCCATGCCCATGAAGACCACATTGGATAAGCGCCCGCCTTCGGCCGCCATTGCTGCGGCTGCGTGGCGGAACTGTTCGACGATTTCGCCGGTAGAAAGGTTGCGGTCTAGTCCGCCCTGGCCGGTAGCACAGAACGGGCAGGCCATTCCGCAGCCAGCCTGGGAAGAAATGCACAAGGTAGCGCGGCCAGGATACCGCATCAGAACGGACTCCAATAAGGTGCCGTCGTGCAAGCGCCACAGGGACTTGGTGGTTTCCCCATCGTCGGTAGAAGTCGTACGAATAGGCTTCATGAGCTCAGGGAAGAAGGCCTCTTTGACTTCCTCGCGCTTGCCGGCGGGGATATCCGTCATCTCTTCGACGTCGTCAGTGAGATGCTCATAGTAGTGCTTGGCAATTTGCTTAGCACGGAATTTAGGTAGGCCAATTTCTGCGAGCTTATCGATGCGCTCGCTTTCAGAGAGATCTGCAAAGTGCTTGGGTGGCAGACCGCGCCGCGGCGCGGAGAAGTTAAGTTTTACTGGTTGAGCCATAATAACGCCCATCTTTCCACGGTTTACCGGTACTTTTCCAATTGGGAAGGCCTCAATTTATAGCCAAGTGGAATTTTGGAAGGGTTTACAGAAATAATGGACACATGACCAATCCGAAATACCCCGAAGATGACTTTTCCGCCTCCAATGATGAGGCCACCGCGGCAGGCGATAATGCCGCTTTGGCCGAAACCGGAAACAAGGAAGTCTCCACCGGTGCCGGCGCCGACGCTGGGACCACCGAGCCCGCTGCCGCACCACAAAAAGCCCAAGGCTCGTTCGCCGCTAGCACTTGGGCAGCGCTCATTGTCGGCTTCCTCTTGCTGATCGTGTTGATCATCTTCATCATGCAAAACCAGCAAGAAGTGCCGATGAACTTCCTGGGCTGGTCGGGGCAGTTCCCAGCGGGCATTGCCTACCTGATGTTTACCATCGGCGGCGCGCTCATCATGGCGCTTGTGGGTGTGTGGCGGATGCTTGAATTGCGCCGCCAATTGCGTAAGCAGGCCGAAGGCTAAAAGAGCCGTACCGCCGCTCTCCTCCCTGCCCTCGAGATATTTCCGGTGGCACAGGGGAAGCGGCGGTTTATGCGCAGCAGTCCTTATACGCGGTGACTGCGACTCGGTTTAGACCGCGAAATTTGCCATGAGGCTCATGGCCACCCAGGTAACCATGGCAGAGGGAAGCATGCCATCAAGGCGGTCCATCAAACCACCATGCCCGGGGAGGATGTGGGACATATCCTTAATGCCCAGCTCTCGCTTAAACTGCGATTCCACCAAGTCACCCAACGAGGCGCAAATCACAAGGCCGAGCCCCATCAAGGCGCCTATCCACGCCGAATGATGCAAGAGGAAATGGACGGACACGGCACCAACGATGACGCCGAAGCCAATGGAGCCGCAAAAGCCCTCCCAGGATTTCTTCGGGCTCACGGCCGGTGCCATGGGGTAGGAGCCAAACATCACGCCGACGATATAGCCGCCCGTATCGGAGGCGACCACGCACAGCATAAAGACCACGATGGAAGCAGCGCCGCTGGCCACCGGGGTAGAAATCAGCGATAGCATCGCAGCAAAGGTGGCGAAAAGCGGAATCCACGTCAGCACGAAAATGCCGACGGACATGTCCCGCAGATAATTGATGGGTGGGCGATGCCGCCCATTATGGAAAAGCCTGCCGAACATCAAAATGAGTACGGCGGTGACGTAGACGGCCACGAGGCCGGGCGCGCCAAGCGGCCAGGAAATCCACACCATGGCCTGGCCCAAGATGATTAACAGCGTGCGCGGGATATAGTACGAGTTCTCCCGCAGGCGGGTAAGAACTTCCCACATGGCCCCGCCGACGGCGACGGCTACCACCGCATACCAGGCCAAGGGGCCAGCCCACACGGCGAGGACAACGAGGGCGCCGAGCCCCACGCCTACTCCAATAGCCGCCGGTAAGTCACGGCCAGGGCCATTTTTCGGCTGCGGCAATCGGCGGTTCAAGGCGTCACTCACCGTGACCGGCTCCTTTCACTTGGCGTTGTATGCGCGTCGCGGGGCTTATCTATTTCCTATACAAAAATACTACGTAAAGAAAAGCGCCGCCGGCCGAGGTGGGCGCGGCGGCAGCGGAAAAGGCCTAGACCTCCATCAATTCGGATTCCTTGTTTTCCACCAGCTTGTCAACCTGCTCGACATAGCCAGCGGTAATCTTTTCCATTTCCTTTTCTGCGGCAAGGACCTCATCCTCGCCCTCTTCGCCATCCTTTTGGAGCTTCTTCAGCTGTTCCATGGCCTTGCGGCGGATATTACGGATGGCAATCTTGCCGTCCTCGCCCTTGCTCTTGGCCAGCTTGACCATTTCCTTACGGCGTTCCTCGGTCAACTGCGGAACGGTCACACGCAGTACGTGGCCATCGTTGGTGGGGTTAACGCCCAGGTCCGAATTGCGGATGGAGTTTTCAATCTCTTGGATCATGGACTGCTCGTATGGCTTGATGAGCAACATGCGCGGCTCTGGCACGGAGATGGTAGCCATCTGAGTAATCGGGGTCGGCGCACCGTAGTACTCCGCGATGAGTCCGTTGAACATCGCCGGGTTCGCGCGGCCGGTGCGAATGGTCACCAGCTGCTCGCGGGTGTGCTCGACGGAAGCGGTCATGTGTTCTTCGGCTTCGAGCTGAATGTCATCGATCATGAGGCTGAATCATCCTTCAACGTTGAGGGGTAGCTGTATAAAAGGTAGCAGGTTCTGTGCCGTTTTAGAATTAGGACTGCACCAGCGTGCCGATAACCTGGCCGCTTGCGGCGCGGGCAATATTCCCCTCTTCCAAGAGGTTAAAGACCAAAATCGGCATGTCATTGTCCATGCACAGGCTAAAGGCGGTTGCATCGGCTACCTTGAGCCCCTTTTCAATAACCTCGCGCGGAGTGATTCGGGTGTAGAGCTCCGCATCGGGGTTCGTCCGTGGGTCGTCGGAGTACACGCCATCAACACCCTTGGCCAGGAAGAGGACATCGGCTCCGATTTCCAGGGCACGCTGCGCGGCGGTGGTATCCGTGGAAAAGTACGGCATGCCCATGCCGGCACCAAAAATAACGACGCGGCCCTTCTCCAAGTGGCGGTCAGCGCGCAGTGGCAGGTATGGCTCCGCGATTTGCGCCATGTTGATAGACGTTTGCACGCGGCAATCAACGCCCTTTTGCTTCAAGAAGTCCTGCAGGGCCAACGAGTTCATGACCGTGCCCAGCATTCCCATGTAGTCAGACCGGGCGCGGTCCATGCCGCGCTGTGAAAGCTCTGCACCGCGGAAGAAGTTGCCGCCGCCGATCACCACGGCGATTTCGATGCCCTGCTCGGCCACTTCAGCGATTTGGCGAGCGACGTTATCGACAACGTCCGGGTCGATGCCAACCTTGCCGCCGCCAAACATTTCGCCACCGAGTTTCAGCATTACTCGTTTGTATCCGGTTCGCTTCTCGTCTGCAGAAGTCACGCCTTCATCGTCTCCTTTTGCGGGGGCTGATTTATTTCTTTTCTATCTTACCTACACTGCCCTCGCTTCCCCACACCGCACCGCGGCCCGGCAGCCGCCCCTTCCCCATTGCCCCTAGACAGCAGAAAAGCCCACCGAGAGGGTGTACCTCCCGTGGGCTTTAAAGGCTAAAAAGCGGCTGAGGCTTAAGCGCCAACCTCGTAGCGGACGAAGCCGGTGATGGTGGTGCCGACCTCTTCTGCGACCTGCTTGACGGTCTTCTTGTTATCGGACAAGGAAGCCTGCTCCAGCAGAACAACGGACTTGTAGAAGCCGTTCAGGCGGCCTTCCACGATCTTTGGAAGCGCAGCCTCAGGCTTGCCTTCCTCGCGAGTGGTGGCCTCAGCGATGGAGCGCTCCTTCTCGACGATCTCTGCAGGAACGTCTTCGCGCTTCAGGTACTCAGCGTTCATAGCTGCAATCTGCAGAGCGGCAGCGTGTGCGCCTTCCTTGTTGCCTTCGTAGGAAACCAAGACACCGACTGCAGGAGGCAGGTCAGCGGAGCGCTGGTGCAGGTAGACAGCAACGTTGTCGCCATCGACGGTGACTGCACGGCGTGCCTGCAGCTTCTCACCGGTCTTTGCGGACTCCTGGTCAACGAACTCGGAGACCTTCTGGCCGTCGATCTCTACGTTGTTGAGTTCTTCCGGCGAGTTAGCCTTGGCTGCGGCTGCAGCTTCAACAATCTTCTTAGCGAAGGACTGGAAGCCCTCGTTCTTTGCCACGAAGTCGGTCTCGCAGTTGATCTCAACCATGGTGTTACCGGATACGGCAACGAGGCCCTCGGTAGCCTCGCGGTCAGCGCGCTTGGACACGTTCTTTGCGCCCTTGATGCGCAGGAATTCAACGGCCTTGTCGTAGTCGCCGCCGTTTTCTTCCAGCGCCTTCTTGCAATCGAGCATGCCGGAGCCAGTTGCTTCGCGCAGTGCCTTCACGTCTGCAGCAGTGTAGTTCGCCATAGTTAGGGCGATCCTCCTTGAAAATCAGTCAGTGTTCGTTGAGACAGCGTAGCCGAAGAAGCGGTCTCGCGCCGTCTTTGGGTGGGGGTATCTACCCCAGTTTCCTTCATCAATGCGATTGTACGGAGGCTAGGTTTAGCCGCCTCCAGCATAGATAAAAGTAACCCCCACCGCCGTAGCACACGGTGGTAGGGGTTAGGTAAACAGCCTTGTACAGGAATTATTCCCTAGCTGCCCCACACCAAAATGTGCGTGGGGTATTCAATTAAGTGCAGTTAAGAAAGAATCCTCACAAGAGGCAGGCCTACTGTGCAGGCTTGTCTGCGGGTGCTTCCTCAGCCTTTTCTGCAGAAGCAGGATCGGATGCGGCTGCAGCAGCCTCAGCATCGCGCTGTTCCTTCTCTGCGGAATCGCCGGCAGCTTCCTTAGCGGCTGCGAGCTGGCGCTCCTCGCGAGCCTTCTTGCCCTCTTCGACGGCGGAAGCCACGATGCCGGACAGCAGCTTGGTGGAACGGATTGCGTCATCGTTGCCTGGGATCGGGAAGTCAACGTCATCCGGGTCGCAGTTGGTGTCCAGGATGGCAACAACCGGGATGTTCAGCTTGTGGGCTTCCTTAACCGCGATGTGCTCCTTGTTGGTATCAACAATCCACAGTGCGGACGGGGTCTTGGCCATCTCGGAGATGCCGCCCAGAACGCGCTCAAGCTTGGCGCGCTCGCGGTTGAGCATCAGAACTTCCTTCTTGGTACGGCCCTTGTAGCCGTCCTCGCGCTCATCCATTGCCTGAAGCTCCTTCATGCGCTTCAGGCGCTTGGACACGGTCTGGAAGTTGGTGAGCATGCCGCCCAACCAGCGGTGGTTAACATAAGGCATGCCGACGCGGGTTGCTTCTTCAGCAACTGCTTCCTGCGCCTGCTTCTTGGTGCCAACGAAAAGGATGGTGCCACCGTGAGCGACGGTTTCCTTAACGAACTCGTATGCCTCATCGATGTAGGTCAGCGTCTGCTGCAGGTCGATGATGTAGATGCCGTTACGGTCGGTGAAGATGAAACGACGCATCTTCGGGTTCCAGCGACGGGTCTGGTGACCAAAGTGCACACCAGCGTCGAGGAGCTCGCGCATGGTTACAACTGCCATGATTCGCTCGCTTTCTTTTAATTGTCTTTCGGTTTTCCAATTGTGCGGTGTTTTATTCCGCACCCTAGCAACGAAGGCCCTGCCAACACCTTGTTTCCAAGGACCGCGTCAGCTGTCGGACCGCCACACCCTTAACTCAGGATGCGACAACTTCGTCGCGCGTAGTCAATGCCTCCGTGAGGGTTAACTCCCAGCGGACGCACTGCTATGAAAGACAATAATCCCAGCCAGCTGAATTTTCCAAACCGAACAAGCACTTTTCCACAAGTTTCTTTGAGCGTTTTACCTCGGTTGTCACTTGAGTTTCTTCCGCCCCACCGCTGCTGGTTTATCCACAGCCGGTCCACCTTTCGCCGGGCATTATTGACCGCAGCGCACCACACTGTGCCACATGCACTTATTGCCACGACCACGAAATACCGCCGCTTGCCGATGCCCCCTTATCCCCACCCTCGCCACCATCCTCACTGGTGCGCTAGTGCTACTGTGCGCCGCGCCCGCTGCCGCATACGTCGATCCCGCCTCGGGTAAACCGCGCCCGGTGCGAGTGCTGCGCGGCTTTGATAAGCCCGAGCATAAGTGGAGTGCGGGACACCGCGGCGTCGATATGGCCCTAAGAATTGGCGGCCGCGTCGTCGCCGCCGAATCCGGCACCGTCGCTTTTGTCGGCACCGTCGCCGGAACCCCGGTCATCTCGATCGACCATGCAGATGGCATACGCACCACGTATCAACCCGTGCACGCGAGCGTCACCCAAGGCCAAGCGGTGCACGAGGGCCAAACTATAGGCAAGCTCGCCCACCCAGTAGACGGCACACCAGGGCTGCATTGGGGCGCCCGGATTGCCAAGGACAGCTACATTGACCCCTTAAGCCTGCTGGATATGCCGGTTATCCGCCTCAAGCCTTTATAAGAATCACTCAGGCCCGCGGGTGGGCCTGGGAATAAACCTGCTTTAGCCGCTTTGCGGAGACATGTGTATAGATTTGCGTGGTACTCAAAGACGAGTGCCCCAGTAACTCTTGGACCACGCGCAGGTCCGCGCCGCCTTCTAAGAGATGTGTAGCCGCAAGGTGGCGCACCCCGTGCGGGGTTAGGCCACTTGTGCCGGTGACCGTGGCGGCTTTGTCCACGATGCGCCGCACCTGGCGCTGGTCAATGCGCGCTCCCCTGCTGCCTACAAAGATGGCCTGGGTATCTCCCCGCGCCATTTCTTTACGCCCGCCGTCTATCCACTGCTGCAGGGCATCGGTTGCGGCGGCACCAAAGGGCACGACCCGTTGCTTATTTCCCTTACCAGTAACACGTGCGGTGGACCGCTTAAAGTCCACGTCTTCTATATCGAGGCGGACCAATTCCGCCACGCGCATTCCGGTGGCATAGAGCAACTCCAAAATCGCGCTATCGCGCTGAAAATGCGCTTCATCGACAGAAACGGCGTTGCCCACAAGTTCGCCCGCCTGTTGCGGGGCCATCACCGTCGGGAGATGCTGTCCCACCTTCGGTGTTACCAATCGTGCCGCAACATCGCGGCTTAGGTAGCCTTCCCTTTCCGCCCAGGTAGAAAAGGCTTTAACTGAGGCTGTCCTACGCGCCAGCGTTGCGCGCGCCTTTCCTTCTGCGACCGCGTTTCCTAGCCACTGGCGCAGGTTATTGAGGTTAAAGTCCGCAAATGCATCGATGTCTTGGGCCAGGTTTTTTAAGTCCGCGCGGTAGCCACGCACCGTGGCCTCCGCACGGCCCTTGACGTGGAGTTGGAAGTCCGCGAAGTCCTCGATAGCCTCGTCCATCTGCCCGACCGGGCCACGACTTACTGCGGCCTTCCATTTATCACTCATACCCCACGAGTTTACTTGCTTTTCAGCCCATCTCTAAGCGAACCCAGTTATTTCCCTCCCGCACGATCACACACATTTTCTCTAAGGCAAGCAATAAGTGGACGGTGAGGGGCAGGCGGAATCCCGCGTCCCGCGCAATATCTTCAGCAGTAGCCGGAGGGCTTCCTGGCGGCGGGGTCGCATCAAAGACTCGCAGCTCATTCCGCGATAATCGCTGCGTTAAAGACGCCGCAAAATTCATTTCATACTGCGCCTCCGGATCAACCGTCCCGGCGCGGCCCACCAGGGCGCGGACTTCGTCGGCGCTGGCGACCAACTGGGCTCGTCCATCCTGGATGCGCTGGTGGCACCCGAGCGAACCGCTCGTCGTAATTGGTCCCGGCACGGCCATGGCAACGCGCCCCAAGGCTTCTGCCCAGTTGAGGGTATTAAGCGCGCCCGAGCGATATGCCGCTTCCATGACCACGATTCCTTGGCTTAGCGCAGCAACAAGGCGGTTGCGAATGAGGAAGCGATGCCGCTTGGGTGCAGTCTCTGGAGCGAATTCGGAGACGATGCAGCCATTATCGGCTATCTGATCAAAGAGTCCACCGTTGCGGGCTGGATAATTCTTATCGATTCCGCACGCGGCGACCGCGACAGTGCGCCCCGCATTGTGCAAGGCGGTCTCATGCGCCACGGTATCTACCCCCAAAGCCCCGCCGGAGACGATAGTCCACTGATGATTCACTAGGCCTGAGACCACGCTTTGGGTTGCCTGCCACCCGTAGCGCGAAATGGCGCGCGTGCCTACGATTCCAACGGCCTGCCCTACCTCGGGTTTAAGCGCTGAGCCGCGTACCCACAAGCTATGTGGCGGCACCGCTTGCTCATCGAATGTGGCCGGCGCATCCGCGCCATTCTGGTAGAAGCCAAAGGCAGAAGAAAACGCCTCGGCTGGCCACTCGGGGCTATCGGCAGTGATCAATCGCGCCCCCACGCGCTCTGCGGCGGCGAGGTCTTCTTTTTGCCGCACCCAATCAAACCGCGAGGCGGTGCGGGCTAAAAGAGGACCGATCCAATCGGCTCGGTGATAAATCCCGTGGGCAATCTCTTCGGCCGAATGATGTTCCAGCAAGGCCTGCAAGGAGGCGGACGGGCCTTCCACCACGCGATTGAGATATACCCATGTGGCAAGTGGAGTCGATAAATCAAGATCGCTCATGCCGAAATCCTCCCTACCGTCTGGCTCGAACGAAGGTCGAGGGCTTGGCCCACTTCCGCAAGATCGGGTGTGGAGCTGCCGTGCAAATCCGCCAAGGTCCACGACACGCGCAGGACGCGGTCGATGCCGCGCTGCGAAATCTCGCCCTCGGCGAGGTAGGCAGACAACATGATCATGGCGGACTCGGAAGCCGGGCGGTGCCGGCGCAAATATGACGAGGGCACGGCGCCGTTGACGCGCGCGGGAATGCCGTCGGCCGCCCAGCGCACCCGGGCACGGTCGCGGGCCGCGGCGACCCGCTCGGCAATGGCAGCAGAGGATTCTTCGCCCTCCGCATTGATGGTGGCTGACTGTCCGGAGAGGGTGACCACCATGTCCAAGCGGTCGCGCAACGGCCCGGAGAGATTCGATAGATAATTAAGCCGGTCATGCGGATTGCACGTACATTTAGAGGGATCTTCGGCGGCGCACCGACAGGGGTTGGCTGCCATAATCAGTTGGAATCGCGCCGGGTAGTCAATCTCCTGCTGCGCGCGTGCCAGGCGGACATGGCCTTCTTCCAAAGGCGCGCGCATGCCGTCGAGCACTGGGGCGCTTACCTCGCTGACCTCATCGAGGAAGAGCACCCCATTATGGGCCAAGCTCACCGCGCCTGGGCGAGGATGGCCGCTTCCTCCACCAAGGAGCGCCGCGCGGGTAACCGAAGAGTGCGGGGCGATGAAGGGTGCGTGGGACACCACTTCACCGGGAGTTCCCGTCAGCGAGTGGATGGCAGTGGTTTCTACCATCTGGTCTGGGCTTAGCGCCGGAAGAATGCTGGGCAATCGCGAGGCAATCATGGATTTCCCCGAGCCCGGTGGGCCGATCATTAACAGGTGGTGCCCACCGGCGGCGGCGACTTCTGCAGCCCACTTTGCATGGTGCTGGCCGGCTATATCGCAATAGTCGAGCCGTTCCTGTGTGGGTGCCGGTGCGAGTTGGTCAGAGCAGCACTCGGCCGCGCGGGGTAGGTCGCGCTCTCCTAGCGCCCACGCAAAGGCATCAAAGAGCGTGGCTGCAACCAGCACATTCATATCGGGAACGAGGGTAGCCTCGGCAGCATTTCCTGGCGGAATGACCAGCGTAGAAATGCCCTCCTCGCGGGCAGCGAGAAGCGCTGGGATGATACCGGGTACTGCTCTAACCGTGCCGTCCAGGCCTAGTTCCCCAAGCACCAGGGTTTCTTTAAGAACCTGACTGGGTGACTGCACGGAACGCGCGTAGTCAGCGCCGTGCTGTTCTACGTGGGCGGCGAGAATCGCAAGCGCCATAGGCAGGTCAAAATGGGATCCTGATTTTGGGAGCGAGGCCGGCGACATGGACACGATCACCTTGGTTTTCGGCCATGGCAGGCGGGAATTCGCGGCGGCGGTCTTGATGCGGTCGCGGGATTCAGATATCGCGGTATCCGCATGCCCCACCACATGGATTCCGGGCAGGCCGTGCCCTACGTTGGCTTCGACGTTGATGACGCGGGCGAGCACGCCGTGCAGGGAGACTGCTAAGCATTTACCGAGAGCCATCGTCGACCCCCGTAAAGTGCTCTAGTTCAAAACCCTCGCCTTTGACCACGAGGGCTATGACATCGAAGCGCACGGTGGCCAGTGGCTTGCCGTCTAGCCACTGGACGGCGGCCCTGCGCATGCGGGCAAGCTTGTGTGGAGTCACGGCCTCGGCTGTGCCATAGCTCGCGGTAGAGCGGGTTTTTACCTCTACGAAGACGATCGTGCCATCGGGCTCGCGGGCAATAAGGTCGATTTCTCCCACTCGGTAGGAGACGTTGGCGGCGATGATATCGGAGCCACGCTCGCGGAGGTAGCGCGCGGCGAATGATTCTCCCCGCTTGCCCAGTTCTTGCCTGTGCCGAGGGTGCTTCGTAGCGAGGTGATTATCGGATGCAAATTGCATGTGCGGCGTCCTTTTCTTTCGTGCTGTTTGTGCTGCACGCACAGAACATCGCAGGATGCGGGCCGGCTGCAAGCCCGAAAACCAGAAAACCGCCGCGGATGTGAATAACTTCGGCATCACGAAGAGTTATCCACAGCTGCGGCGGGATGAAGCGGGCGCCGAGTTGACAGGCGCCCAGTTCCCTAGTCCGGCATGATGAAATCCGGCTTATCCAGTTCCTCGATATTGACGTCCTTGTAGGTAATGACGCGGACGTAGCGCACGAATCGGGCGGAACGGTACATATCCCATACCCAGGCATCGGACATGCGCACCTCGTAGTACACATCGGGCCCGGCGGTATGGGGAATCAGTTCTACGGCATTGGCCAGGTAGAATCGTCGTTCGGTTTCTACGACATAAGAAAACTGGCTGACGACATCGCGATATTCGCGGTAAAGGGACAGCTCTACCTCTGCCTCGTAGTTTTCGAGTTCCTCTGCACTCACTGTGGACCTCCAAAATATGGGATAGCTCGCCCTAGCTTAGCGCGCAGAAACCACAATTTTCGCTAGGCACGCGCAGTGAAGTGGGCATGCGCGCGCTGCACATTGCTGTAGCTCATGCGGTGTTCTGGACTCGCCCCCAAGGCGGCAATCGCGGCCTCGTGTGCCTTGGTTCCATAGCCCTTATGCCCAGCCAATCCATAACCTGGAAAGCGCTCGTCTAGATCCCGCATGAGGCGATCTCGGCTTACCTTGGCCAGCACGCTCGCCGCCGCGATGCACCGCGCCGCCGCGTCCCCACCGATGATGGGCAGGTGGGGTTGGGTGAGGCCGGGGATAAAGAGGGCATCGGAAAGCACATAGCCTGGGCGCTGTTCCAGGCGCGCTATCGCCCGGCGCATGCCTGAGGTATTGGCGTGCTGGATGCCGCGCTTGTCGATGTCCCCCGCACCAATATGCACCACAGACCAGTCTACAGCCTTGTCTTTGATGATGGGGAAGAGCTTTTCGCGCTGGCGGGGCGTGAGCTTTTTGGAATCAGTTAAGGTATCCAATTCGCTCACGATGCGCTCGGGCAGGATGCAGGCGGCGACGGTGACGGGGCCGCAGCACGCACCGCGGCCGGCCTCATCCACCCCGGCGACGGGGCCGAGCCCCGCCCGGGCCAACGCCACTTCAAAGGTGCGCTGCTGTTTAAGCCGCCGCATCCTGGATATCCGGATCGTCGATGCCGCCAAAGCGCGATACGGGCAGGATCACGGCTTCTACCTTGCCGCGCACGTTGTCCACCGGTACGGTGCCTTGCAGGTGATCGCCTATGTGCGCGCGAGAGTCCAGGGAATTGGTGCGGTTATCCCCCATGACCCACATATTGCCTTCTGGGACGGTCACGGGGCCAAAGTACTGGCCACCGCAAGCCTGCGAGCCGGAGCTGGGATCGACCGGGATCTCGGGCGGATCCAACGTGAAGCTCTGGTCTATCGGTGCACCATCCACCATCACCGCGGAATCGCCCTCCTCGCACTTGACCGTCTGACCCTCGGTAGCGATAACGCGCTTGACTAGGATATTTTCCCCATTGGGCAAAAGCCCCACCGACGCCAAGGCGTTTTGGGCGCCGCGCACAAGCACGTTATCGGAGCGCTGCACCTCAAATTCCGTATTCCAGGACTCAGGTCCTTCAAATACCACGACATCGCCCGGGTCCGGGTCGTGGAAGTAATAGCTCATCTTCTGCACCGCGATGCGGTCATTATCGCAGCCGGTACAACCATGCAGCGTGGGTTCCATCGACGCGGAGGGGATGACATACATCCGGCCGACGAATGCCTGCAATAAAACTAGGAGCACGAAGCCGCCTATGACCGGCGCAAGGAAATCGCGCGTGCGCAGGCGCTGTTGCTGTGGTTTAGCTTTGGATGTCTGGGTCATCGACCCCACCAATGCGGTTGAACGGCCAGAATACGAACTGCACCTTTCCGCGCACGTTATCTACGGGGATCGTGCCGTGGAAGTTATCGCCCATGTGGTAGCGCGAATCGGCAGACGCGGTGCGGTTATCCCCCATGACCCAGATATTATCCTCAGGCACCTTCACTGGGCCGAAATACGGGCCACCGCAGGCTTCCGATCCGGTCGATTCATCCACTGGGTAGGTCGGCGGATCCTGCACGTAGTCCTGCTTGATGGGCTTGCCATCCACCATGACGGCGGGATCGCCCTCTTGGCAGGACACCGTCTGTCCGCCGGTGGCGATAACGCGCTTGACCAGGGTATTTTCATCTGGTGGCGCCAAGGAGATAAAGCTCAGCGCATCCTGAATGCCGTGAATGACGGCATTGGATGAGCGCGGGGAGACGTAACTCCCGTTCCAGTCGTCGGTGCCCTTAAAGACCACGACATCGCCTGGCTCTGGGCCCTTATCGCCGTAGTAAGAGACCTTTTCTGTAAAGATGCGGTCATTCGTGCATCCCTCACAGCCATGCAGCGTCGGCTCCATGGATCCTGAGGGAATCACGTATTGGCGGCCGATGAAGTTTTGGAATAGCCCCACGACCACCAGCACGGAGACGACGACCACGAGAGTCTCCAGCCACCACGGCATTTGTTTTTTCTCCGTGGTTGATTCCTCCGCGGCCGCTTCTTTGCCCTGCGAGATGCTTTCGTTATTCACCCGTCAGATCCTAGCAACTGCGTGCCCGCGATCCGGATTGGCTCCCGTGACTGCGGGGCGATTCACAGGAAATCGAAATGATTCGAGGAGTGCACAATAAAAATCTCCCTTCCTTTCCGGCACTGTGTATGCAGGAAAGGAAGGGAGATAGGCGCTGCCCAGGGCGGGCGTTAGAACTAGCGACGCTCCTTGATGCGAGCCTTCTTGCCGCGCAGATCGCGCAGGTAGTACAGCTTCGCACGGCGAACGCGGCCGCGGCGGGAGACCTTGATGGACTCGAGGTTCGGGGAGTGAACCGGGAAGGTACGCTCTACGCCGATACCGAAGGAAACCTTACGCACGGTGAAGGTCTCGCGGATACCGGAGCCCTGGCGGCGGATGCAGATGCCCTTGAAGAGCTGTGCACGCTCGTTGTTACCCTCAATAACCTTGACGTTGACGTCGAGTGTATCGCCGGGGCGGAAGGACGGGATGTCGTCGCGCAGCTGTGCTGCATCGACCTTGTCGATAATGTTGGTCATACCAATATTCCTTTTCAGTTTGGGACAGAGGACCCTGGCGGCCGGAGGCCTGACCGGTTCGTGCCCGTTACATAGAACGATGGATTATCTTTCCATAGGAACCGGCCAATTCCAAATTCCTCTACTTCGCGGATTTACTACCCTACCTGGGGCGAGCCGGGCGCGCAGCACGCCTTAGGCAGGCATGGGCGAGCGGAGGATGGAGTGGTGCTCATCGAGGATCTTTGCCGTGCCCAGGTGCCGCGCCCGGAAGACCAAGTACGACGCCACCACGGCACCCACCGTGATGCTAAAGAGGATAATGATGCTGCTCCAGAAGGTGCCATCATGAATGCCGTCGGTGGCGCGGGTGAACGCGTCCTTGGCGTAGGACATCGGGTGGAAAGGGTGCAGCAGGCTGAGCGCGCGCGGAATCGCCAGGACCGGCCAGACCCCGCCAAAGACCATCCCGCCCAGGGCGAACGCGCCGGCGGCAAAGATCGAACCGATCTTGCGCCCGAAGGTAATCAGGAAGAACTGGTAGGTCGCCGCAGCCACGGCGGAAATCGCGGCGAGTACGAGCGCAATCATGGACCAGCTTGCCGGCTGCCACCCCAAGGTGGAAGACATCAGGGCCATAAACGCCAGTATGACGAAGTTCAGGCCGGTCAGCGCGGCAAAGGCGTCGAATACGCTGCGGGCCGGGCTGGTGACGCGGGCTCCCCGGCGCGCCATGTAGTACGGCAGCGTCATCGCCAAGAGCAGCATGACGAGGAAGCCAAATACGAGCACGAAGAGCATGGAGGCGCCGCCGGTAATATTCTTTTCGGTCGGGTCCGCTGGGTTGACCACCGTCTGCACGGGGTGGACATTGGATGCGGTGAAGTTAATGGGTACTGCGATATTTTGCGCGGAATCCTCTGGGCGGGAAATGGTAGGTGCCTTGGCGGCGCCTTCGGCAAGCTTCGTGGATAGCTCGCCGGAGCCTTCCTGGAGGCGGTCCAAGCCGCCCTTGAGCTCGGCTCCGCCTTCAGCCAGGCGGCCGGTGCCCTCCTTGAGCGCGCCCGTGCCATCGTGGAGACGAGAGGCGCCATCCTGCAGGCGGGTCGCACCGTCCTGCAGCTGCGAGGTACCGTCACTGAGCTTGCCAACTCCGCCGCGCAGCTCCTTGATGCCATCGGATAGGCGGTGCGCACCGCCGTTCAGTGAGGTCAGCCCGCCGAGGTATTCCGACTGCGGGTCGGACAGGTTGTAGTGCAGCTGCCCGGTGCCTGCGGAAAGCTTCTCCAGCTGCCCCACCATATTTCCACTAGAGGCGGGATCGAGCCTGGATACCAACGAGTAGAGCTGATCCGCTTGCTGGGTCATGCCGAGCCCGCGCAGGATGTCTACCAGCTGGGTAAGGCCAGGAACCACGGCTTGGGCTTGCTTCAGCACGGGGATGAGCATGCCGGTGAGCTGATTGACCCCGGCGTCGATCTGGCCTGCACCATCGGCAAGGCGGCCGGTACCGGCAAGGAGCTTGTCGGAGCCATCGGCAAGCCGGGAGGCGCCGTCATCGAGGCGCGCTGCGCCATCACTAAGCTTGCCCGCACCATCATTCAACCGCACGACGCCGTCATTGAGCCGCGTCGTTCCGTTGAGGAGCTCGGCCGTGCCGTTATTGAGCGTGCCCGCACCGTTGTCGAGCTTGTTGATGCCCTCAACCGCGCGCCCGCCGCCCTCTTGCAGCTTTCCAGCGCCCTCATCAAGGCGCCCCGCGCCGTCCGCGGCATTGCCCAGGCCGTCGCTCAACTTAGTAAGTCCCTCAATAACCTGGTCGGCGTACTTTTTGGAAATGGCGTTTTCCACGCTCGTTTGCACCTGCGGAATGAGGCTGGAGGAAATCACCGAGCCATTCGTGCCGTAATAGTCATTCGTAGCGAAGTTGATCTCCGGTTTTTCGGGCTTATCGCTGATGATGGTCACGGCCTGCTCGGAAAAGTTCTTCGGAATCGTCACGACCATCAAGTACTTGCCCTTGACCAAGCCCTCTTCGCCGTCGTCCTTGTTGACCTCAGAGAATTTGAGGTAGTCAGTCTCTAGCAAGCCCTCGACCACCTGGTCGCCATAGTTGGTGTGCTTGCCCTGCTTGTCCACGCCCGCGTCTTCATTGACCACTGCGAGGTCAATATTGCGCATGTACTTGGATGGATCCCACATGGCCCACATCATGGTTCCGGCCACGATGATGGGCGCAACGAGGAAGAATACGATAAGCACCCGCGACAAAGCGCTGCGCGGGCGCCAATCCAGAAGGCGGTGCCAGCCCAGCACTCCCCGACCCTTGTTCCCCTCGCCGCTTATCGAAGGCATCGCTGCGGTGTCCTCGGCACCGTGACCGCTATCGGCCGCACGACTCATAGTTGTCTCCTTATGGCAGTAGTTCGACGCCCCGTTGTCTCATCCACCCAGGAGTGCCTCGCTAAAGCGGGGAGAAGCAGGACGCCATTTACTTAGTTTTGCCAAACTTACCATTATTGAACGGGAGAGGCCGCATCGGCTGCGATGTCGCGGGAAAATTTCTTCTGCGCGTGCGCGGTTGGCGGGACGAATGCCCCGCCCCCACCACCGCAGCAGGCAGCGGCCCTCCACCGCGCGGCTGATGGGGCCGATGTCGGTAGCTAGAAGCCTGCCTTCTTCAGGGCATCCGCCATGGTCCCCTTGGCTGCCGGGCGCCCGCGGGAGCCACCGCGGTCGGAGTTGCGTCCGCCCTTCTTCCCCGCTGCGCGCGAAGGCTTTTGACCGCCACGCTTGCCAGATCCGCGCTGTGAGTCACCGCCGCGGCGCTTCGGCGCGGGCTGGCCTGGCTCATCATCCAGCCGCAGCGTTAGGCCGATGCGCTGGCGATCGACGTCAACCTCCATCACCTTGACTTTGACCACCTGGCCGGAGCGCACGACCTCGTGCGGATCGGAGACAAATTGATGGCTCATCGCAGAGACATGGACGAGGCCGTCCTGATGCACGCCGACATCCACAAACGCGCCAAAAGCCGCCACGTTGGAGACCGTGCCCTCCAACACCATGCCTGGGGTGAGGTCAGAGACCTTATGCACGCCTTCTTTAAAGGTGGCGGTCTTAAACTCAGGGCGCGGATCGCGGCCGGGTTTATCCAGCTCGGCGATGATATCGCTCACGGTTGGGATGCCGAAGGTCTCGTCTGCGAAATCGGCGGGATCCAGCTTGTCCAGCACCCGGGCATTGCCAATGAGCTCGCCGATGCCCAGCCCCGTCTGCTCCGCGATCCGCGTCACGATGGGATAGGCCTCGGGGTGAACCGCGGACGCGTCGAGCGGGTCCGCTCCCCTATTAATGCGCAGGAAGCCGGCGGACTGTTCAAAGGCCTTCGGTCCCAGGCGCGGCACCTTCTTCAGTTCCTTGCGGGTGGCAAAAGAGCCATTGTCATTGCGGTAGGCCACGATATTGGCGGCGATGGTGGGGTTTACGCCCGCCACGCGCTCCAAGAGCGGCGCCGAGGCTGTATTGAGGTCAACGCCAACGCCATTGACGGCGCTTTCCACCACGCCGTCCAGCGTCCGCGCCAGCGACGTCTGGTTCACATCGTGCTGATACTGGCCCACACCGATGGCCTTCGGATCGATTTTCACTAGCTCTGCCAGCGGATCCTGGAGGCGCCGGGCGATGGAGACCGCCCCGCGCAGCGAGACGTCCATATCGGGAAATTCCTCCGCCGCCAGCTGCGATGCGGAGTAGACCGATGCTCCGGATTCGGAGACAACGACGGGCGTCGGACGCTGGCTGCCAGCCTGCTTGAGCAGGTCAGCAATCTCGTGCGCAAGCTTTTCCGTTTCCCTGGAGGCAGTGCCATTGCCGATGGCCATGAGGTCGACCGAGTGCCGTGCGCACAGCGTGGACAGGACCTGCACCGCCTGCGACCACTGGTTTTGGGGCTGGTGGGGATAAACGATGGTCGTATCGAGCACCTTGCCCGTTTTATCCACCACGGCGCACTTGGTGCCGTTGCGGTAGCCCGGATCGAGGCCGATGGTCGCGCGCTGGCCCGCGGGGGCGGCGAGCAGCACGTCGCGCAGGTTCGTGGCAAAGACCTTGAGCGCGCCTTCTTCTGCCACTTCTTTCAAGCGCATGCGCACATCCAGGCTGGAGGAAACATACAATTTGGTGCGCCATCCCCAGTGCACGGCATTATCCAGCCACGCGGAGCTGCGATCCAGATCGAAGCGATCCGCAATGAGGTCCTCGTAGTCGGCGTCATCACCGGCGTCCAGGTGCAGCTGGAGCACGCCCTCGTTCTCCCCGCGCAGTAGCGCCAGGATGCGGTGAGAGGGCAGCGAAGAAAAGGGCTCGTTGAAGTCGAAGTAATCCTTGAACTTCGCCCCCTCGGCTTCCTTTCCCTCTACCACCTGCGCTTGCATGGCACCCTGGTCAAACATGCGCTCGCGCACGCCTCCCACCAAGTCCGCATCGAGTGCGAAGCGATCGATGAGGATGGAGCGCGCCCCCTCGAGCGCCTTCTTGGTATCGGGAAAACCTTCCGTGAGATAGCTCTGCGCTAATTCCTCGGGCTGGGCCGCCGGCTGCGCGATCAGCTTGTCGGTCAAGTCTTCCAAGCCGGCGTCGCGGGCGATATCAGCCTTTGTCTTGCGGCGCTTTTTATACGGCAGATACAAATCTTCGAGCCGCGCCTTGGTATCGCAGGCAAGGATTTGGCTACGCAGGTCATCGCTAAGCTTGCCCTGCTCCTCGATGGCGGCAAGGATCGTCTCTTTGCGCTCTTCTAGCTCGCGCAGGTAGGTGGCCCGCTCTTCGATGGTGCGCAATTGCGCATCATCCAAACCACCCGTGACCTCCTTGCGGTAGCGCGCAATGAAAGGCACGGTATTTCCCTCCGCCAGGAGCTTCAGCGCCGTCGAAACCTGGGTTTCTTGAGCGCCGATCTCCGCCGCGATGGTGGCCGCAATATTCACGTAGATTCCTCACACTTCTATTTCACAGCTTGGCATGGGACCCACCCAATTTACCGCATGCCTTGTCCACTGCCCCGGTCTGCCGCCGCGGGGCACACAAAAATCCTCTCCCTCCCGCACGCTAAACGCAGGAAGAAGAGGAACGGACGTGCTCGGTTTTAGTGGATGACTACCTTGGCCCTATCGCCGCCGGAGCAGCTCACCCGCGAGGAATTACCCGAGCAGTACATCGTGTAGGTACCGCCGGTAGTCGGCGAATAGACGCTCAAGGTGGCATCCGTTCCGCCACCGGACATCCAGTTATTCATGAAGGTGTCATAGACGTTTTTGGCAAACGGATCTGACGTTTTGCTCGAGGCAGCATAATAGCTCGTGTAATCGCCCCATGAATGCCCATTGCCGCTGCTCACAGGCGCCTGTGCCGGGGCGGGCGCGGGGGCCTGCTCGGTCTTGGTTACGGTAGCTTCACTGCCCGACTTCCCGTCGTCCTTGTCCTCGACCTTTGTGGTGTCAACCTTTTGCTGGAATTGGCTTTCCTGCGCGGTGGCGCTGGAGTTATCGCCATTTCCCTTCACAAAAAAGAACGCCGCAGCGGCGATGGCTAAAAGCGCCACGACTCCCAAAATGATCGCCGCAACCATGGCTCCATTCCCGCCACGGCTCTGTTGGGGCTGAGAATACGCGGGGTACTGATTGTACTGCGGTTGTTGGTTGTATCCGCCAAAGTCATGTCCGTTGGGAGAAGTCATGCGAGAGAATCCTTGAAGAGCAAGTAAAAATGCGAGTGTGTGCTGCACTTACAGTATCACTGCCCTGCACCGATACAAGTCTTCTTAGGGCATTATCCTAATTTTCTTCGCTGGACTCTGCGCGCCATACCGGCTTGGCCGACCACGCGAATTCGGTATGGCCAATTTCCGTGCTCCCCAACCACGCGGCGGTGGGCGGCAGGCAAGTGGCAACCATGGGCGCGACGGAGGGCAGGGGTGCTGCGGTATCGCCATTGACGATGACCCGCCACAGCGGCGTCCCCTCCGCCGGGGTTTCATTGCTGAGTTCATATTCCTGGGCGAGCGGGCTATCTGCCGGCGGCGACGGGGCAACCACGGCGGCAAAGATGCTCTCCGGTACAAAGCCTGCGCTGCGCAATTTCTGTGGCATGCCTGCCTGGTATGCTTCCCATACTTCCTGGGGCATCAGCACAGAAAGATCCACGCTCACCTGCACTACTGTGCCTCTCCTTCAGATTCACGCTCGCGCACGTGCGCTAAATATGCCTTGTCCGCCTTGCTCAATTCCACGTGATCCAATAACTCGGGGCGGCGCTGCCACGTGCGCTCCAATGCTTGTTCCCTGCGCCACCGGTCCACCAGCCCATGGTTTCCAGAGGTCAGAACCTCCGGAACCGCAAGCCCGCGCCACTCCCGCGGCTTGGTATAGCTTGGACCCTCTAACAGGCCATCAGAAAAAGAATCCTCCTCATGCGAGCGCTTATTGCCCAATACCCCCGGAATAAGCCGGACGACGGCCTCTGCAATCACCAGTACCGCAACTTCCCCGCCGATGAGCACATAGTCCCCGATGGATACCTCCCGAACGCGGTAGCGCTTCTTTGCATCTTCAACCACGCGCTGGTCGATGCCCTCGTAACGCCCACAGGCAAAAACAATATGCTCCTCGGTAGACCATGCCCGGGCATCCGCCTGGGTAAAAGGCGCCCCAGCCGGGGTGGGCACCAAGAGCAGCGGGAGGCCTTCATCTTCGCTGCCGCTTTCTCGCTCGCCTTGTGCCGCCTCAGCGCCATATGCCTGGGCTTCGACGCCTTCTAGTTCATCGTGGCGCGGACGGTTTAGGTGCGGCAACGAGGACTCGAGGGTGGGAGCGGTGGTCCCAAGTGCGACATCGTCAAGCGCAGGGCCCCAAACCTCCGGCTTCATGACCATTCCTGGGCCGCCGCCAAAGGGCGAGTCATCGACCGATTTATGCGCATCCGTGGCCCACTGCCGCAGATCGTGCACGCCCACCTCAAGGCGGCCCTGCTCGATGGCTTTTCCTAAAAGAGCGTGGCGCAGCGGCTGCAGATATTCCGGGAAGATGGTCACTACATCGAGCCTCATAGGTCCAACAGCCCTTCCGGGGGTTCGATGGTGCAGGTGCCGGCTTCCACATCGACCTCTGGGACTATGGCATGGACAAAGGGCACCAAGGCGGAGCTACCCTTAGACAGCTCAACCTCTAAGAGGTCTTGGCTAGGCCCGTGCACGACGGAAGCTACAGCACCGATGTCTTCCCCGTCGCGGATAACGCGCAAGCCTTCGAGCTCATAATCATAAAAGCCCTCGTCGTCATCTTCTAATGGGGCGGCGAAAAATTGGGTACCGCGCAGACTATCCGCTTGGGTGCGATCAGCAATTTCCTTGCACGTCACCAAAAGCCGCCCCTTGTGGCTGCGCACCGCAGAGATGGTCAATTCGTGCTCCTTGCGGCCCTGCCTGCCCTGCAGTTTTTCTCCCACCGCAAAGCGCACCTCGGGCTCATCGGTGGTGGGCTCTACCACCACTTCTCCCTTGATTCCGTGCGACTTAATGACGCGCCCAATCATCAATTCCATGGCGCAGAGTTTACCGCATGCACCCCGTTGCCTTTATCTCCTGCCGCGTTCCCCACAATCCGGCCGCTAAGGATTAGGCTTGTGGCATGAACGACTCACCCAGCCCAGCTTCCGAGCCACGCGGTGCACATCAGGAGGCACCGCACTCGCCCTTGATCGACCTTGACCTCGTAGCCTTGGCGCCTGCCACCGATCCTGAACGCAAGCGCCCTGGGGTCAAGCGGGTCTTAAACGGTGAGCGCGCAAACCTCATCCTTTTTAGCTTCGCACCGGGGCAAACCTTGCCGGACCACAAAGCCGCCCACCCGATTACCGTGCAGGCCATACGCGGCGAGGTGAATTTCACCTGCGGGGAGAAAACGGTCACCCTATCCCCGGGTAGGATTGTGCATTTGCCGGCCTATAAAGTACATAGCGTTGCCGCGCCCCTACCGGAGATGGATTCGAATTCGCCCGCAGAACAGGCGGACGCGCAGCCTGCACTGATGCTTCTAACGATGCTTACAGGCTAATTGAAATACAGACTATTAGGACAGATTTTGGATACAACGCAGTCTCATAACAAGCCTTATCACCACGGAAACCTCCACGACGAGCTGCTGCGCATCGCCGTGCAATTAGGCAAAGAAAAAGGCCCCGAGGCTATCACTATCCGCGCCGTTACCCGCGCGGCAGGAGTGTCCCCTACATCTGCCTACCGGCACTTTAAGGACCAGGAAGAGCTGCACGATAAGGTGGCCGAACTCGCCACCGATGAGCTCGTGCGCCGCCTGCACCGCACCACCAATGAATCTGGTGACCTCGCCTTCCCCGATCACCTCGTGCAGATAGGTTTTGCCTACCTCGACTTTGCCTTGGATGAAACGAATTTCTTCCGCTGCATGCTGGAGTGGAAGGCGCTGCGCTTTATGCTTGGCGTAGACCCTTCGACTCCCGATGATCCAAAAAGCGAGCACCTGAATATGATTCAGCGCTACTTCGATCTCTTGGCCCGCCACGCCCAGGCCCTCGGCCAAACGCCCAATAAAGAATATTTCCTACACAATAGCTTGCTGTCGTGGTCCGCCGTCCACGGGTTTACCGTACTTGCCATTGATGGGCCCCTGTCTAAACTGCCGCGGGAGGAAATCTATAAGCTGTTTAAGCCTGTCGTCGCAGGCAGCCTGCGCGGAATGGATTTTGAAGATCCGGGCGATGTATACGCCAATTACCCCGAATTACGGCCGCGCGATGAGGAGCGTTAGGCACTAGCGCGGTGCGGCCGCGCGGCGTACACGCGGCGTTTACGCGCGCAAAATCCCCCACTCGCCATCGCTGGTAAATACCGCGATGACGGGTGGGGGATGAAGTTTATGCAGCTTATACACAGCGCCCCTTATCAATAAAGGGGCGCTGGAAACCCAAGCAGATTACTCTGCGGACTCCTCAGAAGCTTCTGCCTCAGCATCTGCTTCGCCGGCAGCAGCGGCGGCAGCCTCAGCTGCAGCGGCCTCTTCAGCTTCCTTCTTCTTTGCTTCTTCCTTGGCCTTCTTCTTTTCGGTGATGGCCTCGATGGTTGGGCCGTTATTAGCCTCAGCCAATGCCTCGTTGAAGAGGTCCAGCTTGGACTTCTTCTCCTCGGCAACCTTCAAGGTGCCTTCGGCACCCGGCAGGCCCTTGTGCTTCTGCCAGTCACCGGTGACCTTCAGCAGTGCCAAGACCGGCTCGGTGGGCTGTGCACCAACGGACAGCCAGTGCTGTGCGCGCTCGGAGTCGATCTTGATGAGGGAAGGCTCTTCCTTCGGGTGGTAGATGCCGATGTTCTCGATGACCTTGCCGCTGCGGCGGGTACGAGCATCAGCGATAACTACGCGGTATTCAGCGGCGCGAATCTTACCTACGCGCTGCAGTTTAATTTTGACAGCCATGATGGCTCCTTTTCTAGTCACTGGGCAGTTCAGACACGCGCTGTTTAGCACGCCGGTTCAACCCTTGGATTTTATCTGCGCGTGACGTACCGGCCGACCGTAGACGGGAACGGTGTTACGCAGAATGAAACGTCTCATTATCATCAGCAGTTCGCACCACTGCGATAACCCGAACCATTTTAGCGTGTGCAGGCAGTATTTTAAAATCTTCGCGTCTCCCGCATTTTACGTTGCCCCGTTATGCTTTCGAGACCTTTAAAGAGTACCCTTATTAGCCGAATGTAAACCTTTGCCACAGAAGGCTTTGAAATACGCCGCGTTTGTTTTCCATGAACAAGCGCACGAAATGACGTTTTATGACAAAAGATTCTCCACGCAACTTTCGATACCGCTATGACCTCGATGGTCTGCGCGGTATCGCAATTGGCCTCGTAGTTATCTACCACGTCTTTGTCGGTCGTGTATCTGGCGGCGTGGATGTCTTCTTACTGCTTTCCGGTTATTTCTTCTTAGGCTCGCAGCTGCGCTATGCCGGAAAGTCCAACGCCTCCTTGAACCCATGGTGGCCAATCTGGCGCACGTTGCGCCGCTTGGTACCAAGCCTCGTCCTAGTCATCGGTGTGACGTATATATTGGTGCGCCTTTTCACGCCGCAGCTCATGCGCACTGAATTTACCCAGCAAATTACGGCAACCATGCTGTATTACCAGAACTGGGAGCTGGCGCGTCAAAACGCTGACTACACTGCGGCCGCCGCCGATACTTCCCCGCTGCAGCATATGTGGTCAATGTCCGTGCAGGGCCAGTTCTACCTGATGGGCATTGCCTTTGCCCTCATCCTGGCCGCGATTATGAAATGGCGTCCGCAGCATTCTTCGCTGCGGACCAGCCGCTTCCCTACGGTCAACCAAATCGCCGGCCCCATTCTCATCGTGGTGACCATCGTGTCCTTTGCCTATGCCTCGCGCCATGGGCTGCACGGAACGCCGGAAAACTATTACTCCACGTGGTCGCGTGCCTGGGAGTTGACCCTCGGTGCGGTTCTAGCCATCTACGGTTCCGCATGGAAGATTCCTGCACGTTTTTATGACCTGTTTACCGGCCTCGGCCTTTTCATGCTGGTCTTTACCGGCGCCATCATCGCAGAGACCACCGCCTACCCAGGACCGCTCTCGCTTTTGCCTTTGGGCGGTGCCGTGCTCATCATCTTGGGCGGTGGCGGCAAGATCTCCAAGGCCATGGCCTCTAAGAAGGCACGCTGGCTGGGCGATATCGCCTATCCGCTGTATCTATGGCACTGGCCGCTGCTTATTTTGTCCACCTCCTACTTGGGCCAGCAGACCCCGTCGTGGTGGCTGGGTATCATTATCATTGCCATCTCCCTGCTGCTTGCAGATATCACGCATCGCTTCATCGAACGCCCCCTGCGCCAGCACCGCAAGCGCCCCTTGGCAGAGGACCTCCCAGCCCACAAGGCAATCTCTAGTCTGTCCACCCGTGCCGGTGCCGGTCGAGCCATCGGCGGTGTCGTGGTCGCCAGCTGCGTCACGGCGCTGCTTCTCATTCAGCCGCTGTGGCTGCGCACCCTTAATATCGCCGACGCGGAAACACTTAATCCCCGGCTATATCCCGGCGCTACCACGTTCATCAATGACATCACCCCGCCGGACGGAGTAGAGATCAAACCTGATCCCGTCGTTGCTGGAGGAATCGAGCCACCGGTTGCTGCAAACTGGTGCTTCGTGCCCGATACTCAGCCCGCTGATTTCTTCTTTGAAACGCGCAGGGACGGCAAGACCCCCTGCATTTTCGGCGACACTACTGCCGAAAAGGAAGTCTATTTGGTGGGAGGATCCCACGCGGAGCAATACTCCTCTGCCCTCGACCGCCTGGGCCGAGAGATGGGTTTCAAGCTGGTTCCCCTCTTGCGCCAAGGTTGCCCCATCGAGCTTGGCGATGACGTCACGGTCAGCCCCGATTGCGCCGAGTGGGGTGAACTGGTCATGGACCGCATTGCCGAAGCCAAGCCAGAGTTGGTTATCTCCAATACCACCCGCCCGCAAAACGAGTTTGGGCATGGCCCCGATGCGGTGCCCGCCGGCTACCAAGCCTTCTGGGATGAGCTGTCCAAGCGCGATATTCCTTTCTTGGGCTTCCGCGATAACCCGTGGGGATTCGACGAGGACGGAGAGCCGCGCGAATTCGATGAGTGCTACGTTGCCAACGAGGACGCTGTGGGCTGTGGCATGCGGTTCGAGCAGGTCTACCAACCTTATGATCCAGGCGCTGTAGTCCTATCGCAGTATGAGAACATGCTGTCCCTCGATACCGCGCCGTGGTTCTGCGATACTAATGGCGATTGCCCGGTCATCATCGGCAACACCATGGTCTACCGCGATATGCACCACATCACCAATGCCTTTGCGGATTCCGCGATGCCGATGATCCGAGAAGCCCTCACCCCCTTCTTGAACGGCGAAAAGGTCCAACAAGAGGCGCCAGAAATCTCCCCTGAAGAGGCGGAGGCAGCACTAGAGGAATCGCCAGCTTCCCCCACCACCGGTGGCGCGCGGCGCGCCAACCCAGTGCCGTACCCCAATACCCCGGAAAACGATCCGGTGTAAACGCTCCCCGCGACGGCACGCACAAAGGTGGCCCATTACCTGTAAGCAATGGGCCACCTTCTATTTATTTCTCTGCGCGGCTACTTTTTACCCTTGCCAAAGTTGAGGTTATCGAGGTCGATATTCTCCATGCCTTTAGGCATCTTGGGCATACCGGGAATCTTTCCACCGCCGAGGCCACCGGCACCGCCAGCGCCTCCCATCTGCTGTTGCAGCTGCTGTAGCTCTTCCATCGACGGCATACCGCCGCCCATGCCTGGCATACCGCCCGGCATCTTGGGTCCGCGGTTGCCACCGCCGCCCTTGCCCTTCTTGCGCTTGCCGTTCTTGCCCTTGCGGCCCTTAGGCTTTTTCTTGGTGGCAGAACGTCCGCCACCTCCCATGCCAAATTGGCCGGCCATCTTGGACATCATCTTCTTGGCCTGGTTGAAGCGCTCGATGAGCTGGTTGACCTCGGAAACGCTCACACCGGAACCATTGGCGATGCGCTTGCGGCGCGATGCGTTCAAAATCTTCGGGTTCTCGCGCTCTTCTGGGGTCATACCGCGGATGATGGCCTGGATGCGATCCAGCTGCTTTTCATCCACCATGGCGGCCATCTCATTCATCTGCTTGCCGCCAGGCATCATCTTCAGCAAGTTGCCAATCGGACCCATCTTGCGGATCATCAGCATCTGGTCCAAGAAGTCATTCAGCGTCAGCTCGCCGGAGCCAAGCTTAGAGGCCGCTTCCTCGGCCTTCTGGTGATCCAGGGTGGCTTCCGCCTGCTCAATTAGGGAGAGCAGGTCACCCATGCCCAGGATGCGGCTGGACATGCGCTCTGGGTGGAAGACATCGAAATCATCGAGCTTCTCACCGGTAGAGGCATACAAAATCGGCTTGCCGGTCACCTCACGAATGGACAGAGCTGCACCACCGCGAGCGTCACCATCCAGCTTCGTGAGAACCACGCCGGTAAAGTCCACGCCATCGCGGAAGGCCTCCGCCGTTTGCACGGCGTCCTGACCAATCATGGAGTCGATGACGAACAGCACTTCATCCGGGTTTACGGCGTCGCGGATATTGCGCGCCTGCGTCATCAAGGTTTCATCAATGCCCAAGCGGCCGGCGGTATCGATGATGACCACATCGTGCTGCTTCTGCTTCGCCTCAGCAATACCGCGCTTGGCGACGTCCACCGGGTCCCCGTGCGAGGTACCCATCTCGTGGTCATTGGAATCCAGGGAGGTACCTGGGTCTGGGGCAAAGGTAGGGACCTCCGCGCGCTCGCCGACGATCTGCAGCTGCTGCACAGCGCCTGGGCGCTGCAAATCACAGGCCACGAGCATCGGGGTGTGCCCCTGCTTCGTGAGGTGCTTGGCCAATTTACCGGCCAGGGTGGTTTTACCAGCACCTTGCAGACCGGCCAGCATGATGACGGTCGGAGGATTCTTGGCCAGGTTCAACCGGCGGGTTTCGCCGCCTAGGATCTCAATGAGCTCCTCATTGACGATCTTGACCACCTGTTGGGCGGGGTTGAGCGCCTCAGATACTTCCGCGCCGCGCGCGCGTTCCTTGATGCGCTTGATAAACCCGCGCACCACCGTCAGAGAAACGTCAGCTTCCAGCAATGCCAAGCGAATCTCACGAGTCGTGGCGTTGATATCCGCCTCAGTTAATTTGCCCTTGCCGCGCAGGCCCGCCAGGGCTGACTGTAGGCGGTCTGATAGTGAGTCAAACACTACGGATGCGCTCCCTTAAATTAGATCGATCTAAAGTTCAATTATTCAATCTTAGTCCCTAGCCAGGGCCCTGGTCACATTCCCCACCACCTGGGCGCGAGAAACCGAAGCTCCAAAGAACACATGCACAATCATCGTTGCACCCAAGATTTCATGGCGCAGCCACATAAACTCCGGCAAAGCCTCCACCAGATAGCCCAACGCGCCTATCCTCTCCACGGTGCGAATCTCTAAGATTCCGCCCACGTTAAACGCCGCCGTCGTGGGCTCACCTGCGATCTCGGGAAGCTCGGTGTACGTCCGCGAATTATAGGACTGGATAAACCTGTCCGGTTCCGCGGCCTCTCTAAGCGTCTTTTGCACGGTGCGGATGACAAACTCCGCCTGATAACCACCAGCATCACCGCGCACGAAATTGGCCCGCACAATGGTCCACCCTAGGGCGGAAATCAACGCAAAAATGCGCTTAAAATCCGCCTTATTGGCGCCGGACCAGGTTACTGTGACCACTTCCTCCTGCCAATCAACCGCAAGCCCTACCCCATACTCGTCCTGCGGAACACGCACTAAGGGGCGGGTCACTATGCGTGGCTTATTGGCCTCCAAGGCGCGGGCCACGATAAGGGCCTGCGCCTGAGCGGTGCGAGCGGACCAAACCCCAGGGCCCGTCGATAAGGCATCCGCCTTGGATAAGGTGGCAAGCAGCGAAATGGTCAATTGGTCATAATGGCACGCATTTAATAGGGCATCGCGCGCGGCGTCCGAACTCGGATCCATCGTCGCCGCCAATCGCGCCAGGCTCGTATGCTCTGCCACCACGGTTTGCACGCGAGATATATCCGCAAGGTTAAACCGCATGCGCGCGGCCTGCCGTGCCACCAGCTCTGCCCCTACCTGCTCGTGCGGGCGGTCATGGCCCTTGCCCAAATCGTGATACAACGCAGCCAAGAGGAGGAGATCTGGGCGGGCCACCGAGGTCCGGACCTCGGCGCAGCGCGTCACGGTGGCAACCAAGTGATAGTCCACGGAATGCATGTGGCTGCGTTCCCTGGGCAGTAAACCGCGCACATGACCCCATTCGGGGACCAAGCGCTCCCACAGGCCATAGCGATCCAGCTCCGCAATCACCCGCGGGGTATGAGAAGGCGAAGACAAAATGGCGAAAAAGTCATCGACGGCCGCCCGCGGCCACCGCTCCGGTGGAGCCGGCAGCTCCTGCAACGCCCGCCACGTCGCAGGTAATACGGAATAACCCGTCCGTGCTGCGGCCGCCGCGACTCGGGTCAACAGCCATGGATCCGCACGATTGGGCGTACGGGCCAGGGAGATAACGTCGCCATCGGCCACAACGTCCACGTCGAGGGGACGCCGCACGCGGCTCCTTCCCTGCGACTTACTAGCGCTGCGGCTACCCAAAACGTCGCGGGCTGTGGCCAAGCTACGCTCTACCGCTTCATCGACAGCAGAGGCCGCAGTTACCAATGCCGCCGTTAGCTCATAGCGGCTGTTAAAGCCCATTTCATCAGCAACATCTGCGGCAAAGTCCGGATCCAAAATATCGCGGTGGCGGCGAGCCTTTACGTGCAGCAGGGTCCGTGCATCGAGTAGCAGCCGCCGCTCTTCTTCCAGCACAGGCAGATCGCACAGATTTCCTAGGGCTAAAGCGCGCAGGAGCTGAATATCGCGCAATCCCCCTCGCCCGTTTTTTAAGTCTGGGTTGGTCATGGTGGCAACGGCGCCAGAACGGTTCCACCGGGCGATGGCGATAGCGACGAAGCTATCAAAGCCCCGCTGCAGCTGCCGCCGCCACGCGTGCAGGAGGCGCTGACGGGCGTCATCGACAAGCGGCTTCTCGCCGGCGATATACGTCAGGTCCAATTGTGCGAAGCCAGCCGAGGCGTCCTGCAGAGCGATCTCGGCGCACTCCTGCGGGGTGCGCAGGGCGAAGTCCAACCGATACTTGGCATCCCACACCGGATACCACAAGTCCTCTACCAAGCGGGGATCTGGCTCGTGGTCCTCCGGGAAGATCAAGATGACATCAATATCGGAATAGGGAGTCATCTCCTGCCTGGCTAAAGAGCCAGTTGCAGCTAGCGCCGTGTGCGGCGGCAGGTCTAAGTCCTGGAGCACGCGCACCGCCCCGGCATAAGCCTCGCTGCGAAGAGCGGATGCTGCCACCATCTGTAATTACAGGGCGGTCTCGCCGCGCTCCCCGGTGCGGATGCGGATGACGTCTTCTACCGGGGTAATCCAAATCTTGCCATCGCCAATCTTGCCGGTATAAGCGGCATCCACGATGGCATCAATGAGGTCTTCCACCTGGTCATCAGCGGTCAAAACCTCCAACTTCACCTTGGGCACAAAGTCCGTCGCGTATTCGGCGCCGCGGTAAACCTCGCTGTGCCCGCTCTGCTGCCCAAAGCCTTGGCTTTCGGTCACTGTAAGGCCGTGTACATCCTGCTGTTTTAACGCCTCCCGGATATCCGGCAGAGTAAACGGCTTAACAATGGCGGTAATTAGTTTCATTTAATCCTCCTAATGAAAAGTATAATTCGGTGGCCAAGCGCGGCGCGGATATGCTGCGTTCCAGTCTAGCCCGGCCCAACTTCCGGATGTGCCCGAATTACGGTGGCGATCTGCAATTACAACTGCATCCACTGCGTTAAACACCGCGGCAGCGCAAAGGAAACGCGGGCCGCACACCCTCCATGGAAAAGGTACGAACCCGCGCTGCACACTAGGGTAGGAAATCCCTAGATTTCGTCTTCATTGGCGAAGACGGTCTGAATTTTCTCATTATTGTGTTTGGCGTGCTTGACGTCAGTAACCGCAACGCCATAGATGGAACGTCCCAGGTAGAACGAGCCCACCGAGCCGATAATCCAGACGCCAAAGCATGCGATGAGGCCCTTGATAAGAAGCGCCAAAGAAAAGCCATCTTGACCAAAATCCACGACTAGCTTGGCGAGGATAATAAGCGGAACCGCCAACCCCACGGTCGGGCCCATCAGGTTGGCACGTGTCAGGGCATCCGGTGCGCGCCACAAGGAGACCACGGTTGCCACCACAAGGATGGTAGCCACAATGAGCAGAACCGAAGCAATAATCTCGTAAACAGCCATGGCTTATCGCCGACCTTTCGAAATAATGCGGGCCATAGACAAGGTCGGCAAAATACCGGCCGCGATGGCGCCAATCAGGGCAATGTCATAGGCCAGTGGGGCATTGTTGATCATTGACCAACCGAGGTACATGCAGATCATGCCGTAAAAGACGATGTCTGACATCACCGCGCGGGTGAGCTCATCGCGAGTGCGCAGCGCCAATAGCACCCCGCACCAGGCGGCCCCGCCCATGATGAACACGCACACCAGTACAACCCAACCGAATGGGGACAATGTTGCAAAATCAATCATCGGTCGGTCTCCTTCCTGCGTTGAATTTTCCGGGCGAGGTGCTTGGGCTTTTCGACGTCCGCCTGGCTCTCCGAAAGCGGAGTGTCCTCCGCCCGCGCGAGATCCGGCGAGCGCATATAGCGGCCCAGGGTATCCAAGGGGAATTCGTAGAAAGCCTCATCGAGCTCCGTCGTATCCCCTTGCCCAGGAACGCCATAGTCGATGCTCTTAACGCGCGGTGCCAAGTGCTCTTCCATATCGGCCAAGTCAGCCACGATCGCGGCAGGATCGGAGCCCTGTACCGCTTGTACTAGCACGATGCGGGGCAAGCCCTTGCGCGGTGGTTCGCGCAGTCCCAAGGACAGCGTGCCAGGGGTAGCGGTAATGGAGGAGGTGAACCAGAAAATCTCCCAGGCGCTGGTAACGCGCAGTGGGTACCGGATGATCACCGGGTGGTATTCGTTATCGGGCTTAAATGCTGACATCGCCAGGGTGAACCCAGCAACGAAAATCTCCTTGATGAGCCAGAGTGCATAAGCTACGGCATGCATTTATCGGCCCTCCTGAATGTCATCGATATTAGGTAGTGCGGCTGAGTCATCGCCCAAGATGGTGTCAGTATAAGCCGTCGTGTCCAGCAGTTGTTCGGCTGCGGTTTCCACCACATCAATAACCACGCCGGAAAAAATGAACATGCCCAGCGAGACCAAGATGAGCGCTGCGGAAGGTGCCATCAGCTTCTTGCGGATGATGAGCTCATCGGGAACCTTGTCCGAGGGCAGATCGTGTCCCCAGAAGGCTTCGCGCCAGACGCGCAACATCGCCAAGAATGCCGCGAAGGAGGCGATGATGATGGCGGCAATGGCAATCCAGGCCCAAGCGCCGCCATTGCGGGCGACCTCGAAGACGATCATGAGCTTGCCCCACATGCCGGAGAATGGCGGGAAGCCCACCACAGAGAAGGCACCGGCGGCAAAAATCCAGGCGATAATGGTATCGCGGCGTGCGAGGCCGGATATTTTGGTCAAGTCACCCGTGCCATAGGTCTCTTCGATAGCACCGGACGCCAGGATCAACGAGCCAACGGTCACCATGTGGTGAATCGTGTACATGATACCGGCGGCCAAGGCGCGACTTGGGTTTTCCGAGGTAAAGGCCAGCATCACCAAGATGAACGGCATACCGTTGAGCATCTGGTAACCCAGCACGCGGCGAATCGTCTTTTCGGTTAGACCACCGAAGGCACCGATCATCATCGAGATCAGCATGAGGACGATGATGAGTACGTTCCACCGCTGCTCGAGATCGAAAAGCTGCACGTACAGCCGGTAGAGCATGTAGACGGCGACCTTCGTGTGCAGGCCGGAGAAAAGGCCCATCACCGCGGCCGACGTGCCTGGATAGGTGCGCGGCAGCCAAGACTGCACCGGGAAGACACCGGCCTTGGCGGTAATCGCAATAAGGATAATGCCCGCGGCGACGGTCACCGGGCCGTTGCCGGCGGCGGCTCCCTGCAAGGCAGCCAGGTTGACCGTGCCCGTGACGGAATAGATATAGCCGACACCAACCACCAGCAGCGTGGAGGCAAAAAGGTTAACGAGGACGAACGCGCGTCCTGCCGCCAAGCGCGACCACGTGCCCGACATGGTGATAAGGCCGTAGGACGGCAACAGCATGACCTCAATGAACACGAAGAAGTTAAAGAGGTCAGCGGTCAGCAGCGCACCGCATACACCGGTGATAAGAATCAGCGTGAGCGAAGGGTAATAACGAGATTTCGTCTCCCCGCCCACGATGGCGAACCAGTTAGCGCCAAAGGCCACGATCATCGTGGTGATGATCATCAGCGCGGAGAAGGCATCCGCAACGAGCGGAATACCCACATTTCCTACGTAGAGGCCCACGGTATGCGCCACTACCCCATTGTTCATGGTGTAGATCAACAGTCCCAGGCCGGCGAAGACACCGACTCCGGGGATGATGAGCATGATCGCATCGCGAACGGCGCGCCACGGCGCCAGCAAGGCAAGAGCCGCGGCAATGAGCGGAATGCCCGGGAAAAGCGGAAGAAGTTGGGCTACAACATCAGCCATTATTTTTCATCCTCCTTCTTCCTATTTACCCCGCGCTCAGCCACGGGGGTGTCGTGGTCTACCCGGCCAATGCGATCGAGCTCATTCGCGGACTCTTCCAAAATCGCGCGGTTCTGAGCATCGCGGCCCAAGGTAGAAAATGCGTGGTCAATGGTGTTGTCATCGACGGGTTCCACAACATCGGTGTCATCGTTTTTGCCCATCGCAGCCATGGTCAACAGGATGGTCGAGGTTGCCATGGAGATAACAACGGCCGTCAGCACGAATGCCTGCGGTAGCGGGTCGGCCATCTGATCGTGGGGTACCTCTGAGGGAAATGCTTCGCCTCGGTAGGAGTACACACCAGTGGCCAACAAGGTCAGGTTGGCACCGTGGCCGAATGCCATCATGCCCAACACAATGCGGACCAGGCCGCGTTGTTGAATGAGGTAGACGGCGCCCCCGAAGAGGATGGCGATAGTTAACGCGAGAATCATTACTTCTCCCCTCCTCGGTTGGCGTTAGAACGGCGACGTTGCTTTGTCTTTGCCTCTTTGGGGCTGAGCAAAGCGAGCGGATCCGTCGACGGGTTGATTGGGTCTGGATACGGATCGTCCGCATCCTCAACGGCGATGCGCGGCGTGGCCGGCAGGGCCGAGTCATCATCATGAATCCACGGCAGGAAGTCCCGCTCAGTACCTGGCCTGAGGTAGCCGCCCAAGGCGTTGATGGCCATCGTGAGCATGCCCAACACGGCCAGGTAAATACCGAGGTCGAAGATGAGGGACGTCGTCCAGTGCTGGCCAAAGGCTTCGCCGTGCAAGGCAGTGAGGAAACCACCATTGCCAAAGCCGTCGTGCCAGTAACCAATAAAGCCTGCCAATAGCGCCGTAATGATGCCGATGCCGGTCAGATGCACTGGGGTCATCCGGCCAAAGACGATTTCATCGGAACCGCGGGACAGATAGGTCAGGCCAATGGCCGCACCCATAATCAGCGCCGCGGGGAATCCGCCGCCGGAGGCATTGTGCCCGCGGAAGAAGACGATGACGGACATGATGATGAGCAAAGGAATGACAATATTGATTCCCTTGCGCAGCGGCACGGAGTTCAGCTGCGACTGACCGAAAGGCGCTGGGCGCGTACCCGAGCTGAACGGGAAGCGCGGCAGCGTCGTAGTAATGGCTGCAATAACGACGGCGGCCATGCCCAGCACGGACAGCTCGCCCAAGGTATCGAGTGCACGGAATTCCACGATGATGGTGGCCACGACGTTATCGCCACCCGTGATATCCGGTGCCTCGTCGAGGTACCACAGCGCCAAGTCCGAGCGTTCGTGGCGGCCCATCAGGCCCCAGACGCCGAGGAAGGCAGCGATACCGGCCAATACGGCGATAACGATGGAGCCTACCCTGCGGGATTTATCAGTAACCGGCTGGAAGGTCTCCGGCAGGTAACGCAGCACCATCATCATGACGACCACGGACAGGGCTTCCACCATGAACTGGGTCAGCGCGACGTCCGGTGCGCCCAAGAGGAACATTTGCAAGGTAACGCCCGTACCTGCGATGCCGATCATGACGGCGCCGGTTAGGCGGTTCTTGGTGCGTACCAGCCCGAATACGGACAAGGCAATGATACCCAACGGCAGCAGGTCCCACGGGTTATCGAGACCATCGACGCGCGGTTGCAGCGGTACGCCGTCGACCCCCTCGCCAAACAAGGTAGTCCCCGCCAGGACGATAATCACAATGACGATCGGCAGGATGTGACGGGACGGGTTGTGGGAATCGGACATCTTGCCCAATACCTGGCCGAGCTTGGCGCAGCCATCTTGCAGGCTTTGCAGGAGCTCGTTGCCGCTGCGCGGCATGAAGTTGCGTCCCTCGAAGGCCGGCCACATCTTCTTGCGGGCAAAGAGACCGGCAATACCGGCCACCAGCACGAGAATCGAAATGATGAATGGAACGTTGATTCCATGCCATACCGCAAGGTGAGAATGCGTTTCCATGCCCACGGCGCCAACGGCATGCTCCAAAGGCTCATCGAAAATACCCAAGACGAAGACGAGCGGCAGGGACATAAAGCCCGGCAGCGCCGCGGGAAGCCACAGGGCAACTGGGGCTTCGTGGACATCGTCCATAGAGCGCGGCCCATCGAAGAATGCACCGAAGACGATCTTCGCCGAGTAGGTGAAGGTAAAGAAGGCACCGATACCTGCCACGGCAAGCAAGATTGCTTGCCCTGCGCCGCCAATGGGGGCGTCCTCAAAGGCGGTGAGCATTCCTTCCTTGGACACGAAGCCCAGCAGCGGAGGAACCGCAGCCATGGAGGCGGCGCCGATGACGACAGAGCCAAACGTCCACGGCATCTTATTCCACAGCGGGCCAAGGCGACGGATATCGCGCGAACCCGCTTCATGGTCAATGACGCCGATGAGCATGAACAGCGAGGACTTAAAGAGCGCGTGGGCCAAGGTGTGCACCAGTGCTGCCCCAATAGCGAACGGGGTACCGACACCGATGGTGGCCACAATCCAACCCAGGTGAGACACGGTGGAATATGCGGTCAGCTTCTTCAGGTCCGTCTTTTGCACCGCGAATACCGCGGACATAACCGCCGTGCCCATACCGACGACGATGAGCACCCAGTTCCACACCGCGACATCGTAGAAGACCGTGGAGAAGCGAATGAGCAGGTAAATACCCGCCTTGACCACGGCCGCGGCGTGCAGGAACGCCGAGACAGGCGTAGCGGCGGCCATGGCTTCTGGCAGCCAGAAGTGGAATGGGAATTGAGCGGACTTGGTAAAAGCAGAAGCCGCGATAAGCACGGCAACGCTCGCGGTCACGCCGGGGCGCTCATCCCATACCGAGGATGCGAGGATCTCAGAAATGGTGGTCGAACCGGTGGTCACTGCGGCGATGCCCAATGCCGTCAATAGCGTAAGGCCACCGATAAAGGTCAGGATTAAGGTGCGCTGCGAACCTGCCTCTCCCCCGGAGCCAGAACGCGCAATGAGCATGAAGGAAGCCAAGGAGACAAGCTCCCAGGCGAGGAATAGGACAACAACGTCATTGGCCAGAACCAGCAACAAGATGGACAGCGTGAACGCCGTCATCAATGTATAAAAGCTCGTATTTCCCTCATTTTTCGGGAGATACGCTGCCGAGTACGTCAGCACGACAGCGCCAATGACAAGAGCCAACATGGCGAAGAAGATGCTCAATGCATCTCCACGCAGAGCGAAACTTACATCAACCCCCGGTGCAATAAAATCGCGTACCCAGGTGGCTTGGAAACTGAGTTCCTGCCCCGCTGCAATGGCAGAAAAATCCTTAGCAATGAGCACCGCTGCGATGAGAAAGAGGACGGCTAATGGATAGCCCGCCTGTCGGTCCATGACCTTTACGGTCACCGGTGCCAAGATCACTGCCAATGCTGCGAGGAGGACAGCAAAAAGTAGCGTCACGAAATACTTGCCTCACGAACCTTGGTCTTGGATTGGTGCGAATTTCGCACCGAATCACTAAATACAGCCCTACCAGATTACCATTGCTCACCAGCTCAATGCAGATCACAGCAATCCAGGGCTCCCCATGCTCGCAGGACATACCTGCAAGGCACATAGGCGCGAAAAACTCCCCAGCACCCGCGACTACTTCATTTAATGAGCAGCCAGGTACTGGGGAGTTATCTAAAACGGTTGAGGGAGAAGACCCTATTTCTCACCTAGCAAGGCATCGACGAATCCTTCGACTTCGAATGGCGCAAGGTCATCGGCACCCTCGCCCAAGCCCACAAGCTTGACTGGAACGCCCAACTCCTCTTGCACTTGGAAGACGATGCCGCCCTTCGCCGTGCCATCCAACTTGGTGAGCACCACGCCGGAAATATCCACGACCTCGCGGAAAATGCGAGCCTGTGCCAGGCCGTTTTGGCCCACCGTGGCATCGAGGACCAAGAGGACCTCATCAACCTCGGTCTTCTTTTCTACGACGCGCTTGACCTTGCCCAGCTGATCCATCAGGTCAGTCGAGGTGTGCAGGCGGCCGGCCGTATCGACCAAGACGACATCGACCTGCTGTTCCACACCGGTGGCCACGGCATCAAAGGCCACGGAGGCTGGGTCTGCGCCTTCCTTGCCACGCACGGTTTCGGCGCCCACGCGGCGTCCCCACGTTTCTAGCTGGTCTGCAGCCGCAGCACGGAAGGTATCTGCCGCACCCAACAGGACGCTGTGATCCATCGATACGAGAACGCGGGCGAGCTTACCGGTGGTGGTGGTCTTACCGGTGCCGTTGACGCCTACGACCATGACAATGGCGGGCTTTCCGTCATTGGGCATCGCGCGAATGGAGCGATCCATTTCTGGGTGGCACGCCTCGATGAGGCATTCACGCAGCATGGCGCGGGCCTCTTCCTCGCTCGACACGCCACGCTCAGCAATCTTGTCGCGCAAGGAATCGGTGACCTTCATCGTGGACTTGGTGCCCAGATCCGCCATGATGAGGGTATCTTCGATTTCCTCCCAGGCGTCTTCGTCCAGATCGCCGGCGGAAAGAATTCCCATCAAGCCTTGGCCGATGGCGTTCTGGGAACGAGAGAGGCGCCCGCGCAGACGGCCGAGGCGGCCTCCCGCCGGAGCGATGTCCTCGGTGGGCTGGGCCGCCGCAGCAGGTTCGCCTTCTGGCACCGGAGTTTGTTCCTTGGCTGCTTCCGCAGCATCCGTTTGTGCATCGGCTGCAGCCGCAGCTTCTTCTGCTTCCTCGTGGTTATCGACGCGTTCTTCGATGTGGTCTGCGTCTTTATCATCTACCACCTCATCGAAGACCGGGGATTCATCCTCTACCTCGGCGGCCTCGACGGATACAACGTCTTCCGGGTCTTTTTCTTCATGGTCTGGCTCGCCGCGGTGGTAGTCGTTCGCACTTTCTGCCGCAGGTTTCTCGGCGGCGGCTGGGGCGGAGTGCTCGCTGTCCTCTACTTCTTTATCCTTTGCTTCCGCCTTTGCGGAAGCAGGTGCGGAAGCTTGCGCGGAATCCGGCTTGTCAGAATGATCCTTTGCCTCATCTGCGGCGGATTCCTGGCGGTCACCAGAGGCTGCAGCAGCGGCGCCGACTCCCCCAGCTGCGGCCCCAGCGGCAGCCGCAGTACCGGCAGCGCCTTTGCCTTCAGGCTTATCCGCCGCAGGCTTGGGTTCCGGTTCCGGAGTGGTGGCAGGATCGGACTCGGCCTTAGCTTTATCGCCATCGCCGTCCGCTGCAGGTTGCTCAGGTTCTGCGGACTTCTTTGACTGCTCGTCAGATGCAGATTCTTGGCGCTGCGGTTCTTCCTCCTTGGCCGCCTTATCGGGGGCAGCGTTCTTATCCTTAGCCGGTTCAGGTCGCTTGGCCGCCGGCGGCTCTTCACCGTTGAGCTGGGCATTCGCGATATCGGTGGCGCTGGGCTCTGACTGCTCCGAAGACTCCCGCTGCTGCGGCTGCTTAGCCTGCTGCGGTTGAGTCTGCTGCGGCTTCTCCTGCGCTACCTTTTCGGGTTCTTTTGAGCCTGCTGGGGCAAAGTTGAAGCCAGACTTCGCCTGGTAATTGCCGGACTTTTGCTCCTGGGTTAGCTGTTTGGGCTCTTCCTTGGGTTTTTCGAAAGAAACCTTCTTGGATTCACCGCGCTTTTTGCCGATTGCAATGAAGACGACAATCAGCACAATGACAACGACTGCTATGCCGATCCATAACCATAAAGAATTCATGCCTCTATAGTGCCAGCCTTTCGGGCTTGCGGCACATAAGGGCGGCGAAATCTTCTATTCCGTTGATTGCGGTGCATCAACTCCAAGCCGCGTCGCATCCTGGCTCGCTTGCTCGGCTCCCGGCGCGAGTCCGGCTGGATTCATGCGCTGGGAGATGACCCGGGTGATGCCATCGCCGCGCATGGTCACGCCATAGAGGACATTGGCCACATCCATGGTCGGCTTTTGGTGCGTGATGACAATGAGCTGGGAATCTTTCCGCAGTTCCTCGAATAAGGCGATGAGCCGGCGCAGGTTGACATCATCAAGCGCTGCCTCGACCTCATCCATGACGTAGAACGGGCTGGGGCGCGCACGGAAGATCGCCACGAGCATGGCCAGCGCGGTAAGGGATTTCTCGCCGCCGGAAAGCAGCGACAGGCGCTTGACCTTCTTGCCTGGCGGCCGGGCTTCGACCTCGATGCCGGTGGTGAGCATGTCTTCTGGCTCGGTAAGGATTAACCGGCCCTCTCCACCCGGGAAGAGGGTATTGAATACCTTGGGAAACTCTGCTTCCACATCCCGCCAGGCATCGGTAAACAGCTGCAGGATCTGCTTATCCACGTCCGAAATCACCCCGGCGAGATCCTGGCGGGCTTGGATGACATCGTCTAGCTGCGTAGAAAGGTAGCTGTAGCGCTCTTCCAGCGCCTTATATTCCTCCAAGGCCAAGGGGTTGACCTTGCCCAAGGAGTTCAAATCCTTTTCCGCCTGCTGCAGTCGCGACTTTTCCGCGCTGCGGTCGAAGTCTTCGCCCGGGGTGAAATCGCGCAAAAGGTCAGCGATAGCGATGCCCAGTTGTTCGCCAATCTTTTTTTCGGCTTCATCTAGGCGCACCTGCGCCTGCGAACGAGCTAGCTCTGCTTCATGCGCCCGTGCTGTTAGCCGGTCGCTATTTTGACGTGCGGCCGATACCGCCTGCTTGGCCTGCTGCAATTGGGAATTTAAGGAGTTGCGCTCGTGGACAAACTCATCGCGCTCGGAGGTGGCGCGGCTTAAAAGCTGGTTTGCCCGGGCTGCCAAGTCCTGTGCGTGCCGTGCCACCGCTGATGCCAATTGCCCCTGCGCCTTGCGGCGGGCCATGGCCTGTTCATGGCGGGCCTTCGCTTGGCGCTCGTGTTGGGCCTGGCGCCGCAAATTATCGGCCTTGCCGGCAACTTGACCCACGCGCTCTTGCGCCGAGCGGGCCGCGACTTGGGCCTCCATTTCCATGGATTTTACCTCTTCCAGCGCGGCCGAGGCGGCATCCCTATCGGCGGACGAGGGCTCGTCTGGTTGATCGTCGGCATCGACGCGGGCGAGCCTATCGCGGGCATCGGCAAGCTCCTGGTTGGCTTTCTGCAACCGGATCTCGATCTCGGTGGCGCGCTGCGCGGACTTTTCCAGCTCCGCCTTATTTGCCTCGTACTGCTTCTCCAGGCGGTGATGATCGCGCTTCCAGGCATCAACCTCGGTATCGTGCTCCCGCAATGCTGCCTTGGCGGATGCGGCCGTCACGCGGGCATCCTCGGCGGCAATCTTTGCCCCCTTCAAGGTGCCAGAAAGCTCGTGCAGGGCTTGATTTGCCTGCTCTAACTCCTCTTCAGCCTCCGCGATGCGGGCGGTGACCTCCACGGTGGACGAGGAACCGGTGCCGACCTCGACCCACCCTTCGCCGATGACAACCCCGGACGCGGTCACGGCGCGCAGGCGCGGATCATCGGCCACGAGGCGCCGGCCGTGGGCAATATCGGGGACGAGGGCGACATCGGCAAGCAGCCGGTGCAACGCCACCGAAACCTCAGGTTGCACCGTGACGTGATCCAGCAACCAGGAAGCTTGCGGCGGCAGATCGGCATCGACGCGCCACGAACTCGCGGGCGCTGAAGCCGCCGCATCTAGCAGCGCCGAGCGCGGGCCCTTCTCCAGATCCGCAATCAAGCCCTCGGTCAACTGCCCCGCCTGCGCCTCTGCGAAGGTGCCCAACGCGGCCGCAACCGCCGATTCATAGGTGGTGGAAATATACGCGGCCAATGGCTGGAATTCTTCGCCCACCTCGACCGACTCGGGGATGGTCTGGGACAGCGTATCGATGCGGGACCGCAACGTATAGACACTGCGCTCGCGCTCGCGCTGGGCATCGCGGAGCTGATCCAAGCGCTTATCGGCAGCACCGGACTCGCTGGCAGCCCGCGTATGCGCCTCCTCCAAAGGCTGGCGCTCCGCGGCATAATTATCCAACTTCTGCGCTACCTCAGCGGCTTCTGCCTGCGCATTCTGGGTGCGGCGCTGCAGCGAAGCCACGGCCTCTTCCTGCCGCGCCAGCTCTTCTTCCGCGCTGGCTACCTGCCCCGCCGCCTTTTCTTCGGCGGCAAAAAGGCGCACAACTCCCTCGCGGCGGTCCGCAATGGCGCGCACCTGTGCCATATGTTCGTGCTCGGCGGCCTCGAATGCTTGCCGACGCTCCGCCACTTCCTCCCGAATGCTTTCTAACCGCTCCGCAGCTTCTTCTGCCGCTACCACGAGCTCCTCGTGTTCCTCGTCCGCGCGCGTCGCCTTGGCCTCAAGATCATCCGGATCCTGGCCGGCATAGGCGACCTGGGACCCGGCATTATCCGCCCGCTCCTCTGCGATGCGCTGGGTCGCCGCAATGCGCTCGGACAAGGTCGAGAGATCAAACCACAGTTTTTGGGCCGCTTCCGCTTGCGGATTGACCTCCTCCAGCTGGGTTTCCAGCTCCATTTGGTGCTCGGTCGCTTCTTCGAGCTGCGCCGTGGTCTCTTCCACCTGGGTAGATAAGACCGTCGCGGTCTGCTCGGCAGCGGAAAGCTTCTGCCGCAGGCCGACGATGCGGCCTCCGGCCAGGCGCAGGCGCGCATCGCGCACATCAGCCTGCACCGTGGCCGCGCGCTGGGCAGCTTCTGCCTGCCGCGCCAAGGGCTTGAGTTGTTTTCCCAGCTCATCAGTCAAATCCTGCAGGCGGTCCAAATTGGCCTGCATGCCCGTGAGTTTGCGCTGGGCTTTTTCTTTGCGGCGGCGGTGTTTGAGGACACCTGCGGCTTCCTCGATATAGGAGCGGCGATCCTCGGGGCGCGATTCTAGAATTTCAGAAAGCTTGCCCTGCCCCACGATGATGTGCATCTCTCGGCCAATGCCGGAATCAGAAAGCAGCTCCTGGATATCCATCAACCGGGCCTTTGCCCCATTGATTTCGTATTCGCTCGCGCCGTCGCGGAACATGCGGCGGGTAACAGATACCTCGGAGTACTCGATGGGCAGCGCACCATCGGCATTATCGATGGTGAGCGTGACCTCGGCTCGGCCCAGTTGCTTGCGGTCGCCTGCCCCGGCGAAGATGACGTCTTGCATCTTGCCGCCGCGCAGGGTCTTTGCGCTAGCCTCTCCCATGACCCAGGCAAGGGCATCGACCACGTTGGATTTGCCGGAACCGTTCGGGCCGACAACAGCGCAGATGCCCGGCTCAAATTTGAGAGACGTCGCCGACGCGAATGACTTAAAGCCTTTGAGCGTCAGCGATTTCAGGTGCATTTGGGATAGTGTAGCAAGCCTTTAAGACACGAGTTGCAGCAAGCATTGGGTTGGCTATTAGCGCTCGACAAAGCCGCTTTCGCCCTTCGCAGCAGCCCACTGCTCGACCACTAAATCGACGCTGCCGGGGCGGCGGGTGGTGCTCGGTTGCTCCTGCAATAGTTCCAAGAGCTTCTCGCAGTCTGTGCGCGGGCCCTCAGCAACAACCTGCACGCGGCCGTCTGCCAGGTTGGTCGCATGCCCAGAAAGGCCTAATTCCAGTGCGCGCGACCGCGTCCACCAGCGAAAGCCCACTCCTTGCACGTTGCCGTGCACAAAAGCCGTCATTCTTTCCATGTCACTGCACCATCCTCATTAGTAGCGATCGGCCTCGCCGCGATCGCGCAAGATTTTACGGTCCGCAGCGCTGCGGCGGGTCACTGGGTCAGAACCGTCCCAGCACTCCACGCCGGGCACACCCGGAAGCATATCGCGGTGGAAGACCGGATCGACTCCCTTACTGCGCTGCTCGTTGAAGTTCTTCAGCAATTGAATGGCCACGCCGGATAACGGAACAATGGCGATGATATTCAGGATCACCATCGTCGCCGCACCGGTATCCGCCAGGGCGAAGACCAATGGCAGGGACCCGACGGCACCGAACCAGACAAAGAACAGCACCACGAGGCGGAAGGTATTGAGCACCGTCTTATTGGTGGTGAGGTATTCCAGGTTGGCTTCTGCCAAATAGTAATTGCCCAAGATGGAAGAAAAAGCCAGGAAGAACAGGATGAAGCTGACGAAGTGAATGCCCCAGTGGCCAACCTCGGCGGACAAGGCCGCCTGGGTAAGGGAAACGCCCTCGGCCTCTTCACCGTAGGCAACTTCCGGGCCAAGCAGGATCAGGAAGGCGGTAATGGTACAGACCACGATGGTGTCGAAGTACACGCCCAAGGTCTGCACCAGGCCCTGCTTTACCGGGTGGGAGACGGTGGCGGTCGCCGCCGCGTTAGGAGCAGAACCTTCGCCGGCCTCATTGGAAAACAGGCCACGCTGGATGCCCTTCATCATAGCGGTGCTGATGCCCGCACCGGCGATTTCCTTAAAGCCAAGCGCGTGGCCGATGATATCGCCCAGCATGCCCGGGACCTTGTCAAAGTTCGTAATGACCACGAAGCCACCTATGAGCAGGTACGCCAGGGCCATAAACGGAACGACTACCTGGGTGATATTGGCAATGCGCTTCACGCCGCCAAAAATGATGAGGCCCGCGGCAATCGCGATGATGATGCCAATGATGGAGCCAAAGGTGGCATCGTCTTCGCGGCCGAAGGAAAAGGCCACGGCCTCTACAATGGCGTTGGTCTGGAAGGAGTTATAGACCAAGCCAAAGGTAAAGACGATAGCAATAGAGAAAAGAACGCCGAGCGGGCCCCAGCCCAGGCCACGCTTCATGTAGTAGGCCGGCCCGCCGCGGTACGTATCGCCATTGCGGACCTTCCACAGCTGCGCCAGGGTGGATTCCACGAAGGCGGTCGCACCACCAAGGAGGGCGATGATCCACATCCAGAAGACGGCGCCAGGTCCGCCTACGGAGATGGCCACCGCGACGCCGGCAACGTTGCCGGTGCCCACGCGCGATGCTGCGGAGATGGTAAATGCCTTAAATGCGGAGATTCCCCCGCTTCCTGCGCCCTCATCCTCATCATCGCTGTTGGGTCGCTCGACCACGGCGCGCAGCATATCGGGTACTTTGCGAATCTGCACCACCGCGGTACGAGCGCCAAATAACAGGCCTGCACCGATAAGCAGCCAGGGCAGGATGTATGTCCACACGCCATCGTTAAATGTCGTGACGACATTTTCGAGAAATTCCATGCGAATTAATTTACTGCCTGAAGGTGCACAACGTGAACCTCACGGGTGCGAGATTATTGGCAGTGGGGGCAATAATGGCTCGAGCGTCCCCCGATAACACACCGCTCAATGGGCGTGCCGCAGCGGGAACATGGCTGGCCAGCGCGGCCATAAGCTGCAAGCGAGCGCGCGAAATAGCCGGATTCACCATTGACGTTAACGTACAAAGAATCAAAGCTCGTTCCCCCCGCTTTGAGGGCGGCAGACATCACGGTCTGCGCCGCGCTTAATAGCGCCACGGCGTCTTTTTGCCGCAGCGCAGAAGCTTTCTTGCGCGGTGAAATGCGTGCTGCCCACAGCGCTTCATCTGCGTAGATATTGCCAATGCCAGATACCAGCGATTGATCCAATAGCGCCGTTTTTGCCGCGGTTTTCTTCTGCCGCAGGCGGCGCGCAGCGCTAGCGATATCAAAATCGGGTTCCAGGGGATCCAAGCCGATATGGGAGATCTTGGACCACGGCGCATATAGCCAGTATCCAAAGGTGCGCTGGTCCACAAAGTGCAGGTCGGTGCCATCGCTGAGCCCTACCGTGATGCGGCGGTGCGGCGAATCGGTAGGGCCGATGCGCAACTGACCCGACATGCCTAAGTGAATAAAAAGCACGTCGCGGTGGCTATCCATCGGGTCCTCCCCCACGAATTCCAGCCACATGAATTTGCCGCGGCGGGCCACCGCGGCGATTTCCTTGCCCACGACAAGGCCCGCCAGCGGTTCATCTTGGCCGCGGTTCGCCCGCGGGTGCGCAATGTCTACCGCCGTAATTTCTTTGCCCACGACGTAGGTTTCCACCCCGCGGCGCACCGATTCTACTTCGGGCAACTCTGGCATTATTTAGCCTTCTTTATGGGCGGTCCCTTGCACCAGCAACGGGGTTTCGCGCAGGGTTTGGCATGCTTCTTGCGCGGCCTGCTGCTCCGCTAATTTCTTATTGTGGCCCTGCCCATTTCCCACGGTCAGCCCGGCGACGGTGGCAACCGCGCTGAAGGTTTGATCGTGTTCTGGGCCGGTAGCGGTAGCCGAATAGACCGGCATGGGTGCTTTCAACTCAGCACACAGCTCTTGCAAGGTGGTCTTCCAGTCCAAGTGGCGCCCGCTGACGGAGGCATTATCGATCTTTTCCGCAAAGAGGCGCAGGATGACATCGCGGGCGGTTTCAAAGCCGTGCTCGCGGTAAATGGCACCAAAAATCGCCTCGGTGGTATCCGCAAGGATGGAATCCTTATCCCGCCCACCGGTGGACTGCTCGCCCTTGCCCAATAAGATATGCGGACCCAGGTTAATCTCACGCGCGATATCGGAAAGCCCATAGCGCGAGACAATGGAGGCGCGCATCTTAGAGATATCGGATTCCGGGCGCGATGGATACGTCACGTACAGCTTCGCGGCCACCGATAGCCCTAAGACGGCATCGCCCAAGAACTCAAGGCGCTCGTTATTAGGCAGGTGGCCGTTTTCATTGGCAAAGGAACGGTGTGTGAGCGCCAAGCGCAGACTGTCCGGTTCCAGGGCAACGCCGAGCGATTCCAAGAGCGAGCTGTGGTCCACCGCCGCAAAGGCGGCCTCCCATGCCTCGTGCCCGGTCAGCTTCTTCTTGCGGCTCATAGGAACTTCTCCAGACCTGCCCAGCGCGGGTCTATCTTCTCCTCTTCCTCTTCTTCCCCGGAGATTCCGGTGGTCACACCCTCTGGGGTCTGAATATCGCAGCCGTCTTCGCAGACGGGGGCGAAGGGAAGGTTCAGGCCGACTTCATCAATCACCGCCTGGAGTAGATCCAGCTCATCGTCTTGGATTTCGGGGATTTCATCGCCCGAACCGGCATCGTCAGAATCGGCGTCATCGCCGCTGACAAAGGATTCATCGGCGGCAAAAACCTGGGTCACGTGCAAATCCAGCTGCGGGTGTAGCTCTTTTAAGCAGCGCGCACACTCGCCCGTGAGAACACCCGAGATATCTGCATCAACCAGAACGCCTGAACCCAGCGGGGTCAGGGTCGCGGCAACGGTGAGATCTTCGCCTTTGGGGATGGCGATCATTTCCACGCCGATCCTTTCCGGTGCAGGGCCCGTCTGGGTGCGTTGTTCCGGCATTACGTCAGCGCCTTGGGCGTTTAATAATTCGCCCACATCGAACTTCAATGGAGATGTCATAACAGTTGGTAGTCTACCCTGCCTCGCAAACTCCGCGTAGTTGCTGGCACGACCGCATTTTCTGGCAAGAAACTGAAGGTTTGGGCATAAAGCGCTATGGCTTGCCGGTTTTCCCTTTCCTGCAGGCCGCGGCGGCCTTAGCCTGAAAGCATGACTTACCACTTGGCCGCGGCCTCAGGAGATTTGAGCGCTATCGCTCCTAGATTCGGAGTGTTGTGCTGCCTTCCCGCCACCTTCTTGGTCATCTCTGGGTTAGTCCTCCATCGCCTGCCCAAGGCTGACCACTCTGGCATCTACGGCGACAAGGGCCTGCGCCTTTCCTCCGCCCTCATCCTCAGCATGTGTGCGGGGCTTATCTCCGGCGCGATTTTGGTCATTCCCTCCGGCCTCGACCTCACGGTGCTTACCGGCGCCCTTGTATTTTCCGCCAGCGCCGCCGCCATTACGTGGCTCTCGCGCGAAGCCCTTGCCTGCGCGCTGCTTTGCGTCGGCGCCATGTTCCTGACCGCAGGCGCGGTTATTAGTCTTAGCGCGATGTTCTTCCCCCAAGACTTTATGAGCGGCTCGATGACCTCGCTCACCTCCTACTTCACCACGGCCCTGGTCACCTTCCTCTTCCCCGGCCTGGTCAGCGCGGGGATTGTAGCCTTCGTAGCGGTCCAGAGCCAGCGCCCTCACCCTGCTACGAATACTGCTGACGCCGCGCTTGCCGATGCCCCCTCATCGTCCCCCACGCCGCGCTACTCCAACTCTCGCAGCTCGGTCTAGCCTCCCACAAGCACAATAAGTCCTGCTACACGGTGACGCGATTTTCGCAAATCACCCGTGCAGCAGGACTTTTTAAGCGTCGTGCCTTGTAACTTACGCCTTTAGCGCTCGGTGTAACGGCGCTCGTAGCCGTCGCCCTCACCGTAGCGCGGGGTGCTAGCACCACCGCGGGAAGAACCGGCGTTCGTGGACGGCAGGTAGTCGCCGCCGCGAGAGCGCACGCCGGCCCCACCGCGCAGGGCGGAACGATCGGAGTTTACGGTGCGCAAGAGGCCACTGAGGGAGCTTTCAAATTCGCTGAGCTTGCTATCTACAAAGTCATCGCACTCCGTGCGCAGCCGGTTGGATTCGGTGTATGCGGTCTCCACGATCCGGTTGGCTTCTTCGTTGGCGCGGCGCACAACTTCAGATTCGGAAACCAAACGCTCTTGTTCCTGGCGGCCCTCAGCCACCGAGCGCTCGTATTCCTCATTGGCCTGAGCAATGGTGCGGTCCGCATCTGCGCGGGCTTGCTCAACAGTGTTTTGAGCGCGTGCCTCGGCATCGGCCACTAGCCGCTGCGCATGTTCTTCTGCCTGCGCAACCGTGGTATCGGCCTCTTGGCGCGCCTGGCTCACCATGTCGGTGGCCTCCGCAGACGCCTCATTAATGGTGTTATCCGCACGCTCTTCGGCGCCGCGGATAATCTCGTCTTGCTTGTCTAAAACGTCCTGCGCATCGTCGATTTCTACGGGCAGCGCGTTGCGCAGGTCATCGAGAAGCGCCAGCATCTCATGGCGGGGGACCAAGCAATTGGAGGTCATGGGAAAGCCAGAAGCCTGCTCCAAATGCTGAACTAATTCATCAAGGGATTCAAAGACACGGTACATGCTGGGAATTCTACAACGCGCCACCCCGCATTGTGTGGAGGGCGCGCCTTGGATCCTCAGGCCGATGCAACGAAGGCTAAAGCTCTCCGAGTTCAATTCGCTTCCCGTGTGCGATTAACCCATTTTCCCTCCACATACCTGCGGCACTGGCGCATACAGCTGCCGTGCCATCGCAGCAATGCAAAAGCTCCCCGTCTCCCCGCGGGTGCGGGGAAATGGGGAGCCGTGAATGAAGGGGAGTTTAGATAACGCCCTGTGCCAGCATGGCGTCAGCCACCTTCTTGAAGCCGGCGATATTGGAGCCAGCCACGTAGTCGCCTTCACGGTCGTATTCCTTGCGGGTGCGGGGAAATGGGGAGCCGTGAATGAAGGGGAGTTTAGATAACGCCCTGTGCCAGCATGGCGTCAGCCACCTTCTTGAAGCCGGCGATATTGGAGCCAGCCACGTAGTCGCCTTCACGGTCGTATTCCTTGGCCGTGTTGTCGATGTTCTTGAAGATGTTGCTCATGATGCCGCGCAGGCGGTCATCGGTGTACTCGAAGGACCAGGAGTCGCGGGATGCGTTCTGCTGCATCTCCAGTGCGGAGGTTGCCACACCACCGGCGTTGGCAGCCTTGCCGGGTGCGAAGTTGATCTTGGAGTCCTGGAATACGTGCACCGCATCCGGGGTAGACGGCATGTTAGCGCCCTCTGCAACGTAGCGCACGCCGCCCTCGACGAGCTTCTTGGCGGATTCGCCGTCGAGCTCGTTCTGGGTTGCACACGGCAGTGCAACATCAGCCTGGACATCCCAGATATTGCCGCCCTCGTGGAACTCCACGCCGTTGCCAGCTTCCTTGGCGTAGGTGGAGATGCGCTCGCGGCGCACTTCCTTGACATCGCGAAGCAGGTCAACGTCCACGCCGTTCGGGGTGGGGATGTAGCCGGAGGAGTCAGACATGGCAACCACGGTAGCGCCGAGTTCCTGTGCCTTTGCGGCGGCGTAGATGGCAACGTTACCGGAGCCGGACACGATGACCTTGGCGCCGTCGAAGGACTCGCCGTGGGTCTTCATCATTTCTTCGGTGATGTAAACGGCACCGAAACCGGTGGCCTCGGTACGTACCAAGGAACCGCCCCAGGTCAGGCCCTTGCCGGTCAGGACGCCGGACTCGTGCTGGGTGGTCAGGCGGCGGAACTGGCCGAAGAGGAAGCCGATTTCGCGGCCGCCGACGCCGATATCGCCGGCAGGAACGTCGCGGTACTCGCCGATGTGGCGGTGCAGCTCGGTCATGAAGGACTGGCAGAAGCGCATAACTTCCTGCTCGGACTTGCCCTTCGGGTCAAAGTCGGAGCCACCCTTGCCGCCACCGATGGGCAGGCCGGTCAGGGAGTTTTTAAAGATCTGCTCAAAGCCCAAGAACTTAATAATGCCCAGGTTTACCGAGGGGTGGAAACGCAGGCCACCCTTGTACGGTCCGAGCGCGGAGTTGAACTGCACACGGAAGCCGCGGTTGACCTGCACCTCGCCGTTGTCATCAACCCATGGGACGCGGAAGATGAGCTGGCGCTCCGGTTCGCACAGGCGCTCAACCAGACCGTAGTCTGCGTAGTGTGGGTCCTTATCCAGGACGATCTTGAGCGAATCCAGCACCTCGGACACCGCCTGGTGGAATTCCGGTTCACCGGCGTTACGCTTGAGTAGCTTGTTGTAGTACTCAGAAATCTGGCTATCAACAGACATAGTGTATAAATCCCATTCTCGTGGAGTTTGACTAGCAGGAACTAGTTTCCTATCAATCTACCGATAATGCAAGTACAATTATTTCTCAGTCCCCCAATTACCCACGTTCACCTGCGACAATAAAGATAAATATTTTCTGTAGAGCGTTCGGATTCCTAGCAGAAAGCCGCAGTGCGGGTCGCGGGCTTTATAATCGCGGGCATGCATATTGTCGTCGCGCCTGACTCTTTTAAAGGTACCGCTTCTGCCACGGAAGCCGCAGCCGGAATCGCCAACGGAATTCGCCAGCACTACCCCACCGCCACCGTCACCACCTTGCCCATGGCCGATGGCGGCGAAGGCACCGCCCAGGTGTTGGCCCAGGCCGCCGCGGCGGGCGGGCAAGAAACCCAGACCATTACCCTTCCCACCACGGATGCGGTGGGGCGTTTGACCGAGGCGCAGTATTTCCTCGCTGGGCACACGGCCTTCATCGACGTCGCCGCCGCCACCGGGCTGCCCGCGGTCCGCGACGCGCTCGATCCCCTCCACGCGGATTCTTATGGCACGGGCGTGCTGCTTGCCGATGCCCAATCCCGCGGCGCCACCTCCATCGTGCTCGGCCTTGGTGGCACGGCCAGCATCGACGGTGGCATGGGCATCCTTGCGGCCCTCGGCGCCGCCGCCCACGATGCACGCGGCTATGCCCTGCCCAAGGGCGGCGCCCCATTGGTGCAGCTCGATTCCATCGATACCGCGCAATTAAATATCAAAGCGGGCATGGTTGATTTCACGCTCTTGGCCGATACCCGGGCTAAGGCTATGCAGGCAGCCACCATGTACGGACCTCAAAAAGGCGCAGAGGGCGAACAGATTGCCTTGCTTGCAGGCGCCCTCCTCCAATTGTGCAAGGTCACCGGCACGGATCCGGAGGCGGAATTTACCGGTGCGGCAGGCGGCATCCCCATCGGCCTTACCTGGCTTTCGCGCACCCTATGGGGCACCGATGAGCACGCCCGCGTCGTCTCTGGCGGGGCACATGTGGCCAAGGCCCTCGGACTCGCCGAGGCCATTTCTCAGGCTGACCTCGTCATCACCGGCGAAGGCGCATTTGACGAGCAATCCTTAACCGGCAAGGTCGTCGGCACCGTCGCGGACCTGGCGGCGGAGTCTTCTACCCCCGTCGGCATCGTTGCCGGGGCCATCAACCAGGACACCGAGCACGTCACCGCGGAGCTAGATCAAGAAGGTGGGATGCCGGAGCAGCTGGCTAGGGCTGCCCGGGACATCGTCAAGCAGCTGGGCTAAGGGCGAATCTCGACCGTCCACGGAAAGATGGCGGGGCGTTCATGCGCCAACTCATCCTCCAGCAGCACGTGATCCTTGGGCAATACGGCGTGCGGCGTGAGCAAACGCGACAGCACCATAGCCAGCTGGTTCACGGAGCCGGTTGCCCCCTCCACCGCGATGTTATAGCGATGGGCGTGGGCGCCTTCTAAATCGCGCTCTTCATGTTCATCACGGTAATTTTGCTGCAGCTGCTCCTCCAAGCCCTCAGGGAACTGGGGATCTGCCGGGCGAGTAACCTCGGCGGAGGTAAGCGATCCGCCCGCTACCAGCTTATCGGTGGCAGTGGTGAAAATTTCCTCCACGCGGTCCGCTTGCTCATCTGGAACCAATACATCGAATTGAATAGTCGGCATATAGCTGACCCTACCCTAACCAAAGGGATGAAAACTATGTCTTATTCCACAAACATCGCTTCCATGGTCCACTCTGCGGATACTGACCTGGCGTGGCAGCGGGATTTTTACGAAGATCTGCACCGCCACCCCGAGCTTTCCCACGAGGAGGAACGCACCGCGGCGCGCATCCGCGCCAAGTTAGCGGAGTTTGATTGCGAGGTAGAAGAAAACATTGGCGGGCATGGCATGGTCGCCATTTTCCGCAATGGCGATGGCCCCACCGCGCTCATGCGCGCCGATTTCGATGCCCTGCCGGTCAAGGAGGCCACCGGCGTGGCGTATTCCTCGACCAATGACTACATGCACGCCTGCGGGCACGATATGCACACCACGGCCCTACTCGGTGCCTGTGCGCTTCTCGATGCCTCCCGCGATACCTGGTCCGGCACCTTCCTCGCCCTGTTCCAGCCAGCGGAGGAATCATCCATGGGCGCGAAATACATGATCGCCGATAACCTTACCGAGCGCGTGCCGCGCCCCGATATTTGCTTAGGCCAACACATCATGCCTGGCCGCGCCGGCACCGTTCGCCATACCGCAGGCCCCATCATGGCCGGCTGCGATTCCCTGCGCATACGCATCTTTGGCAAGTCCGCCCACGCCTCCATGCCGCATAATTCCATCGACCCGACTTATACCGCGGCGATGATCGTTACCCGGCTCCAGGCCATCGTGGGCCGCGAGGTAGCCCCGCACGAATTTTTCGTCATCTCCGTGGGCGAGCTGCATTCCGGCGATAAAAACAACATCATCCCGGATTCCGCCGAGCTCGTGCTCAATACGCGCTTTTATGATCCAGCCCTGGCGGAAAAGGTCTACGCCTCCCTAGAGCGCATGGTGAAGGCAGAATGCATGGCCTCCGGCTGCGAGAAGGAGCCCACCTTCGAGTACTACGCGCACGGCGAGGTCACCGATAATGACGCCGCCGCGTATTCGCCCATCGACGAGGTCTTTGCGGCCACCTTCGGGGAAGCATCCGTTACGGCCTCGCCCTCGACCGCTTCCGAAGATTTTTGTTACCTGCCGCAGGCATGGGGCGTGCCGTACGTCTTTTGGCACGTAGGGTGCACCCCAGATGCCGAGTTGGCCGATCCCCCGGTCAATCACCAGGCCAACTTCCTGCCGGAGTATGAGCCGACGGTCAAGGCCTCCACCCAGGCCGCCCAAGCGGCGGTGCTGGCGTACCTGGGCGCTTAACCCCGGCTCATCTTGGCATAAAAATCCGCCGCGTCCCCCTTTGCTCAATGGAGTGTGGAGGCGCGGCGGATTTTTCAGTGCGCTAGTCCTTGATGGTCTCTCCCAAAATGTGGCACTGAATCATGTTGGTATTGCCGGAGATTCCCGGAGGGGTGCCTGCAACGACGACGACCAAGTCATTCTCGTCGTACTCGTCCAAGTCCAGCAGGTACTTATCGATGGCCTCCATCATCTCATCCGTGGACTTGACGTCGGGGCTCAAGAAGGTCTCTGCACCCCAGGTAAGCGCCAGCTGGGCGCGCACGTCCTGGTCCGGGGTAAATACCAGAAGCGGCAGGTCAGAGTGCAGGCGGGCGACGCGCTTTGCGGTATCACCGGAGGAGGTGAAGGCAACGATAGCCTTCGCGTTCAGGCGCTCTGCAATATCGCGGGCGGAATAGGACATCACGCCGCGCTTGGTGCGCGGGACGTGCGCCAGCGGCGGGACCTGGCCATCGGTCTCGGAGCGCTTGACGATGCGCGACATGGTCCGCACCACGTTGTGCGGATCCGCACCCACGGAGGTCTCGCCAGACAGCATCACCGCATCGGCACCGTCGAGCACGGCGTTGGCCACGTCGGACGCCTCCGCGCGGGTCGGGCGGGAGTTTTCGATCATGGAATCCAGCATCTGGGTGGCCACGATGACCGGCTTGGCGTTCTCGCGGGAAATCTGGATAGCACGCTTCTGGAAGAGTGGCACCTCTTCCAGCGGAACCTCAACGCCCAAGTCACCGCGGGCAATCATCACGGCGTCGAAGGCCAAGATGATGGACTCGAGGGCATCGACGGCCTCGGGCTTTTCCAGCTTAGCGATGACCGGCACGCGGCGACCTTCCTCGTCCATGATCTCGTGGACCTTGTCGACATCGGCAGGCGAACGCACGAAGGACAGTGCGATGTAGTCCACGCCGAGCTGCAGGGCAAAGCGCAGGTCTTCGATGTCCTTCTCAGACAGGGCCGGCACAGAAATGCTCATGCCGGGCAGGGAGACGCCCTTGTTATTGGATACGGGGCCGCCCTCGGTAACCTCGCACACCACGTCATTGCCGTCTACTTCCTTGCAGACGACGGCGACCTTGCCGTCATCGATAAGCAAGCGATCGCCGGGCTTCGCATCTTGTGCCAAGCCCTTGTAGGTGGTGGATACGCGGTCGTGGGTGCCTTCGACATCGTCCACGGTGATGCGGACGATCTCGCCGTTATCCCACTGCTCTTCGCCGTTCTTAAACCGGCCGAGACGGATCTTGGGGCCCTGAAGATCGGCCAGGATACCGACGTTCCGGCCGGTCTTTTCGGTGGCTTCGCGGACCCACTTGTAATTGGCCTCGTGGTCCGCATGCTCGCCGTGCGACATGTTGAGGCGCGCGACGTTCATGCCGTCTTCTACAAGGCGCAAAATTCCGTCCCCACTAGCTACCGCAGGGCCGAGAGTACAGACAATTTTGGTTCTTCTATCCAGCATTATTGGCCTATTCCATCGGGGAAATTGAACAACCCCCAACCTACTCCCTCGCGCGCCGACAGGCCACAATTTTTTGGCGCCTTAACTACGGCAATCGGACACGAACACACATAACCGGTCATTTCCGGCCGGTAGCAGTGCCCGAGGTGCCGTTAGCATGCGTGGCTGCCACGCGTTTCTCGTCACCCTCGCCGCCGTTTTCCGCCTGCTCGCGGTAGTAACGCGGGTCAACTTCCTCTGGCGTTTCGGGGCCCTTGCGCTGCCTGTCCAGCAAGAAAAAGACGATGAGACCTGCGATAAAGACAACGGCGGAGACGATGAGGTTTACGCGGACGCCGAAGATATGGGTGGCTTCGTCTGAACGCATGCCTTCGATGAAGAAGCGGCCCAGGGTGTAGCCCACGACGTAGAGGGCAAATACCCGGCCGCGCCCCAGCTTCCATGCCTTGTGCGCCCACAGAAGGAACAGGCACACCAGCACGTTCCAGATGAGCTCATATAAATACGTCGGGTGCACCGAAGCGATGACCTCGCCAGTAGAATGCCCGGAAACCGGCGCGTACTCCCCGGCCTCATCGACGCGGTAGTAAATATCCAGCGCCCACGGAACGTCGGTCGGCCGGCCGTAGAGCTCCTGATTAAACCAGTTTCCCAACCGGCCGATGCCCTGGGCAAGGATGAGGCCAGGCGCCACCGCGTCCGCGAACGGTGCAAGCGGAATCTTCTTGATTCGAAACATCACCCACAGCGCTACGGCGCTTAAGGCAACCGCACCCCAGATGCCAAGGCCGCCATTGGTGACCTTGAGGGCGTCGGCTGGGTTGCAGGTATCACAGAAGTACTTCTGATGATCCGTGATGACGTGATAGAGTCGGCCGCCCACGATACCGGCGGGGATGACGACGATGGTCGCATCCCACACCGTATCGGGATTGCCGCCCCGGGCCGTGTATCGCCGCAGCGTCATCCACATGCCCACGAGGATGCCGGCGATGATGCACAGCGCATACGCATGGATTGGAATGGAGCCAAGATGCCACACCACGCCCTGCGGCGGGGAGGGGATATTTGCAAGATTCTGAGTATGCACGTTGATAGTGTGCCTTATCGGCGTACCCTTGAGCTAGTTTGGGGTCACTTTCCTAGGAACTTTTACGCGACGGGCACGCCGGGTGCTGGCCCGCGGCCACCAGGGAGCGTGCCAAGGCGGTTGGATCCTGAGCCGCCATGACGGATTCACCGACCAATACCGCATCCGCCCCGCGGGAGGCATAGTGGAAGAGATTGCGGGCATTATTCACCCCACCCACGGCGATGCGCAGGAGGGATTCCGGCAGGCCCGGGGCAATATCATTGAAGGCCTCCCGGTTGATCTCATCGGAGGCAAGGGACCACGCATTGATCGCAATGACGCTGCTGCCGGCTTTGATGGCGCGGTTGACCTCCCCGCAGGTTCGCACCTCCACGATGGCGGTCATCCCTAATGATTCCGCCCGGTCCAAGAGGGCTTCCAATCGGGCTTGCTCTAAAAGCTCGACCTGCAGTGGGATCGCATCGGCGCCAAAACAGCGAGCCTCATGAATCTGGTACGGGTCCACGATAAGGTCGCGCGCCATCATCGGGATATCGATGGCAGCGCGCGCGGCCGCCATATCCTCAAGCGATCCGTTAAAGCGCCGCGTATCCGTCTGGCAGGCCATCAAATGCACGCCGCAGTCCTCAAAGGTGCGCGCCCATTCGGCCATCTGCTCGGCCGAGCCCACGTGGGCGATTTCCCCGGTATAAGGAACGGCGCGCTTCAGCTCCGTAATGACCGAACAACCTGGTTTTAAAAGCGCCGCGCGGGCATCGCGGGGAGGCTCCATGTCCCGGGAGCGCGCCTTGATATCTTGGAAGGAAACGCGTGCTTCGCGCGCGGCGACATCCTCTAGCACCCCAGCGACCAGGTGATCGACGGCTATGGGTGTGGGCATGAGCACCTCCCTCCAAGCGCGATTAAAATCACACTTAGATTAACGCTATTCGGGGCGTTTCCGGAAATTGTGCTGCGCGAACGGGGCTATTTACGGCCCACATCGGTCGGGTCGATATCGCTATCGAGCGCATCCCACATCACGCGGCCGGAATCGGATGAGGTCTCCAAATCTTCCGCCAGCTTTTCTTGGCGGGCGGCAGGGGTTTCGTATTTGCTCGACGCCTTGACCTTGTCCTTGCCCGGGTTCTGGGCCAAGAGTACGGCGCCGAAAAATGCCAGCGCGGCCCCGATAATGGCGACAATGGGGCCCAGCTTGGTGGCCTCCGTGGAAATGACGGTAGCCCAATCAGAAATTGCGGCAGAATCCACCGCGTTTTCATTTGCGGACGCGCCCTGCAATATTTTTTGCGCGCGCTCGGCATCAGCGCCGCTGGTCAGCAAACTAATAGGGCTCCACGCGGCGCCTGCCGCGGCGAGGGCGCACACAATGGCCACGATGCGCCGCCCTGTTCGGCGCAGCGCTAGGCCCGCGAGCACCCCGGCGAGGAGGACCAGCGTCAATGCCATCAGTTCTAGGGACCACGCGGAACCCACGATCTCATTGGTTGCCGAGCCCGATTTATCGTCCTCGCTTACCGCTTTTACCCAAGTGCTACGGGAAGAAAACCACAGCACCGCCGTGCCCACCGCAATAAAAAGCGGGCCAAGTCGCCTCGTCATTAGGAATCATCCCCTAAAAGAACTTTCGCATCGAAGCATGTCCGGTCACCGGTGTGGCACGCGGCGCCGCGCTGCCGCACGGTCAGCAAGATGGTATCGCCATCGCAATCAAGGCGCACACCGAGTACCTCCTGCGTATGTCCTGAGGTCTCGCCCTTAATCCAATACTCGCCGCGCGAGCGCGAAAAGTAGGTTCCCTTGCGCGTGGCCAGCGTGTGGGCAAGCGCATGGTCATCCATCCAGGCAAGCATCAGCACTTCGCCGGAATCGGCCTGGGCAATAGCTGGCACGAGCCCTTGCTCATTGCGCTTGAGTAGCGCAGCAATCTGTGGGTCTAGCTCATAGTCTGCGGGATTGCTCATCGGCGCACCTCGTTTCCGGCATCTGCCAAGACCTTTTTAACCTCGCCAATTTCTACCTCCCCAAAGTGGAAAATGCTGGCTGCTAGGACAGCATCGGCACCTGCTTCAACGGCGGGTGGAAAGTCCGCTGCTGCGCCCGCTCCGCCGGAGGCAATGACGGGAATATTCACCGTTTCCCGCACCGCGCGCAGAAGTTCGAGGTCGAATCCGGCCTTCGTGCCATCTGCATCCATGGAGTTTAAAAGGATCTCCCCCACACCCAGCTCGGCGCCAGTCCGGGCCCATTCCACTGCATCGATGCCAGCCGATGTCGTCCCGCCGTGTGTCGTAACTTCGAACCCCGACGGTGCGTGCGCCGCGTCGGTGCGCCGCGCGTCCACGGATAAGACGATACACTGCGAGCCAAAGACTTCCGCCAATTCGCGCAGCAGGCCGGGATTGCCTATCGCGGCGGTATTGACCGATACCTTATCCGCGCCGGTGCGCAGGAGCTCGCGGACATCGTCAACGCTGCGCACTCCCCCGCCCACGGTCAGCGGAATAAAGACTTGATCGGCGGTGCGGCGTACCACATCGAGCATGGTGGACCGGCCATGCTTGGACGCGGAGACATCGAGGAAAGTCAGTTCGTCTGCGCCCAATTCCTCATAGCGCGCGGCCAATTCCACTGGGTCTCCTGCATCGCGCAGGTGCGCAAAATTCACGCCCTTGACTACGCGGCCTTGATCCACATCAAGGCACGGGATTATGCGTACGGCTACAGCCATGCGGGGCTTACTCCTTCACAAGTCGGTCAGGGTTAATTTGAGTGGTGAGATAGGATTTCCAGGATTGTCTCGTGCACCTGCGGGGTACCAGAGACCATACCCCGCGACTGCACGGTCCACGGATTACCCTCCGGATCCGTGACGATGCCCCCGGCCGCCTTGATAAGGAGCGCTCCCGCCGCGTTATCCCACGGGTGCGGCGAGAAATTCACGGCACCGTCAAAGACGCCCTGGGCCACGAAGGCATTATCTAGTCCCACCGAGCCTGTGATGCGCGGGCGCAAGCCGGATTCTCGCAGTTCGTGGAATGCCGCAGTGGGAAGGTTGGAAAAACACCCCACGTGCCCACGGGCATCATCGAATTCTGGGGACTCTTCCCCGCCACCGAAACCGCCGGACGGCCCACCCACAGAGCGCAGCGGCGAGCCGTCGCTGGCCACCAAGCGCCTGCCCAAGAGGGGAAAATCTGAGATGGCCGCAACAGTCTGGCCCTCGTGGACCAAGGCCACCAAGATGCCGGCCATGGGATTGCCCGCGGAATAATTTGCGGTCCCATCGATCGGATCGACAACCCACACGGTGTCGTGGATACTACCGCCGGATTCTTCCCCGTACACCGGGATGCCGGTCATCTGCTGCAAGATATCGCGCAGCTGCTTTTCGATGGCCAAGTCCACCTCTGTGGCGAAATCGCCCCGGCTTTTAAAGTGGGCCGGCGGCGCCCCGATGCCGGACCGAAAGATGGGCTCGACCTGGTCAACGGCCGCCTCCGCGAAGGCCACCAACTCGCGCGGATCCATCATCGCTTACTCTTCCTCGGGGTCATAAGGATCGATGGGCACCTCTGCGGGCAGCGGATCTACCTCTGCCACCGCAGCTAGCGCCTCCTCCAGGCTGAAATTTCCCTCATACAGCGCCTTGCCGATGATCGCCGAATCGATGCCCTCATTTTGATACCGGGCCAGCTCGGTGAGATCCGCCAGGGAGGAAATGCCACCGGAGGCGGTCACCTTGGCATCGGTTGCCATTGCTACCTCGCGCAATAATTCCACATTGGGCCCGGTCAGCGTCCCGTCCTTGGACACGTCCGTAACCACGAAGCGCTGGCACCCTGCGGCATCGAGGCGCTCGAGCTCCTCCCAGAGATCCCCGCCGTCGGAGACCCAGCCGTTGCCCTTCGTGCGCCATTCACCATCTTCTAAGCGCACCGCCAAATCCACGGCGACCTTTTCGCCGTAGTGCCCAAGGATTTTTTCTATCCACTCTGGGTTTTCTAAGGCGGCGGTGCCAATATTGATGCGATTCGCGCCGGTAGCCAGCGCGCGCTCTACCCCGGCATCATCGCGAATGCCACCGGTCAGCTCGACATTAATGCCAAGTTCTTGGGTAATCCCCGCCATCTGCTCGTGGTTGGAACCGCGATTAAAGGCGGCATCGAGGTCAACAAAGTGCAGCCACTGGGCGCCCTGGCGCTGCCATTCAAGGGCTGCATCCCGCGGGGCGCCGTAGACCTTTTCGGTGCCGGCCTCTCCCTGATCCAAGCGCACGGCCTTGCCGCCGGCGACATCGACTGCGGGCAAAAGCGTAAAAGTCATGGTCTCATCCTACCTAGAGCGTGTGCATCCAGTTTTCCAATAGCTGCGCGCCCGCATCCCCGGATTTTTCGGGGTGGAATTGCGTGGCCCACAGCGCGCCATTTTCCACCGCCGCCACGAAAGAATCACCAGCGTGCGTGGACCAGCTCACCAGCGGCGGGCGGGTAATGACGGTTTCCAATTCCCAGCGGCGAACGCCGTAGGAATGCACGAAATAAAACCGCTCATCGGCGTTAAGCCCGGCAAACATGGCGCTGCCATCCGGCATCTCAACGGTATTCCAGCCCATATGCGGCAACACGTCGGACTGCAGGCGTTCGACCGTACCCGGCCATTCGCCGCAGCCTGTGGAGTGGATGCCGTGCTCAACGCCGGCATCGAAAAGCACCTGCATTCCCACACAAATACCCATGACCGGCCGCTCTCCTGCCAGGCGCTGGCCGATGACCCTCGGCCCATTCACGGCCTTCAGCCCTGCCATGCAGGCATCGAACGCGCCCACGCCGGGAACCAGCAGCCCGTCTGCCTCGAGGGCCTGATAAGGATCCGCCGTGACGGTGACCTCCGCCCCGACGCGCTCGAGGGCACGCTGGGCGGAGCGAATATTGCCCGCGCCGTAGTCCAATAACACCACAGATTTTGTCATGGGCTATACCTTACGCATTCGACGCAAACGGGTGCGGATATCGTTGGTCTCGCTCACGCGGGTCCGGCCCAAGATGAAGTCCGCCGTGGTGAGCAGCAAACCGGCGATGAGGATCGCAACCCCAGCTCCGAAGGCGCCGTCGTAGCCGTAGCCCGCCACCATGGCGCCGAGCAGGGTCGAGCCCAGACCGGTGCCGCTATCGTAGAAAATATTCCAAATGGCCGAGGCCTCCGAGACCCGCTCGCGGGGCAACCGGTCAAACATGGATAGCAAGGCCTCGTTTTGCGCGATACCGAAGGCACCGCCGAATAGAACCGCGCCGAGCACCAGCCACCAGATGGAGCTTTCCATAAATAGGGTGAGCGAAATCGTCCCGACGCCGATGATCGCCATGATCTGGCTCGGAATGTACAAGCTGCCTGGGGTCCCAGTGCGGTCTGCCACCACGCCGGCGAAGTACCGGAAGATCATCGCCGCGCCGCCCACGATGGACAGCATGATGCCGGCGAGGCTGGCACCCCTTGCGGCATCGAGCTCCTGCATCGCAGGGGACAAGAACGAGGAAATGGCACCGTAGCTCATAGAAAACGTGGTCAAGGCCAAGGCCGGGACCAGCACCAGCTTCCAGGTAGGAACACGGATGATATTGACTTCTTCATCGTTATCCTCGGCCAAGGTGACCTTGATCTTGGGAATGCGCAGACACATAGCAAAACCCAAGAAGCCGATCAGACCGGCGGTGATATAAGTAGAGGCGTATCCTAGCGAATCGGCCATGAACAGGCCGAGCGGCAAGAAGATCATCTGCCCCAAGCCTGTAAATACACCAATCATACCGGTGGCCTTGCCCAGCAGGCGCACCGGGGAGAGCTCTGCAATGAGCGCGGATTCGGACACGGTGAGGGCACCAAAGCCCACCCCGCGCAGGGCGGAAAATAGCAAGACGATCCAGGCGTCGGTGCCCAGCAGGTGGCCGAAGGCCGGCACACCCAAGGTAAACGCGGACAGCGCCATCACGCGCCTGTAGCCCCAGCGGCGCAATAGCCACGGCGATACGATCTGCGTGGCAACCGTAAAGGCCATGAAGATACCAGTGGATCCACCAGCCAGGGTCGCGGAACCGCCGGAGTCAATGACGGCAAGCGGCACCACGGGAAGCAGGATGGACCAGGCGCCAAAGGCGGCGGCGATGGCTACCATCGTCGGCGTATAGCCGGGGACCTTCCAAATATTGGTCTCTTGAGATTCGCTCATTTACTAAAGCCTCCAACCATCCAGGCAATGGCCGCGGCCGCGGTGATAACGGCTAAAAGCGCGGCGACGACCGTAAAAAACTTCGAGTCCTGCTGATACGCGGACCAGGCTCCTCCTACCAAGAGGCCTGCCACCAAAAACAGGATGAGGATCATAAACTGCACGGGCTACAGGGCTCCCTTCGTTGAAGGGATGCCGGTCTGGCGCGGATCGTGGTCCACGGCAGCGCGCAGCGCGCGGGCTACCGCCTTGTATTCCGCCTCGGTCACATGGTGCGGATCGCGGCCGTAGCGTACGTTGACGTGCAGGGTAATGGCTGCGTGCGTGGCCAAGGATTCGAAGAAGTGGCGGTTAATCACCGTGGCATAGTGCCCGCCGATGACCTGCCACTGCAGGTGTTCCGGTTCGCCATTCATCACAAAGTACGCGCGGCCCGAAAAGTCCACTACCGCCTCTACCAGTGCTTCATCCATGGGCAGCAATTGGGAGCCGAAGCGGCGGATCCCGGCCTTATCCCCCACTGCTTCCCGCAGGGCCTGGCCTAATACGATGGCGGTATCTTCCACGGTGTGGTGGGCGTCTACCTCCACGTCACCGGTGGCCTTAACCTGCAGGTCAAAGAGCCCGTGTGTGGCAAATGCGGTAAGCATATGGTCAAAGAACGGCAGTCCAGTGGAAATGTCGCTTTTCCCAGTGCCGTCAAGGTCGATGGAAACGGTGATGTCCGATTCCGATGTAGCTCTTTGGGCACGCCCCACACGGTTTGTCATAAATCACTCCTTTGAAGTATCCGCTCCTACTGTAGTCGCTAGCTTTTCCGCCGCAGCCAGAAAGGCCGCATTTTCTTCTGGCAGGCCGATGGTCACGCGCAAATACCCGTCGATCCCTACATCGCGGATGAGCACCTCTTCATCCAGGAACTGCTCCCACACGCGGTGTTGATCCGCAAAATTGCCAAAGAAAAGGAAATTCGATTCGCTCGGCATGACGGTATAGCCCATCTCGCGCAGGCGACCTGCCACCATGTCGCGTTCGGCGGCGATGGTTTCCACGGTGGCGAGGGTATCTGCGCTGTGGCGCAGGGCCACAGTGGCCGCGGCCTGGGATAAGACGGATAGGTGATATGGCAGGCGCACCAGCATGATGGCCTCCACGAAGGCCGGATCCGCCACGAAGTAGCCGAGCCGCCCGCCGGCAAAGTCGAAGGCCTTCGACATCGTGCGCGAAACCACGAGCTTGGTGGGGTATTTTTCCAAAAGGCTCGTCGCGGACGGCGAGTCAGAAAACTCGGCGTAGGCTTCGTCGACGATGACGATGCCGGGGGCGGCATCGATAAGCGCGGCGATATCCTCCAAGCTGGTTACCCCGCCGGTGGGGTTATTCGGGGTAGTAACAAAGATGACGTCGGGCTGGTGCTCGGCCACCGCCGCTAAGGCGCGGTCCATATCGATGGCGAAGTTCTCATCGCGCGGGCACTCGATAAACCGGGTGTGGGTTCCGGCTGACAGGATCGGGTGCATGGAATACGACGGCGTAAATCCCAGCACGCTGCGCCCGGGCCCGCCGAAGGCCTGCAACAGCTGCTGCAGGATCTCATTGGAGCCGTTGGCTGCCCAGACCTGCTCGTAGGTGACATCCACGCCGGTTTGCTGCGAAACGTAGCGCGCTAGTTCGGTGCGCAGCTCGACCGCATCGCGCTCTGGGTAGCGGTTGAGCGAGCTGGCGCAGCGGCGGACCTCGTCCACGAGGGCATCGACAAGCGCGGGCGAAGGCGGGAAAGGATTTTCGTTGGTATTGAGCTGGTAGGCCACCCGCAGCTGCGGGGCGCCATAAGCGGTCTCGCCGCGCAATTCCTCGCGCAGCGGTAGGTCATGTAGCTGGGCCATTTATTTCTCCTCGAATCGGGCGCGGATGGCCTCCCCGTGGGCGGGAAGGCGCTCGGCATTGGCAAAGGCGATGACGTTGGGGGCGATTTCTTCCAGGGCGCCGCGGTCATAATCGATGAGGTTGACCGGCCGGAGGAAGGTGTGGGTGGAAAGCCCCGCGGAAAACCGCGCCGTGCCCGAGGTGGGCAGCACGTGGTTGGAACCGGCCGAATAGTCCCCCAAGGGCACCGGGGAATACGCGCCGACGAAAATGGCTCCGGCGTGGTTGATGCGCTCTGCCACGGCGCGCGCATCCGCGGTGTGGATTTCTAGGTGCTCGGCGGCATACGCATTCGCCACGGCGATGCCAGCGTCCACGGAATCCACCAGAACGATGCCGGATTGCTCGCCGGTAAGTGCCTCGGCGGCGCGGGCGGAGTTCTCCGTTGCCGTATAGCGGCGCTCGACCTCCTGCTGCACCTGCTGGGCCACGCTTTCCGATGCCGTAATTAACACACTTGCCGCCATCGGATCATGCTCTGCCTGGGAGATGAGATCGTAGGCCACGTAGACGGGGTTCGCGGTCTCATCCGCCAAGATGGCGATTTCGGTCGGGCCGGCCTCCGCATCGGTGCCTACCACCCCGCGCACCGCCCTTTTGGCCGCGGCGACAAAGATATTGCCCGGCCCGGTAATCATGTCCACGGGCTCTACGCCTTCTTCCGCATCTCCGTAGGCCAAAAGCGCTACCGCCTGACCCCCGCCGACGGCCCAGACTTCCTCCACGCCCAGCATGTGGCACGTTGCCAAGACCGTAGGGTGTGGCAGGCCGCCGTGCTCCTTTTGCGGCGGGGAGGCAACCACCAGGCTGGAGGCGCCGGCCTCTTGCGCGGGCACGGTATTCATGATGACAGAAGACGGGTAGACCGCCTTGCCGCCGGGCACGTAGAGGCCAACACGCTCGATGGGGCGGAATACCTCGGTCACGGTGGCGCCGGCGGCCAGCTGCGTGGTGTGCGACTCCGGCTTTTGGTCCGCATGCACGCGGCGCACCCTTTCAATGGAGGCCTCGATGGCCGCGCGCACCTGGGGATCAAGCTCGTCGGCGGCCCGCTGCAGTTCGGCCTGGTGGACGCGCAGGGACGGCGGGCGCACCCCATCGAATTGCTCCCCATAATCCAACGCCGCCTGGACGCCTTCGTCGCGCACCTTATTGACCATCGGCACGACGGTCCCCATGACGGAATTCACATCGGTGCCGCCGCGCGGAAGGACGCGGCGCAGCGTAGCGGGGCGAAGCTGTTGACCGCGGAGATCGATGGTTCGAAGCATTCCTGGCTCACTTTCTGGTTGATCACCGTGGGCTATATCTGTAGACAAACCAATATACTATCGCCCAAAGCGCCGCGGGGACACCCTCTTGGGCGATAGACTCAAAATCAACTTCCAGCGAAGGCGAGTGTGCGGTGCATGATGATCGAATTTGAATCCACCAGTCTTGAGCGGCACCTGCGCGCCATCGTCCGCAAGCTTGATTTTTCCTATTGGGCGCTATCAACTGGAGAACTCGTCATTTCCCATGGGCAGGCGGGGTCCACGCTGGTCTTTGTGTCGCAGACCGACGATGTGGTTGTCCACCTGCACACCACTCTGCGCGGCGCGGTTGACTTGGGCGAGGCCGCCGCGCTGTCCCGATTTATCACCAGTTGGAATGCCGATTGCCTCTACCCCACCGCCGTGCTGGACTATGACGAGGAGGGGTCGCTGGTGCTGTGTGGGCAGAGCCACTTCAGCACTGGAACTGCACCAACGCACGATCAATTGGCCGCTTTTGTGCCCGCCGCGCTCCGCGGCGCAGAGGTGCTCATTAGCGTGGCGACGCGCGAATTTCCGGCCCTGGCCCAAGAACCAGAGCTGTTGCTAGCTCAAGACGATGCCGCTTCCCCGCCCGCGGTCACCCTGGATTTCCTCGCGACCGCTCTGCCGCAGATAGGGATCGACCGCTTCCATAGCGATGGTGAAATCTGCCTATTTGCCCTCGTCAACTCCATCGCCTGCACCTTCACCCTCGACTCTGGGCCAAGCCTCATCATCACAGGCCGGTGGGACCTGAATGCGGATGAGGACGAATTCACCCGTTTGTTTTTGATCTGCAATGACTGGAACCGGGCAAACCACAGCGCCACGGCCTACTGCCGCGCCAGCGACGACGGCCTCCACGTCCACGTCGATGTGCCGACCCTGACCGGGGCGGGCCTTCACCAAGGCCAGCTGCTGCGGGTTTTAAGCCAGAGCCTCGATGCGATCCTGCACGCAATCGATGACATCGCGCGGGAATTCTGTGGCAGCTCCCCGGTCAAGTGGGCGTAACTACTTCCCTTTGCGCACTGGCCTCTTTGCCAGCCGTCTCCCAGTCCGCGTCGGAGCTAATAAACGCGGTGCACCAATAGGAAAACATGGCCAAAAATGGGGCTACCACCCAGGCCACGGCGGGAGAAAAGTTCGGCGCAAATTCCACGACGTCCCCGGGGTTCTCCGGCGGGTGCGTTGCGGTGATGCCACCAAAGACGTAGAAGGAAGCGGCACCGGTAAGCGCGCACAGCCCTACCCACAGCAGCATCGTGAGACCACGCCCGCGACGCTGCGCGAATGCGGCCAGTCCGAGGCACAGCCCCAAGAAACCCGTGACGAGTGCAAAGGTCATAAATGCGACGAATTGCGCGTTGCCCGCGGCTTCAATGGCGTAGCCGCCACCGTCGACAGCATGGCCGGTCATCGTAGGGCGCATAAACCCCCAGAGCGCGCCACAGATGCCGAAAACGAACAGGGAACACGCGAGGAGCCCCGCACCGAAACCGAGTGTGCGGGGCAAGCGAGCTTGGCGGGAAGACATTTTAGTTACAGAAGGTCCAGTTACCGTCCTCGCGGCGGAAACGAACGGTGGAGGTATCGGTACCGTCCGAGTTCGACACGCTCACGGTAGCAGAGGCATCATCGCCATTGACCACAACGTCATTGATCGATTCCAGCTTGGTGGAGGTAGGGATGGCCTCTAGCTGGTCGGCGAACTCGTTGATCTTGGCATTGCCCTGGCTTTGCTGGCGCATGGAGTTTGCGTATTCCGCAAAGGACTGGTTGGGCAGGCTATCGACGTAGTTGAGGTACTGCTGGAAATCCCCGGACTCGCCTTCGCGCACGGCCTTGCAGGCGTGGGCAGGCATGTATCCAAAGTAGTCCTTAACATTGTCAATCTCATGCTGCCCGCGCACCAACTGCTCAATGGCCTGCTTATCGCCATCGCTTGCTTCTTGCCCACCTTCAATGGGCTTGATGTCCTGGGCGTTGGCGAAGGGATCGTCCTCATTCTCAATGGGGTTCGCGTTGGTGCCCTCATTGCCGCCTTCTTCGCCCTTCTCCTTAGGCTCCTCGGCGGCCTTTTTCTTGTCCTTTTCTTCCTTTTCCTTCTTTTTATCCTTATCTGCGTCTTTGTCCTCAGACTTTTTCGCCGATTCCTTCGCGGAGGTCTCAGAGGACGAGGAAGCAGACGAAGACGACGTGGTCTTCGTCGAATCGTCCTCGTCATTTGAGCTGCATGCAGCTAAGGCAAGCGGGGCAACCATAGCGACCGCAAAAAGGGACTTCTTAGCAGGGGTCAAAAAGGACAAGGGAGAGCTCCTGAATCAATCTTTCGAATGCGAAGCCGCCTCACGACGGGTTCTTATGTCCCCGCAATCTTAACAATGCAAGTTTGCAAGGGACATTATTGCAGTCTGAAAAGTACCTGTGAGCTATTCCTTGGCGCGGCGAAACACGTACAATTTCCACTGTGCAACTACATCGCGAGGCCATCATCGACGCCGCCACGACCCTATTGAATACGTATGGGCTTGCCGATGTCACCATGCGCCGCGTCGCCTCCTCCCTCGGCGTTGCCCCGGGCGCACTGTATTGGCACATCGCCAATAAGCAGGCGCTCATCGCCGCTCTTGCCGAAGATATTATCGCCCCCGTCGCCGGTTCCACGCTGGAAGAAATTAGCCTGCACCTGCGCAAATTGCTCCTGGCCCGGCGCGATGGCGCGGAAGTTGCCATCGCCGGCCTCTCCCAGCCGGATTCCACGGCGTGGGATCACCTCGTCGCACAGTTTAGCTCCGCCACCTGCCCCGATTTCGATGATACTGCCCGCAAGGCCGCCGCCCTTTCCGCCGTGCACCTCGTCCTAGGCGCCACGCTGCTCGAGCAATCCCAGCGCCAGCTTTTAGAAACCACCGGCGGAGCTACCCCGGCGGACTACCGCGCCGATTTGGTGCGTGGCGTGCGTATTATCAATGCCGGATTGCAGCACAGCGGGACGGATTAAAACGCTTCACCCCCGCGGCGGATTTCTGCTAAGCACAAGCGAGTACGATCTCTGTGCAGCACCTCCCCCTTAGATTCTCACCTCAGAAGAAAGGCCATTTTCGTGTCGTATCCCGCGCATGGCGTATCCATCGATGTCACTGCGGAAAAAGTCGTGCTTCACCGCAGCCTGCTCTCCCGCAGCTTAGGCGCTCCTGCCACCGCAGAAATCGCGCTCGATACCATCGATGACCTGCGCGTCCACGGACCCACCGCCACCGGTTTTGGTTCCTTGTCCTTAGGCAGCGCCGGCAGCATTGCCTTCGCGCCGCACCAAGATCCCCACAGCGTGGCGCGCGCCATTAAGGCGGCGCAACAGGGCGACACACCCGCGGAAGCCCCAACCCCATCCACTAACGAGGAAACCCCAGGGCTTGATTTCGTCGCGGTTGATGTAGAAACCGCCAATGATAATTGGGGTTCCATCTGCCAGATCGGTGCCGTGCGTTACCGCGATGGCGAGGAAACCGCGTCCCAGTCGTGGCTGTGCACCCCTCCCCCAGGCTTGGAGCACTTTGCAGAAATCAATATCTCCATCCATGGGATTACCGCCGCCGATGTCGAGGGGGCCACGCCCTTTGCCACAGCGGCCGCAGAGCTCTTTGATTTCATCGGCAGCGATGTCATCGTCGCGCACAATGTCCAGTTCGACTCTTCCGCGCTGCGCTCCGGATTGCTGGCCGCCGGCGCCGATGTCCCCACCGTCCCGTTGGCCTGCTCGCTCGCTTTGTCCCGCGATGCGTCCAAGCAAGGTATTATCTCGGTAGCCAACCACAAGCTTCCCACCGTGGTGAAACACCTCGGCGGCGACTCTTTTACCCACCACGATGCCACAGAGGACGCCCGTGCCGCCGGCACCATCATCACCGGGTTGGCCCAGCGCTTCGTGCATACCGGAAGCATCACCGATCTCTTCACCAGCCGCGAGTTTAGCCTCGGCCGGCTCGAGTCCGCGGCCATCCTGCCGGTCCTGCGCGCGCATACCGCGCCCACCTCCGGCGACGATCTGGGCGCCGGTACCGATTTCCGCGATTCCACTCGCTCCGCCGGAACCAACAAGAAGCCCTCGTCTTCTGGCCGGGCGCCGTGGCAGGCCGTGGCCACCCCGGATACCATCCCAGATCCCAATCCCGATGCCGATCCAAAGGGCGCGCTCTACGGCCAGCACGTCACCCTGACCGGCGATTTCGAGCCGTACGATAAGGGGCTGCTGTGGCAGGGCATCGCCAAGCGCGGCGGGCAAGTGGGCAAAAACGTCACCAAGAAGACCACGCTGCTTGTCGTCGGCGAATGGGCGAAGAAGACCTCCAAGGAAAAGCGCGCCGAAGAGCTGCAGAAAAAGGGTCAGGACATCACCATGTGGTCCGGTGCCCAGCTCTTTTCTGAACTCGAGCTCGACGCCGAGCCGCCTTTTTAAGCCCGCAGGGAACCACCCGGCCATTTCTCCAGTCCAATAGGGGCGGATACTCACGACCCTGGAGAAATCACCATGACCCTTACGCTCGACGCTCCCCGCCCCACCACCGCTAATTTGCTGCCGGCGCTCTTCGCTCGGTCGTGGATTAAGCACCAGCGGCTTTCCGATGACGGCTTTTGCGACTCCCTTGCCACCATCCAGCTTTCGCCCAACTTGTCGATGGCGCTGGTCTTTCCCGGGCAGCGCACTTTTCGCAGGCTTAGCCACCGCGGCCTCGCGGACCTCGATGTTTCGGCCCGACAGGCGTGGAATTGCGCCTCGCATAACCTGCAGCGCGCCGCGCTCGACTCGCAGGGCCTGCGCTTTTGGACGCGCCCGGCCCACTGCGCCCTGCCGGCCGCAGCGCCCTATGGCGGCCTGCAAGTTCGCTCCCACGGCGCCCCGGTTTCCTCGTGGTTGGCCCACCCAGAAACCTTCACCGTGCTGGATAAGCACATGCGCCGCCTCATGCGCTCGCATTCTTTAACCTACCTGGTGCCTGATTCCGCGACGGTTTTTGTCTTCGCCCACTTACCCGATGAGTATGCCCGCGACCTCGCCCGCGCCGCCGCCGAACAACTTCCCCGCCATCGCACCGTTTTACATTCGCGCCCGCTAGTATGGTCTAACGGATTTCCCCGCGAATTATGAGAGGAGCACCATGGCGGAAAGCAGGATGTCGAGGCTGAGCAATCAGTACCACGCCTGGACCCGCAGCCACCCCACGGCGGCGGAGGATTTTCGCACCGCCATCGAGGATCTACTCAATGACGCCGGCATCATCTTTGACCGGGTATCCACGCGCGTCAAGGCGTGGTCTTCGCTCAAACGCAAGGCCAAGAAGCGGGGCGAGGGCGGCGATTTCATCTACCCCACCCCGTGGGACGATATCCACGATGTCATGGGCGTGCGCGTTACGCTGTACCACTCCACCACCATTCCCAATGCGCTAGACGTGCTGGGCGAGTCCTTCAAGGTCGTGCGCTCTGTAGATAAGGCGGCCGAGACCCGCATTTCCGGCGGTTTTGGCTACGGTTCCCACCACCTGGTGCTCACCGTGACGGACGATAGCGCGGCGGCCATGGAAGAGCTCGCCGATTTCGTGGGTTGGACCTTTGAGGTGCAAATCCGCACCGTGCTGCAGCACGCGTGGGCGGAATTCGAGCACGATATCCGCTATAAGCAGGGCCCTACCCCGCCCTCGCCCGAGGTCGACCGCCTTTTTACGCTGGCCGCCGGCCTCATCGAACTAGCCGATCAGCAATTCGATGAAATCGCCGCGCTCAAGGCCCCGCGCACGGAGACGGACACGGACGTGGAGCTTACTCCGGAAACCCTGCCTGGCGTCCTAGCCATCATTTTGGGCAACCGCTTCCCACTTTCGCGCTCGGAGCACTACCGCTTCCTCGCGGAAATCTTGGAGGAAAACGATATCCGGTCCTTGGACCAGCTCGAGCAGCTGCTTGACGATGACGCCATTGCCCACGTCCACGACACCATGCACTATCGCTTTCGGCCCGGCCAAGTGCGCCTTATCGATGACCTCTTGCTCAATAAATTTGGCAAACAGCATATCGAGGCCACCGCTGAATCCGGCGACCGCGCCGGCCGCCGGCGCCGCCTGAACGCGCGCCTTAAGGCGCTGCGCGCTAATTCCTAGCGGAACCCGCCGCGGAATTTTTCCATATCGCGGCGTTCCTTCTTCGTCGGCCGGCCCGCACCGCGGGGGCGCACCGGCACGGACGGCATGAACTCCTTGGGCGGTGGCGGAGGCGCGTGATCGGTATAGCAGGTGCGCGCCACCGGCGCGCCCACGCGCTTGGCGACGGTAGCCAGCACCTCCAAATCGTGCTCGTGGTGGTTGCGCCACACGCGCACCCTATCGCCTGGCACGACTTGTTGCGCGGGTTTGACCGCTTCACCGTTGATTTTCACGTGCCCGGCGCGCACCGCGGTGGCCGCGGCGGATCGGGTTTTGAACATGCGCACCGCCCATACCCAAGCATCAATGCGGACGGGGCGGCCGCTTGGCTGCGGGGTAGGCATTAATAATTATTGTGGTTCTCGTTGACGATTCTGCGGATCTTCAACCAGTTATACCCGCCGCCCACCACGGCGATGATAAGGCCCAAAACCATCCAAGCGGCCAAATTAGCAGATAGCACACCTAAAACAACTCCTGCGCCGAGGCCACCGGCAACGGAAATAACGGCGTTGCGGGAGTGCTTGCGCACCTGCTGCTTGCGCTGCGCAATGGGGTTATTCGGTCGCTGCTGCATAGTCATGACCCAGATCCTACCTCAACCCAAGCAGAACCTGCTTCGCGCGCGCTGATTTCACCTTGGGAAAGCGCGGCGAGCATCGCCTGGAGCGCATCGAGCCCACCCGGGCGCACGGCGACGGTAAAGGTTACGGCTGCACCGTACTCGGTATCGGTGATATCGATGCCGCGCCCGCGCAAATCCGCTTCGAGGCGCCCGGCCGTGGCGTGCGGGCATTCCACCGTATAAAGCTCCCGGCGCGCCCGAGTGACCGCCTCGACCTTCTCCATGGCCTCGCTGACCGCCCCGCCATAGGCATGCACGAGGCCGCCCGCGCCCAGCTTGATGCCGCCGAAGTAGCGCACGACCACCGCGCAAATATCAAGCATTCCAGAGCCTTTCACCACATCCAACATGGGTTTTCCGGCCGTCCCGGAAGGCTCGCCATCATCGGAGGAACGTTCCACTGGGTTCGCGTCGTCGACGTGGTAGACATAGGCGGAGCAATGGTGGCGGGCATCGGGAAAGCGCTGGCGGGCGGCATCGATAAACGCCCGCGCTTCTTCCTCGTTTGTGACCCGGCCGATCAGGGCAATAAACCGCGAGCGTTTGATCTCATTTTCGTGTTCCACCTGGCCGGTGGGGCGCCGATACGTATCGCGCATTAGGCCACCAGGAAATCGTACTCGGGGGTATTCGGCTGCAGGTGCTGCACCGAGATCTTGGACTCGGCCATCCGCTCCTTCAGCCCCGCCAGGTCCTCGGCGCGGCTTAGCTGTATGCCCACCAGCGCGGCACCGGTCTCGCGGTTATTGCGCTTGAGGTACTCAAAAAGAGTGATGTCATCGCTGGGGCCCAGGATTTCAGATAGGAAGTGGCGCAGCTGGCCCGGTTCCTGCGGGAAATTGACCAAGAAGTAGTGCTTCAGGCCGCGGTGCACCAGGGAGCGCTCCATGATTTCGGCGTAGCGCAGCACGTCATTATTTCCCCCAGAAATCACGCAGACCACCGTCGAACCCGGTTCTAGCGGCACCCGCTGCAGCCCGGCCACGGACAGCGCACCGGCGGGCTCGGCGATAATACCCTCATTTTGATACAGGTTGAGCAGGTCCGTGCACACCGCCCCCTCAGAGACCGTGTCCCAGTGCAGGCGCGATTGGTTGGCCTCCAAAATCTCATACGGCAGCGAGCCCAGGCGCTTGACCGCCGCGCCGTCGACAAACGGATCCACGCTCTCTAGCGCCACCGGCCCGCCATTGCGGAAGGCTGCTCTTAGCGATGCCGCCCCTTCCGGCTCCACACCCACCACCTTCGCGTGCGGTGCCATATCCGCCATATAGGAGGTGATGCCAGAAATCAGCCCACCGCCGCCGACGGGCACGACGATGGTATCGACCGAGGCGCCCTTGGCCGAAAGCTGCGCCAAGACCTCCGCGGCCACGGTGCCCTGGCCGATGATCGTATCGCGGGCATCGAAGGGCTCGATGAAGTTGGCGTGGCGCTCGGCGGCATCGGCATGCGCGGCGGCCGCGGCCTCGTCAAAGTTGGCACCCACTACTACGAGTTCCACTTGGTCTCCGCCGTGCACGTGGATGCGGTCGCGCTTTTGCATGGGCGTGGGCTCCGGGACGAAAATCTTGCCCGGAATCCCCATGGTGCGGCACGCATAGGCCACGCCTTGTGCATGGTTGCCTGCCGATGCCGTCACGATGCCCCGCTCCCGCTCCTCCTGCGACAAGCTGGAGATGCTATTGAGCGCGCCGCGTATCTTATACGAGCGCACGTCCTGGAGATCCTCGCGCTTTAAATAGACCTCACAGCCCGTTTCCGCAGAAAGCCGGGGGCAATACTGCAGCGGCGTCGGCGCGATTTCGGAACTGATACGTGCCTGTGCCTGCTGGATATCGGATGCGTGGATGGTCGATTCAGTCATGATTGCAGAGTCTACTCGTCCTACCTAGTGCTCGACCGATTCACCTAGATTTCATTCCGGTTTAGCGTGACTGTTACGTGGTTTGGAGACAATGGAGTGCTCCACACGAAAGGACTCTCTCTATGTTTAAGCGCACCTCTATCGGCGTGGCTGCCTGCCTTGCGCTCAGCTGCGCCCCGGCCGCCAACGCGCATATCGTCGATAATGTTTTAGAACGCTCCGCCGACGATGCTGCGGTAAAACTAAGCCCCATCGGCTCGTATGAAGCCGGGGTCATGGGCAAATCAGCAGCGGAAATCGTGGCCTACCACGCCGCCTCCCAGCGCATTCTCACGGTGAACGCGCAATCGGGCAAGGTGGATATCCTGGATGCTTCCGATCCCGCCAACCCCACCAAGGCGGCCGAGGTTTCCGCCGGCGGCGATAAGGAAATCAACTCCGTGGCCGTGCGCCCCGATGGCCTCGCCATCGCCGCCGTGCAGCAGGGAGACAAAACCGAAAACGGCGAGGCCCTGATTTTCGATGCCGCCTCCGGCGACGAGCTCGGTCGCGTGCCGCTCGGCGCGCTGCCGGATAACGTGCACATCACTAATGACGGCGCCTATGCCTTGACCGCGAATGAGGGCGAGCCCTCCGATGAGCTCACCGCCGACGGCACCGAATACGCAAAAGATCCAGAAGGTACTGTATCGGTCATCTCCCTGCCAGACGGCGTCCAGGCCCCCTCCGCTGCGGATGTCCGCACCGCTGATTTCCGCGCCTTCGACGGCTCAGATGCAGAACTCGACCCGTCCATTCGCGTCTTCGGCCCAGAAAACCACCACAATAAGCCTTCGCTCGACTTCGAGCCGGAGTATATTTCCTCCGCCGATGGCAAGGCCTATGTCACCTTGCAAGAAAACAACGCCATCGGCGTGGTCGATATCGCCTCCGCCACCGTAGAAAAGGTGCTGCCCGCCCACATCGCGGACCACTCCGTTGTCCCCATCGATCCCTCCAATAAGGACGGCGCGGCAAAGCTGCGCACGATCCCTGTGCAAGGGCTATCCATGCCGGATTCGATTGGTGCCTTTCAAACCAACGGCCAGACCTACTTCGCCACCGCCAATGAGGGCGATGCCCGCGATTGGGGCGGCTACACCGATGAGGTCAAGCTAAAAGATCTTGTTGAAGAGGGCCAGGTCTGTGATTCCGTCGACCTGCCAGAAGGCATCGAGGACAAGAAATACGCCGGCAACCTCAAGTTGAGCAATGCCTCTGGGTGGAATGAGGAACAGGGCTGCTTCGATGGCCTGTATTCCTTCGGGTCCCGCTCCTTTAGCATTTACGATGCCGAGGGCAACGTCGTCTTCGATTCCGGTTCCGACTTCGAGGAAATCACCAAGGACATCGAGGGACTTAACTTCAATGCCGATAACGAAGACCCCGACTTTGACGATCGCTCCAATAATAAAGGCCCCGAACCGGAAGCCCTGACGATTGGAACAGTTGGCGATCGCACCTATGCCTTCATCGGCATGGAGCGCGTGGGCGGCATTTTCGTCTACGACGTCACCGACCCCGCTCATGCCGAGTTCGTCACCTATACCAACAATCGCGATTTCGCCGTGGACTATGACGAGGACAATGTTGCCGTCACCAGCTTGGCCGGCGACTTGGGCCCAGAGGGGTTGGCGTTCGTTAGCAAGGAAGACTCGCCTACTGACGATGCCCTCCTTATCGCCGGCAACGAGGTGTCCGGGACCACTACTATCTTTTCTGTCGCCGATCTCGTCGGTGGCTCCCAAGATGAAGACGGCGACGCTCCTGACGATGCCCCCGGGGCATGGCTGCCTGGTGACGGCTCCAGCAGCATCGCGAAGGGCGTTGGAATCATCGCTGGCGTCATTGCCCTCGGCGCCATGTTGAGTGGTGTTCTACACTTCATGCCGCAGGTAGCCGATCAGTTCTATAAGATGCTTCCAGAACCGGTCCGCCAGCTACTTCCGTAGATTTCGGTATTAAAGCGGTGGCGGTTGGGGCGCGCGATCAGCTCTTCAGCCACCGCCTACTTGCTCCGCTTGTACTGCATTGCCAGCGGTAATCGCGCGGGAGCTTGTGCGATTTCACAAATCCGAGTCGTGGACGGCACGCCAACTTCTGAGACAAACGCAATTATTCCTCTGCACGCGAGCGGTCTTCACAATTGGCCCACCGTTACCGCAGGTGCAGCGAAATTGCTTTCTCTGAGCGGCGGTAACAGTGTCCATAGAAGGTGCAGGAGAGTTTCTATCCCAAAATACCTGCACCCATCGTGGCCTTCAGGTCTCCCATGAGGTTGCCCGATCGTTCCACGCGGAGGTGCTCACCGAGGACCATGGTGGTGGATTGGTCGCCCTCGACAAGCTCAAGATAGACATCGGACTCACCGTGGTTTTTAACCAAGACCTGCTTGAGTCGGGCGATATTTTCCATCGTGCACTGGTCCGTGCGCATGGTCAGGCGCAGCGGCAGGCTCGCGCCACCGCCTGGACCCAGCTCGGGAACGCGAATATCGGAACAAAACAGCGACCGGCGCTCATCGCGCACCTTCACGTTGACGCGCGCCAAGATAATGTTGTCTTCCACAATATGCGGCGCCGCCAGCGAATAGACCTTATTGAACACCAAGATCTCTACCTGCGCGCCGTTGTGGTCTTCTACCGTGACAATCGCCCACGGGGAACCATCGCGCTTAGAAAAGCGGCGGTCCACACCGGAGATGATGCCGCCGATGATGAGTTCTTGGCCATTGTGTACCTCGTCGTTGAGGATCTTGGTCAGCGGAGTATTGGTCTGCGCAGCTAGGGCCTCTTCGAAACCATCAAGTGGGTGGCCAGAAACGTAGAGACCCAGCATCTCTCGCTCGAGTGCCAACTCGTGCTTGCGATCCCACGAGTCGTCCGGAACATCAATGGCAAAGGCGCCTTCAGAGGAGGCATCGTCGCCACCGCCGAATCCGGCAAAGAGGTCGAATTGCCCCTTATCCGCCGCCTTCTTGGTGGTCTGCACGGCATCAACGGCGTCCTCGTGAATAAGCATCAGCCCCTTGCGCGGCTGCTGGAAATCATCAAAGGCACCGGCCTTGATCAGCGCCTCGGTCACGCGCTTGGAACACGCTGCCAAATCGATCTTGTCGAGGTAATCGCTAAAGGACGTAAACGCCCCCTTTGCCTTGCGCGAGGCAATGATGGATTCGACCACTTCAGAGCCCACGTTGCGGATAGCGCCCATGCCGAAGCGAATATCCTCGCCCACAGCTTGGAAGTCCTCCTCGGACTCATTGACCGAGGGCGGCAAAACGTTAATGCCCAAGTGGCGGCAGTCCGACAAGTAGATGGCGGACTTATCCTTCTTATCGCCCACAGAGGTCAACAGCGCAGCCATATATTCCGGCGCGTAGTAGGCCTTGAGGTAGGCCGTCCAGAACGAGACCAACCCGTAGCCTGCGGCGTGGGACTTGTTAAACGCGTACGACGCGAAGGGCTCGATGGTCCCCCACAGCGCATCCATGGCGGATTTAGAGTAGCCATTTTCTTGCATGCCGCCCCAGAATTTATCGTATTGCTGGGCCAGGACCTCGGGCTTTTTCTTACCCATCGCCTTACGGAAGCCATCTGCCTCGCCGGCGGTGTAGTTCGCCACCTTCTGCGAGATACGCATGATCTGCTCCTGGTAGACGATGAGACCATACGTCTCATCCAGGATTTCCTTCAGCGGTTCCTCGAGTTCAGGGTGGATCGGGGTGATTTCCTTACGCCCGTTCTTGCGGTCGGCATAATCCCAGTGGGCGTTGACGCCCATCGGGCCAGGACGGTACAGGGCCAAGGAGGCCACGATGTCTTTGAAGCCGGTAGGCTTCATGCGCTTGAGCAACTCCTGCATACCGCCGGAGTCCAGCTGGAACACGCCCAAGGTATCCCCGCGCGAGAGCAGGTCATAGACCTTGGAGACCTTGGGGTCATCGGCATGCAGCTGCTCGAGCTGCACTTCTTCGCCACGGTTGCGCTTGATGTTTTCGATGGCATCGCCGATAACGGTGAGGTTGCGCAGGCCCAGAAAGTCCATCTTCAGCAGGCCAATGGCCTCGCAGGCGGGGTAATCCCAGCCGGTGATATAGGCGCCATCGGCAGGCCGCTTCCACATCGGGATGTGGTCCATCAACCGCACCGAGGCCATAATCACAGCACAGGCGTGCACACCAGCCTGGCGAACAACGCCCTCCAAGCCGCGCGCGGTGTCATAAATCTTTTTCACATCCGGGTCGGATTCCACCATCTGGCGGACCTCGGCGGCCTCGGAATAGCGCTCGTGGTCGGGGTCAGTAATGCCCCGCAACGGAATATCCTTCGCCATAATCGCCGGCGGCAGTGCGCCGTTGATGCGGTCAGCCATCTGGAAGCCGGGCTGGCCAAAGTGCACCTTGGCGGAGTCCTTGATGGCCTGCTTGGTTTTCACCGTGCCGAAGGTAATGACCTGGGCAACCTTGTCCTCGCCCCAGCGCTCGGCGGCATAGGTAATCATCTCGCCGCGGCGGCGATCGTCGAAGTCGATATCGATATCGGGCGCGGACGGGCGCTCGGGGTTCAAAAAGCGCTCGAAGAGCAGGTCATGTTCCAGCGGATCGATATTGGTAATGGTCAGTGCATAAGCCACGAGCGCACCCGCCGCAGAACCACGGCCGGGCCCAACACGAATGCCCACCGAACGCGCATACTTAATAAGCTCCGCCACGATGAGGAAGTAGGACGGGTAGCCCTTCATCTCAATCACGGAAATCTCGTACTTGGCGCGCTCGATATACTCCTCCGGCACATCGCGCCCGGGGAACCGCCGCTGCAGCCCCTCCATCACCTCGTGGGTCAGCCAGGAGGTGGGGGTGTGGCCCTCGGGGACATCGGCAATGGGCATGCGGTCGTGGGTGTGTTCCTCCCACACCTCGCTGTAGTCTTGCACGCGCTCGGCAATCCACAGGGTGTTATCGCAGCCATCGGGAATCAGGTCATCCCAGGTATCGCGCATCTGCGCGGCGGACTTGATGTAGTAGCCGGTACCGCCGAACTTGAAGCGGTCCGGGTCCATGAACGTCTTACCGGTCTGCACGCACAGCATGGCCTCGTGCGCCGGCGCCTGGGACTCCAACACGTAGTGGCAGTCATTGGTCACCAGCGGCGGCAGGTCCAGCTTGCGGCCGATTTCGAGCAGCCCATCGCGCGTGCGCTTTTCGATGTCCAGCCCATGGTCCATCAACTCCAAGAAGAAGTTGTCCTTGCCATAGATGTCTTGCCACATCGCCGCGGCCTCGAGGGCCTCGTTGAATTGACCGAGGCGCAGGCGGGTCTGCACATCGCCGGATGGGCAGCCGGTGGTGGCGATGATGCCATCGGCATGCTCGGCGATGAGCTCTGCATCCATGCGCGGCCACTTTCCCAGCTGGCCTTCGTAGGAGGCGAGCGAGGACAAGGTGAACAGGTTGCGCAGCCCGGTGGCGTTTTCCGCGATCATCGTCTGGTGCAAGTACGCGCCCGAGGCGGAGACATCGTCGCGCTTTTGGTCGGGGGTGCCCCACAGCACGCGCTTTTTATTAAAGCGCGATTCCGGGGCCATGTAGGCCTCGATGCCGATGATGGGTTTAACCCCGGCGCTGGTCATGCGCTTATAAAAGGCATCGGATCCATACATATTGCCGTGGTCTGTCATGCCCACGGCGGGCATGTTTTGCTTGACCACCTCATCAGCCAACATATCGACCTTGGCCATGCCGTCCAGCATGGAGAACTCGGTATGGTTATGCAGGTGGACGAAGGAGGAGTTTTTGGCCATGCGGTCATCTTAGCGGGGCGGTCAAGATGACGATATTATGCGGTGATGATCTACACGCTTGCCGCATACATCATGTGGGGGTTCTTCCCCGCGTTCTTCCCGCTCCTGCTGCCGGCCACGCCGCTAAAAATCCTCGCCCACCGCGTGTTGTGGACCGCGGTTATCGTCACGGCATTTTTAGTATTCAGCGGTGGCTGGCGCGAATTGGTCCGCATGGACAAGCGCACGTGGGGCTGGCTTGCCGCCGGGGGCGTATTTATCACGGTCAACTGGGGCACCTATGTGCTGGCGATTAATACCGATCACGTGGCCGATGCCGCTTTAGGCTATTTCATCAATCCCCTGGTATCGGTGGCGCTCGGCATGATCTTCTTAAAGGAGCAGCTGCGCCCATGGCAGGCGACCACCGTCGCCGTGGCGGCAATCCCGGTGCTGTATCTGACCTTCTTTACCGGCCAGGCGCCGTATATCTCGCTGCTGTTGGCGGCATCGTTTGGCATCTACGGGCTTATCAAGAAGCAGGTGCGGGTATCGGCAGCGGTCTCGGTCGCGGCGGAGGCTTTGGTGGTCTCCCCGTTGCCATCGCCTATATCGTGTGGATCGAGCAGGCGGGCCACGGCACGTTCACTTCGGAAGGCACGCCACACATGCTGCTCTTAATCAGCGCCGGCCTGATCACCGCGCTGCCACTATTGTGCTTTGCCCAAGGCGCGCGGACGCTGCGCTTGTCGACGATCGGCATGCTCCAATACCTCACCCCCATCATGCAGATGCTGTGGGCGCTCTTTGTCACCCAAGAGCACTTCTCCACGCACCGGTGGATTGGTTTCGGCATCATCGGCGTAGCGGTCAGCATCTACATTGCGGATCTCATTCGCGTTCGCCAAAGCGCGCCGCGCAAGAGTGCGCGGCGCGGGAGAATGCGAAATGGTTGCGCGCGCAGGAAAACGGCGCGTAATGGTCGCCGCCGAGGGGCGGGCCTTGGGCCCAAAGCCGTGGGTTAACTGGGGCCAGTATCAACAAGGTCCGGCGGTGGCGGCTGCCAGGGTTTAATCCACCGCACGCCGCCGTGCACGCGCTCGAACCGGCCATTGCGGGGGCGGGCCGCGCGGTCGTCGTCATTGCGGCCGTTGTGGTGCGGGCACGCTACGGTGAGGTTCTTGGCATTGGTCCAGCCGCCGCCGGCCCAGCTATAGATGTGGTGAACCTGGCATTCATCGGCTGGGCGGTGGCACCCGCGCACCGGGCAGACGGGGTTTTCAGCGGCAGCCATCATAAATTGCTTCCACGTTGCCCCGCGCCGCATGCGGTACAGGTTCACCGGCCCCTCCACGGGGTGGATTAGGGTGATAAAGCCTTCCTCCGCCATCGCGCGCTGGGCCAGCTCGGCGCCGCTTATCTGCGCGCCGTTGGTCATGGTGACCGTCACGTCTTTATCGCCCTGCACAACGGCGCTCAGCTTATCCAGCGGGATTACCACGTTGGTGCGCACGGTGGAGGTGGAGGCGCCGGAGTGGAAGAGGGCGGCGACATCGGCAAGCGTGCCTGCTTGGTTATGCAGCTCCGCGACGAGGTTGGAACTGCCCGTAATCGTCAGCGTCCATGGTTTGCCGGCGGCGCGGCGGCGCAGCCTAACGCCTGGTTTGGGTTCGCGCGGCGGGCGCAGCGCGCGCACCTTCTTGCGGGCGAGCTTGTCCATCGCCTGAGTATCGGCCGATACCTGGGCAAGCTCCGCGCGCAGGGCCCAGGCCCGGGCTTGGGTGGGCGCGCGACGGGCGTATTTTTCGATGACCTCCAACGTCGGCAGCGAATGCCCATTGCGGCGCGCCCCCTCGACCGCTCGGCGCTGGCGGCGCGTAAAGCTGGTCGGCCCGAAATAGATCTGGGAAAGGTGGGCTATCGACGCGGCGGCGGCATCCGGCATGCCGGCGGCCGTCAGCTCGGAGGCGGGCATATCGGCGGCCTCGGCGAGGATATCCATCGCCGAGTTTAAAGCCGCAATATATGCCCGAATGTGTTCCATGCCCCCGATGCTAAGCCGCCACCCCTGCATCCCGCGCGGCGAAGCGTTCAGGATGGCAAATTTAGCTGGGTGGGCGCACGGCGAAGCTGCCCCAGGCGGCATCGGCAGGCGCGGGCTCGACAGCGGCGACGGCGGGGAGGGAGGCGACATCGGCAAGCTGAGTGCCCGTGCCCCACACCACGGCGGCGCTCACCGCGCTGGGGCGCTGGCCGTAGGAGGCGCCGATGCGATCGAAGGTGCGGTTAATCACCGCGGCGCGATCCTCGCCGGCAACGGGCTCCGGCACCGCGATGGGCGCGGTCGAGCCCATGAGGATGGCGTCCATGCGCGGAATATCAGTCAAGGCGGCGGCCACGGCGACGGGGGGCAACTCGGTATCGAAGGTGACCAGCGCATACGTGGTGGCATCCGGATCGATGTCCATGGAATTGACGCGCTCAATATACTCCGCGCGGGACTCCCCATCCGGGCCTAGCTGATCGCCTTGCACCCGCGTGGATGCCTGCGTGCCCAGCGTGCCAAAAAGCACCAGGGCCACCACGATCGCCACCAGCACCAGCGCCAAGGCCGCTAGGCGGCGCCGCCGATAAAACTTCCTCATCCCTGCAGGCGCTCCAGGGCCTGTTGCAGGTCATCGGGGTACGGCGCGCGGGCTTCGAACCACTTTCCGGTGCCGGGGTGGGTAAAGCCCAGCTGCACCGCATGCAGCCACTGGCGCTCGAGTCCTAGGCGGGCAGAAAGTTGCGGGTTCGAGCCGTACATGGGATCGCCAACGCAGGGATGCCCGGTGGCGGACATGTGGACGCGGATTTGGTGGGTGCGGCCGGTTTCCAGGTGCACCTCGATGAGGCTGGCCTCGCGAAAGGCCTCGATGAGGCGGTAATGGGTGACCGCGGCCTTGCCATCGTCAAGCACGGCGAATTTCCAGCCCGACTTCGGGTGCCTGCCGATGGGCGCATCGATGGTGCCTTCAATCGGATCGGGCAGGCCCTGGACCACCGCGTGATAGGTCTTTTTCACGGTCCGGTGCTTAAACGCATGCTTGAGTGCCGAATAGGCGCGCCCGGAGGAAGCCACGACCATGACCCCGGAGGTGCCCACATCCAGGCGGTGGACTATGCCCTGGCGCTCGGTAGGGCCAAGCGAGGCCACGTTATACCCTGCCGCACGCAGCCCACCGATGACCGTCGGACCATCCCAGCCCACGCTCGGGTGCGCGGCGACGCCCACTGGTTTGTGCACGCAGATGATATCGGCGTCGCTATATAAAACGTCCATGCCCTCTACCAACTCCTCGCGCGGCAGCAGGGGTTTTTCCGGCTCCGGGAGCAGCACCGAAACCACCTGGCCGGAAGCTAGGCGCTCGGATTTACCCAGCTCCTGCGAATCTACGGTGACCCCGCCTTCGGCGCAGAGCTGGGCAGTGGCCGAGCGCGAGAGGCCAAGGAGCTTGGCCAGCGCGGCATCGGCACGCATGCCCTCCAACCCCTCTGGAATGGGAAAACTGCGCAATTGCCTATTCATTTTCCGCCCTCCGTTCCGCGAGCAGCATGGCGCCGATGAAGATGACGACGCCGCAGGTAATGGCCGCATCTGCGATATTAAAGACCGCGAACGAGCCGACCGAGATATAGTCCACGACGTGCCCGAACCAGAAGCCCGGGTCGCGGAAGATGCGGTCCGCAAAATTGCCCAATGCCCCGCCAGCAATGAGCGCCAGCCCCAGCGCCTGGCCCGTATTGTGGATGCGCGGGGCGGCGATGGCCACACCTAGGACGAACGCCAATTGAATGGTGGTAAACAGCCAGGTCGATCCCTCGCCGCCGATGGAAAACGCCGCGCCCGGGTTAAAGAGCAGGGTAAACCTGAACCAGTCCCCGATGACATAGTGCGGCACACCCTCCGTCAGGACGGTCAGCATAAGTTGTTTTACGGCTTGATCCACAACCGCCACGGCGATGACCACCGCGGCGATAAGACCTGTCTGACTCCTTCGTTTTTGGCTCACCCACATCATTCTAATCAGGAGCGTCCGGTATTTTGGTAAGCGTGTTTCGAGTCAAAGTTTTTACAGCCCTTTCCGCCGTCGCCGTAGCGCTAAGCGCCTGTTCTTATGAGACCCCCGGCCCCGCCGTGGAACAGCCCGTCGGCCTGACTATCGATGCCCCGCGCCTGACCGTCGAAGAGGCCGGAACCGGTGAGAAGAAATTGCTGGAATATCACGACATCGATTCCTCGCAGGAGGTAACCTACCGCGCCACGGAGGGATTTTCGCAGGATTTGCTGAATAAATCCGCCGCGGCCGATTTCCAGGCCGCCGACGTGGATAAGGAGACCACTACCCTGCCGCTTTCAGCTTCCGTGGATAAAGCCACCGAGGACGTCGAGGACCAATTGCCGGCCTCGCGCAACGCGTTTGTCACCGCAGGGGATCCGGAATACTCCGGCGATACCGATGTCTCTTCCGCTGACGGGTTCCAATTTGGCTGGCGCGGCCAAGACAACGGCCAGATGAATTCCCTGCGCTTGGCCGCCCCGCAGGAGGCGAGCGATGAGGCGCGCGGCACCGTCGAACAGGCGATCATGAAGCTGACCGCGCTGCCCATCGTCTTTCCGGAAGAAGAGGTGGGCACCGGCGCGACGTGGACGGTAGATTCGCGCGTGACAGGGGAATCCACGCTCTTGCAGACGACCCGCTATACGGTCAAGTCCATCGATGGTGACCGCGTCACGCTATCCGTCGAGGTGGAACAACGCCCCACCCTGGGCGCATTATCCTTCGAAGGTCAGGCCGAGGGCACGGAGTTAGAAGATAAGGAACTCGACGTGCTGGATTCTTCCACCAACTCCTCGGGCAGCATCACGGTAGATCTAACGAAACCGCTCCCCGTGGGCGGTGACGTCTCCTTCGATACGAAGGTAACCTACGGCACCGCCGATTCAGACCTGCGCGTCGTGCAATCAAGCCTGACGGAGCTGGCGTTTTCCGAGTAACAGGACTTACTCGGCGGGGGCCTCTACGGGAGCTTCGGCAGGCGCCTGTTCTGCGCCGGCCGCGGGGGCATCGCCCTGGGCTGGTGCGCCGTCGCCCTCATCGGCAGGCAGCGCGCCCGCACCGGTATCGGCGCACATCTCCGGCACCTGCTCAGGCGGCACCGTGTTTTGGATCAGCGTGCAGGCCCAGGTCTTCGATAGCTTCCAGGTGCCGTCCTGATAAATGAACTCCACCTGGTCCGCGGTCTGCTCCTGGCCATCGGCCGTGGAGAAATTCACCGTGGTCAGCACGGACTGCGGGTCATAGCCGGGCAAAACCGGATCCACGACCGCGAACTCCGCGCCGGATTCCTCCTTAGAGCGCGCCATGGTGTCAAAGATCTCCGGGGCGGATTCGCCGCCTTCCACGGTGGCGGTCTTTTCTTCCTGCGATGCCTCCGGATCCGTGGCCTTTGCCAGGATGGCGTTCAAATCGGCGGCGGTTGGCCGTGCGGGGGCCGCGGAGTCGCCGTCAGCGGACGCGGATTCGCTGGATTCACTGTTCTTGGTGGTGTCTTCTTGCTCGTCATCAGAAGAGCAGGCGGACAGGGCGGCCGCCGCGCTCAATGCGAGGCACGCGGCACCAAATTTGCGGAATTTCACTTCTCACTCCTCACGTCTGGGGTATAAACTCCCATCAGTTTACATTTGCACCAGCTTTTCTGGTCCGCGCCTGCCGCCTCGGCGCGTCTTCTTTTATTCTGGGAAGCATGACTAACCTCGCCCTCATCGCCACCGGCGGCACGATTGCCTGCACCACTGTGTGGGATGGTTCCCTCGTCCCCACCGTCACCGGCGCGCAGCTCGCGGCCGATATCGACGCCGAAGTGGTGGAATTTCGCCAGCTCGATTCCTCTTCTATTACGCTCGCGGACCTCGACGAGCTCATCGCGGTAGTCAACGAGCAGACCGCCCGCGCGGACATCGACGGCGTCATCATCACCCACGGCACCGATTCCATGGAGGAGACGGCGATGGCGCTGGAAATTTTTTGCGCCGACGATACGCCCATCGTGCTCACCGGCGCGCAGCGCTCCTACGATCACCCGCACCCGGATGGCCCGCGCAATCTCCACGATGCGCGCGAGCTCGCCCGCAGCGGGCAGCCCGGCGTCTTCATCCGCTTTGGCGGCATGACCATCCCGGCGCGCGGGGCCCGCAAGCAGCACACCTTCGACCTGCGCGCTTTTGAGTCCCTGCGGGTCCCGGATGCCACCCCGCGGCTGCAGCCGCAGCCCTTGGCGCCGCACCCGGTAGAAATCATCCCTGCCTACCCCGGCGCGGGGCGCGTGCTTGTCGATGCCGCCCGCACTTCCGCCGCCGGCCTCGTCATCGAGGCCATGGGCGCGGGCAATATGAGTGGGGATATGGGCCGCGCGCTTGCCGATGCCCTCAGCGACGACCTCCCCGTCGTCATTTCCACCCGCACCCCGTACGGCGCGACCGCGATGTCCTATGGCGGCGATGGCGGCGGGGCGAGCCTGCGCAGCCTGGGCGCGATCAACGCGGGGGCCTTCAGGCCCAGCCAGGCGCGTATTCTTTTGGCCGCAGCGCTGGCCACAGGCACGAATCCTGCCGAGGTATTCCGGCAAAACCCTGATCCCAAGCGCTATGTTGCTATCTAGTCTTGGGTTTCCAGCCAGTCCTGCCAGTCTAAGGAATCGAGCGGGTCGGCCGGCACCAACTCTGGGTCGCTAGCGGCGAAGGATTTAGTGCGGCCAGGCCCGGTCGAACGGGTTTCAAAACGCACGCTGACCACCCCGTGCCCGGTGCCCTGGATCCACCCGTGGCCAAAATCCGGGTGGTAGACGTCTTGGGTGGCGCGCCACTGATCCTCCACATCGTCTTCGACCACGACGGTGGTCGGCGCCGGTGGCGGGGAGTCATCGCTCACGCCCGTTTCATAGTCGCTATCCGGCAGCACGGGCCGCACGATTTCGCGGTCGAGCTCCGGAAACAGTACGTCTTGGCGCGCGGCTTCCAGCCCGGAATAGCTCACCCCCACCAGGCGGATGGGGCCCAGCTCATCCGGGTAGCGGGCCAGCTTGAAGGCGGCGGCAGTCAATACCTCTAGGTCATCGGTGGCATAGGCCAGGGTGGTCGAGCGCGATTCGATGTGGAAATCTGCCATTCGCAGCTTGACCGTCACGGTTCGCGCGCCGCGGCCATCTTTAAGCAGGCGGCGATGCGCGCCCTCGGCCGCGCGGGTAATCGCCGCATCCACATCCGGTACCGTCAGCAGGTCCTTGGAATAGGTATGCTCCGTGGAGATCTGCTTGGAAATCGCGCGCGGTGCCACTTCCCTATCGTCGATGCCTTGCGCCAGCTGCCACAGCTGCAATCCGACGACGCTGCCGATGGAGATTTCCACCTCCTTTTGGGTCATGGCGGCCAGCGCGCCGATGGTCTCCACCCCGATGCCCTTGAGCTTGGCCTCCGTAACCGGCCCGACGCCCCACAGCTTCCCCACCGCGAGCGGATGGAGCATCTCCAGCTGCTTTTCCGCTGGGATGACATAGGTGCCATCGGGTTTGGCTTCACCGGAGCCGATCTTGGCAAATTGCTTGCCGGAGCCCGCACCGATGGAACACGGCAGGCCCGTTTCCTCGCGGATGAGCGCGCGCAGGCCGTCCGCCCACTGTTGTACCTCGTCCGCCGTCGCACCCACCAGCGCCTCTGGCTCCATAAAGGCCTCATCGATGGATAGCTGCTCGATGACCTCGACGTGCTGAGAAATGATCTCAAATACCCGGCGCGAGGCCGCCGAATACACCGCCCGGCGCGGGCTGACCACCACCGCGCGCAGGCCCACCAATTGCTGGGCGCGATACATCGGCATCGCCGAGTGCGCGCCGTACTCGCGCGCCTCATAGGACGCGCCGGCGACGACCCCGCGGCCGCCAACCCCACCGACGAGCACCGGCCGGCCCTGCAAAGTCGGTCGGGTCAGTTGCTCGACGGAGGCGAAAAACGCATCCATATCGATGTGTAAGACCCAACGTTGCATGCCCTCCAGTCTAAGCCACGCCAACCCCGGAATTGGGAATAGGTTGACGCTTAAACTAACTTGTATGCACGATGTATGCATGAGCGATACAAGCATGCAGCCTGCCGCGGAGCGGGTTTATGAATTGGTTAAAGAAAGGATCATCGACGGCACCATCGATTCCACGCAAATGCTGTCAGAAGCCGCGCTCGCGGCCGAGGTAGGAGTCAGCCGGACCCCGGCTCACGAGGCTTTCCTGCGCCTGGAGCTCGAGGGCTTTTTGCAGCTTTATCCCAAGCGCGGCGCGCTGGTTGTGCCAATTAGCCCCCAAGAAATCCGGGAGGTCTACGAGGCTCGCCTGCTTGTCGATGCCCACAGTGCCGAAAAGATCTGCGAGCTAGGCGAGGCAGAACGTGGGGGCATCGCCAAGCGCCTGCAAGAAAACATTGCGGCCCAAGACGCCGCTTTGGATGCCGAGGATCTCCGCGAATACACGCGCCTGGATGCCCAATTCCACCAAATCATCATGGATAGCGCCGGCAATAGCCTGCTGGCCAATGTTGGCTACCAGCTGCGCGAGCGCCAGCAGCGCTTTACCGCCACCGCCATCGGGCGCAATGTGGCGCGGGCCCGCGCGTTCGTCGATCAGCACCGCGTGCTTGCCGATGCCCTCCGCACCGCCAACCTGCCCGCCTACCTTTCTGCACTCCGCTCGCACCTGAAAAATTCGAAGGATCAACTATGAGTCAAGACCCCGCCAATCGCGACTGGTTACCCGTTGCAGGCAGCATGGTGGCCGTTGCCTGGGGTGGCAATGAATTTACTCCCCTGCTCGTGATGTACCGCGAGCAATCCCACTTCTCGCAGGTCACCGTCAACGGCCTCCTGGCGGCCTACGTCATCGGCATCGTGCCCGCACTGCTTATCTCCGGGCCACTGTCGGACTATATCGGCCGCCGCCCCACGATGCTGCCCGCCGCACCGCTCTCCCTGGCCGGGTCGTTCCTGCTGTCCATCGCGCCCGAAGAACCCCTCATCATCGCCGCCGGCCGCGTGCTGTGTGGCCTGGCGCTGGGCATCGTCATGGCGGTCGGCTCCACCTGGATTTCCGAGCTCATCACCCGCTCCGGCGGTGACCCCGCCGCAGGTCCCCGAAAGGCATCGATGTGCCTTACCGTGGGCTTCCTTATCGGCGCCGCCCTGGCCTCGGTGTTGGCGCAATGGGGCCCGTGGCCCACCCACTTGGCCTATGTCTTGCACATCCTGCTCACCGTTATTACCGCGGTGTGGCTGTTGAAGACCCCTGAGACCCGCCCGCCCCGCGGCGCAACCGTCAAGGACACGTTCCTGGATTTAAGCATCCGCGATATGTTGCACATGCTGCACATTCCTTCTGCCGCGCACCGCCGTTTTTCCCGCATCGTCCTTCCCGTAGCCCCCTGGGTATTCGGCTGCGCGGGTGCTGCCTATGCCCTCTTGCCCCAGCTGCTTTCCGATTCCGCCGGCGATGCCCCCATCGCCTTTTCCGGCCTCATGACCGTCATTACGCTGGGCTGCGGCGTCGGCATCCAAATGTTTGGCAAGGTCATCGATACCCACCGCTCCGCCCGGGCCTCCGCCGTTGCCATGGCCGTCATTACCGCCGGCACCATCTTCGGCGCCATCGCCGCGCGCACGCTTTCCCTCCCGCTCGGTATCACCAGCGCCGCCGTCATGGGCGCCGGCTACGGCCTAGCACTTGTCGCCGGCCTTTCCGAGGTCCAGCGCATCGCCGGAAAAGATGACCTCGCCGGCCTTACCGCCGTGTTCTATTCCGTGTCCTATACCGGCTTCTTTATTCCCATGGCCTTCAGCGCCCTAGCCCCCTACATTGGCTTCACGGCGCTATTCCTCATCGGCTCCCTTCTCGCCGCATGCTGCCTCATCAACGTGATTCACGGCTGGCGCGCCCACCTGTGACGCGCGACGCTATTTAGTACCGGTAGGGCGGTATCGAGTACCGACCGGTGCGGATATCGGGTACCGGGGGTAGT
>NZ_JASPIY010000019.1:0-37342 GCF_030232085.1 Corynebacterium sp. MSK073 | reverse complement strand
AAAAATTTCAGAACAATAACCTGAAATAGGCCGTGAAAAGCCCAAACCTAACCAAAAGAACAAACCACCACAAACCACACAAAAGCAGGCCCGTGCTGGCGTCCAAAAATTACTACAAAGAAAAAATCATTGCCTCCCCAACCCGACGGGGCAAAAAAGGGAGACAAAAAGTTGAACACAATCACATGCCAACCAATCCATCAATGCAGCCGAAACACTAAACAGTATTCAAAAAGATGCGTATTCCAACACCTTACCGGCACACACCAACCAACAAACCACACAAGATTCGCTGGCCAACAGACCAATCAACACACAACCATGCACACAAAAATAAAAAATAAGTACATTGGCACACTATTGAGTTCTCAGACATCGTCACCACACAACAGCTACATGCTCTAAAGCATGGAACTCGTTGCGAGTAAAAAGTTATTTTTTGTCAGGGCCTGTTTTCCTATCGCCGCTTCAGCCAGAAACAAATTCTTGTCTCTGTGGGGCGCTGTCGGTCGCGCTGACTCGTATTAAGTTACACACCGCTTTAAACTTTTACAAACTCGCTGGTCACTCCTGGTTTCGAACGCATTTATCTCATGCCAAGCCAGCCCGCAAAGCCTTTCCTCCACAGGCTGCTTATGCGGCGTGCATATATCGGCAGAGTTACGGCCCATACGGCGTAGATGCCAAGGCTTATAAACATCCCCACCGCGGCCGAGATATAGCCTTGGGCGAAAAGCCATAACAGTGCTGCGATACCGAGGAGGTACGCGACTAAAACTCCAAGGGTCCTCTTCTCTAGGAACTCGAGGTACATAAGTCCCGGGACGGTGACGCCCGCGATGGCGGTCATGCCGGCGGCGACCTCGATTGTGTTCCCCCAGAAGGAAAGGGCTAACCCTACGGCGGCGCAACCAAGGATGAGGATGAGCCCCGTCATTGCGGTCATGGAAGCCCAGCGCCGACGCGTGCCGCCGAGGGTGACATAATCCCTGAGCGTATCCCGCAATATGCCCATGGGCTGGCTGATGAAAACGGCGGAGAGTGACCAAGCAATGAAAGCGATGAATTCCATCGGTTCCCACAGCGTGCTCATTAGCGAAAGCACAACGTTGATGGCTAAGAATACGACGACCATCAGCCACATGCGGACCTGGCGGCGGTATACAGCCTGCGCGTCGAGCGTCGGCGGGAAACGCCCAAGCTTGGATGCAATTCCCAAAGGGGTCGTGAGTACCCCGTCCTGGTTGGGGTTGGTTTCCGCCACAGCGCCCATGCCAATGCCGCCGCATAAACAGCCAACGCCCACCAGCTCTGCCGTGCAGCCGCTCCTGCCATGGCCACAACAGCAAAAACCGAGACGATAATCCGGCGGTGTTCATTCCATATCTGTGAGCTCAGGCCAAGTACTTGGTACTTATCAAAACTGGGTTGATACGTCAGGATGGGCACAAGGGGCAAGAGCAAGGTGACAGTTCCCCACTTTTCGCCAAAAAGTACAGGATAAAGCGCAATGAAGAATAGGACTGTTACCCAGACCCATTCCGTTGTGTGCCATAAGAGTTTCATGACTGCTCCTCCAATGCTCGGACAGCCTTTTCAAGTGATACCTCTGCTACCCGGAGATGATGTTCGTTGGCATAGCGGAAGACGGGATCGGGCGAGGTAGTGCGGGCATCGACAAGCACTTGGTCTCCCAGGCTGGTTGAAGCGCGCTCCAATACCGGCAGGTCAAGGGCGGAAACGGCCGCGGAGATGGCCTCCTCGGGCCCGCTGATTTCCAGGAAGGAATCAACAAATTCATCCACTGGACCGCTGATAGGGCTCTCCCCCATGAGGGAAATAGTGTCCAACAACCCCTCTATTTCATTGAGGTGATGGGTGGATACCACGATGGTGCGACCGTGCTCTTCCCGGAGGACCTGGTAAAAGAGTTCGCGCCGTGGCAGGTCGAGACCCAGATAAGGCTCGTCCAAAAGCATTATTTCGCAGCCAGAGGCAACGGCGAAAACAAATCCCAACGCCGATTTCTGCCCGCGGGAGAGCGCGGAATACGCCTTATTTGGGATGTCAAAGCGCGCGATGAGGTCGTCGTATCGCTCCGCATTCCAGTTGGGCCATCGGGCCTGGCCGACGGCACCGAGTTTCTTGCTACCCCACGAATCCGGCAGCGGATTGTCGATGCCCATGAGGATTACCCGGTTGAGCACGGATTGGTTATCAAAGGGCTGGCGGTCAAAGACCGTGATGCGGCCGGATTGAATTTGGCCGGCGATTTTTCGCAATAAGGTGGTCTTGCCAATTCCGTTGCGGCCGACCAAGCCATGGGTAAGGCCTGCGGAAAAGGTGAAATCGCGGGTAGTAATCATGAGTACATTCCTCTGCTTTCTGCAACCCGATCGAAAAGGTCATGGAGCTGGGCGCGGTTGTAGCCCAGGCACACTGCTTCATCGACAAGCGGGGCCATATACTCCGCGGCAAAGTCGCCTCGCCTGCGCTCGCGGATGGCACGCGAAGCACCCTCGGCCACAAACATGCCGATGCCCCGGCGCTTTTCCAGCACCCCTAAGTCCACCAAGAGGGTGATCCCCTTTCGCGCGGTTGCGGGGTTGATGTTGTGGAAATCCGCCAACTCATTGGTGGAAGGCGCCTTATCGCCCTCCGCCAGAGTGCCGTCCACAATGGTGTCTTCCACCAAGGACGCAATCTGCCGAAAGAGCGGCTGCGTGGAGTTATCCATCATCACCTTCGGCTCGTTAGTTACTTAGTTAGTTGTGTAACTAACCATATAACACGCTTGCCGACGCCGCAATGGTCACCGAAATCTTTTCATTTGCGGCCAATATGCTGGGAATTAGCGAATTGTGATCGACGTTTCGGGGTGAATAAGGCACACTGGAGGTAACAAAGAATTTTATTTAGAACAATTAGAACGGAACTTAGGAGCCATGCTTGAACGCACACTTGTCTTTGTCGATACCTCATACCTGCTCGCGAGCTTTTATAACTCCTGGGAAACGGGGGCTCGCGCGCAGCTAGAAATCGATCTGCCCGAGGTGGTCAGCACCATGGGCGGGATGATCGAGGAGCAATTAGGCAACCCGATTCAGCGCCAATACTGGTACGACGGAATCCCGGATACCGGTCCACACCGCTACCAACGCGCCCTTCGCACCTGCGAGGGCGTGCAATTGCGCACAGGGCAACTCATTGAATGGGGTGAGCGACGCACCCAAAAAGGCGTCGACACTCGGCTCGTGGCCGATATGGTCATGGCCGCTATGAAGAACCAGTTCACCGATTTCGTTCTGGTCAGCGGCGATGCTGACATGATCCCCGGCGCGCAGACCGCCGTGGACAATGGCATCCGCGTGCACCTGTACGGCTTTGGCTGGGATTCCGTGTCCGCAGCGCTGCGCCATACGTGTGATTCCACCACCATCTTGGATCCGCGCGAGGACTTCGCGGATTCCATGGAGCTACAGGTCCTCGAAGGCCCGCTTCCCCCGGTGGTGCGCGATACGGCGCAGAAGGCAGAGGGAGCAGAAGAGGAGCTTCCAGGCACCGAGCACTGCGACGAGTGCGAGGAGCCCTCCGAGGTGGAAACCGCATTCGGCACCCCGGAAAAGCCCACGCCGGCGCCCGCCCCAAAGCCTGCGCCGCCCCAAAGCGCACAGCAGGCCGCAACCCCAGCCCCACAAGAGCAGGAAAAGCCCTCTGCAGAAGCGGAGAAGGGCCCTGCCGAAGAGGCCGAGGCTACCGATCAAGCAGCACCAAAGCCTGCGCCGAAACCGTCAATGATGGCACCGCGGCGCAAGCTGCGCTCGAAGTACGTCCCGCTGCCAGAAGAGGTCTGGAGCTCTGCTGGGTTCCAGTCCCCATTCGATGTAGGCCAGCAATACGCATCGTGGTGGTTTGATAATGCCGCCAACTCAGAGCAGCGCGACCAAGCCCACTTACTGTCTGGCGGCGGATTGCCACCGGAGATCGACCGCCCGCTGCTACAGTTCGCCTGCGAAACCCTGCATGAATACACGCTGACGGAAACCCAGCGCGTGAACTTGCGCGATGGGTTCCACTCAGGGATTCGCGGCGTGCTTATTAATATCCGCCGCGAGAATTAATCCCCGGATTCGATTTCCTTCTTCTTGGCCATATCGGCGCGCAGCGCATCCAGCCGCGCGCTGGCCTTCATGTCGTTGCCGGCCGCTTGAATCTCACTCATGCGGTCGCCGCCGGTTGCTTGCTGCAATTCTTGTGCACCAAGGGCATCGGCGTAGCGCTTTTCGATCTTGGAGCGGACGGAATCCAGGCTCGGCACGGAATCATCGGGCTTGAGCTCGTTCATGGAATCGAGCGCTTCCGCGTTCTTCTCCTGCATAGCAGCCTGATCCGCCTGCGCTTCTAGCTGGCTCACCTGGGCCAACTGCTCCTTCAGGCGAGCCTCGGATTGTTTTTGCTGGTTCTTGGCCTGTTCAGCCGCCTGCTCCGCCGCCGCGTACTGCTGCTTGACGTCTTCCAGTTCCTGTTCCACCGCAACGAGCTGAGAGGCCACTACCTCAGCGGCTTGGTTGTACTCGTTCGCCTTCTGCGGGTCCTCGGCGGAATCCGCAAGCTCCAGTGCGCGCTCGGTCTGAGATTGGTAATCCTGCTGGGACTTCACCAGGCGGTTCATCTGCATTTCCAACTGAGACTTGTGCCCGATGATCTCTGCCGCATGATCCGAGATTTCCTGGTGCTGTTCCTTGGCGGCCTTGACCGCCTGCTGGATTTGGACCTTTGGATCGGCGTTCTCATCAATCTTTTGATCGAGAGAACTCATCACGTACTTCCAGCCCTTGCTGAAGGGGTTAGCCATCACTATCTCCTTTGGTCATAAAAAAGACGCTTTCTAGCGAGTTTAGCGATACTCACCAGAAAGCGCCGTGGAAGCTCTGAAAATTCAGATTCTATGCCTGCTGTGCGTTCTGCTCTTCAACCTGGCGGCGAACGTCAGCCATATCAAGGTCCTTAACCTGCTTGAGCAGATCCTCCAACGCTGCGGGCGGCAGTGCGCCGGCCTCGCGGAATACGAGGATGCCATCGCGAAAGATCATCAGGGTAGGAATGGACTGAATCTGCAGCGCGGAAGCAAGGCCCTGGTTTGCCTCGGTGTCCAGCTTGGCAAAGGTAGCATCGGTGTGCTCCTCGGATGCCTTCTCGTAGACAGGGGCAAAGCGCTTACATGGGCCGCACCAGTCCGCCCAGGCATCGACAAGCGTAATGCCTTCGCCGGTTACGGTCTGTTCAAAGTTCTCTTCAGTGACGTCGATAGTAGCCATACTCGTTGTAACTCCTTTACATTGTGGTTTATTCCCCACCGTACCTAAATCTCTTCCTTGCTAGATACCCCGAGGGGGTATAACATGGAGACATAAGCAATCGAGAAAGGATGATAGTCATGGCAACGAAGAACTACACCGTAGAAGGAATGAGCTGCGGACACTGCGAAATGTCCATCCGCGAAGAGGTAGGCGAAATCGCCGGTGTTGAGGAAGTTTCTGCAGACCACACCACTGGCGCTGTGTCTGTTTCCGGTAGCGATTTCACCGATGAGCAAGTAGCAGCTGCCGTAGCCGAAGCCGGATACACCCTTAAGTAGGCGAATACTATGTCACACGTTGATCTCGGGGTCTCGGGCATGACTTGCACGTCCTGCTCTTCCCGGGTAGAACGCAAGCTCAACAAGGTAGACGGCGTGGAGGCGAGCGTTAACTTTGCCACCGAATCCGCCTCTATTGAGTTCGATCCAGAAACGTCCACGGCCGCGGATCTGATCAAAGTCGTGGAAGGTGCAGGATACAGCGCCTTCGATATGTCTGGCAGTGATGACGCCGACCAGGGCGGGGACGCAGACGCAGAAGGCACGCCGGTTGATGATGCCCGCGCTGAAGAACAGCAGAGCCTGCTGCGGCGCACCATCATCTCCGCGGTATTGTCTGCTCCCATCATGGTCGTCTCCATGGTGCCTGCCCTGCAGTTCCAGAACTGGCAGTGGGCCTGCGCCATGCTGGCCACCGTCGTCTTCATCTTTGGTGGCGCCCCCTTCCACTCCGCTACGTGGACCAACCTGAAGCACGGCTCGTTCACCATGGATACCTTAATTTCCATGGGCACTTCGGCCGCATACCTGTGGTCCCTGTACGCGCTATTCTTTGGCAACGCCGGCGAGCCCGGCATGACCATGAGCATGTCGTGGTCCTCCAGCTCGGCCGAGATGGACCATATCTACTTTGAGTCCGTGGGAATGGTCATTACCTTCCTGCTCCTCGGCCGCTGGTTCGAGGTCAAGGCCAAGGGACAATCGTCCGAGGCGCTGCGCACCCTGCTGTCCATGGGTGCGAAGGAAGCCTCCGTGCTGCGGGATGGCAAGGAAAAGCGCATCCCCATCTCCCAATTGCAGGTGGGCGATGTCTTCGTTGTGCGCCCGGGCGAAAAGGTTGCCACCGATGGTGAGGTCGTCTCCGGCAATTCCGCCGTGGATGCCTCCATGATCACCGGTGAATCCGTCCCGGAAGAGGTGGGCGTGGGCGATACCGTTACCGGCGCCACCATTAACGCTTCCGGCAAGTTGGAGGTCAAGGCCACCCAGGTGGGCGAGGACACGGTCCTTTCCCAAATGGCCACCTTGGTCACCAACGCGCAGGCCTCAAAGGCCCCCGTGCAGCGCTTGGTGGACCGCATCGCGCAGGTCTTCGTTCCGGTAGTGATCGGGATTTCCGTCCTCACGCTGCTGGTACACCTCATCTTTGGCGGCGTGGCGCCGGCGTTTATCGCCGCTGTCTCAGTGTTGATCATCGCCTGCCCTTGCGCGCTGGGCCTTGCCACCCCAACCGCCATCTTGGTCGGCACGGGGCGCGGTGCCCAGCTGGGCTTGCTCATTAAGGGCCCGGAGATCCTCGAGTCCACCAAGCAGGTCGATACCATCGTGATGGATAAGACCGGCACGGTGACCGCCGGTGAAATGTCCGTTACGGCCGTGCATGGCAATGTCCTCGAATACGCCGCAGCCGTCGAGCGAAACTCCGAGCACCCCATCGCCCAGGCGATTGCCCGTGAGCGCGACGTAGAGCCCGGCACCGACTTTTCCACCAGCACCGCTGGCGTGGAAGCAACGGTGGATGGGGTGCGCGTGGGCGTCGGCAAGCCGCGTGGAGACCTAGGCCAATACGCTGATGCCTTCCGCGAGGCCGAGGCCGCGGGTGCTACCCCGGTGGCGGTGTACCTCGACGATGAGCTCGCTGGGCTCATTGAGGTCCGCGACACCGTCAAACCCACCTCCGCTGAGGCCGTCCAGCAGATGAAGAAGCTGGGCCTGACCCCGCACCTGCTGACCGGCGATAACGAGGGCGCGGCCAAGCGCGTGGCAGAGGAAGTTGGCATCACCGAGGTCACGGCCGGCGTGGTTCCGGAGGAAAAGGTCGACGTCATCAAGAAGCTGCAGTCCGAGGGGCACAATGTGGCGATGGTTGGTGACGGCGTCAACGATGCCGCGGCCCTTGCCCAAGCGGACCTTGGCTTGGCGATGGGCGCCGGGACCGACGTTGCCATCGAGGCCTCCGATATCACCTTGATGAATGGGGACCTGCGGTCTGCCGCCGATGCCATTCGCCTGTCCCGCCGCACGCTGCAGATCATTAAGGGCAACTTGTTCTGGGCCTTTGCCTATAATATTATTCTCATCCCCGTGGCGGCCTTTGGCCTGCTCAACCCGCTATTTGCAGGCATCGCCATGGCATTGAGTTCCGTATTCGTCGTATCCAATTCCCTGCGTCTCCGGAAATTTTCTAGCCAGCGCTATGATTAGCGCATGCTCAGCCGCAATGAACGATTAGACCGGCTCCCGGTCACCAGCAAACACAAGCGCCTACTCCTAGGCTCCGGCCTAGGGTGGGCGCTCGATGCTATGGATGTGGGGCTCATTTCCTTCATCATGGCCGCCCTGGCCGTGCATTGGGATTTGAGCAGCACCCAAACCTCCTGGCTCGCCTCTGTTGGCTTCCTCGGCATGGCTCTGGGCGCGACATTCGGCGGGCTCCTTGCGGATAAATACGGCCGCCGCCACATCTTCTCCCTCACCCTCTTGGTCTATGGCCTAGCCACCGGTGCCTCCGCCCTGGCCGGTGGGCTGACCATGCTTATCATCTTCCGCTTCATCGTTGGGCTGGGCTTGGGCGCGGAGCTGCCGGTCGCCTCCACTCTCATCTCCGAATTCTCGCCGCGCCGCGTCCGCGGGCGCATGGTGGTCCTCCTCGAGGCCTTCTGGGCGCTCGGCTGGATCCTCGCCGCGCTCATCGGCACCTTCATCGTCGGCGCCGGCGAAAACGGCTGGCGCTAGGGGTTTGCAGTGGGTCTCATCCCCGCCGCTTATTCGGTTTACGTGCGCTTGGGCTTGCCGGAATCGGTGCGCTTCCTCGAGTCCAAGGGCCACCACGAGGAGGCCGAAGAGATTGTGGCATCCTTCGAAGAGGCCGCCGCGGGCCAGCCGCTTGACGATGCCCACCCGGAACCCACCGCCTCCACCGAGACCTCCATTTGGGGGCCGGGCCTGCGCCGCCGCACAGCGGCGCTGTGGACTATTTGGTTTTGCGTCAATTTCTCCTATTACGGCGCCTTCATCTGGATCCCGTCCCTGCTGGTTGCCGATGGTTTCTCGCTCGTAAAATCCTTCAGCTTCACCCTCATCATTACCTTGGCGCAGCTGCCGGGCTATGCCACCGCCGCTTGGCTCATTGAGGTCTGGGGCCGGCGGATTACCCTCGCCGTGTTCTTGGTCGGCTCCGCCGTCTCCGCCGGGCTCTACGGCACCGCAAGCTCCGAGGTATTCATCATCATCGCCGGGTGTCTGTTGTCCTTCTTCAACCTCGGCGCCTGGGGTGCCCTGTATGCCATCGGTCCCGAGCTCTACCCCACCGCGCTGCGCGGGCGCGGTACGGGTGCCGCGGCGGGGTTTGGCCGCATCGCCTCCATCGTGGCACCCCTTATTGTGCCGCCGTTGATCGCGGCGACCGGAGCTGGATTCCTCTTTGTGTTATTTGCGGCCGCATTCGCCATCGCCGCCGTAGCGGCATTTACTTTGCCTGAGCTTAAGGGTGAGGCCCTTGCTCGATAAATTAGCCCTTAGCGCCTGGATCGGCGTCATGGTAGCGCTGACTACCCTGAAGGCCTTCTTCCAGATCGGTTACCTGTGGAAGCCCGAAAATCAACGCGTCCGCGAGCTCCACTTAGTTCCCCTCGACGAATTCTCTGGCAATAGCTGGTTCGCCCCGATTTTTGAGTACGCCGGTAATACCGCCTTCTTCATCCCCTTCGGGCTCCTAGTATTTACGCTATGCCGTTCCGTGAAGGTATCCACGGCCTGGGGATTCGCGCTGAGTTTAACCCTGGAGACGGCCCAATATGCCTTCGCGCTGGGCCGCACGGATGTCGACGATCTCCTCTTTAATACCCTCGGCGCGCTCATCGGTGCAGCGATCGCCTACTGGTGCGGCCAACGCTTCTTCCCGGTTTGGCGGTGGCTCTCTCTGGCCGCTGCGGCGGTCTTTATCGTGCTGGTATCTGGGTCCCCGGTTAGGGGACCCCGCGGCCGTCGTGGACCTATAAGTCTTTTATCCGTGCGCCATGTTGACGAACTTGGAGTAGTGCAGCTGGTGGGCCACCTGTACGGTGTCAATGGGCCCGCCGCGGTGCTTGGCCAAGATAATATCCGCTTCACCGGCGCGCTCGTTATCACGGTCCTGCGAGTCTGGGCGGTAAAGCAGCATCACCATATCGGCGTCCTGCTCCAAGGAACCGGACTCACGCAGGTCAGCCAATTGTGGCTTCTTGTCGTTTCGGGCTTCAGGTCCACGGTTCAGCTGCGAAATGGCAATCACCGGCACCTCAAGCTCCTTGGCCAATAGCTTAAGCTGGCGCGAGAATTCCGAGACCTCTTGCTGGCGTGACTCTACCTTTTTGCCCGAGGACATCAGCTGCAGATAGTCCAAAACGATAAGGTCGAGGCCATGCTGCTGCTTGAGCCTGCGGGCCTTGGAGCGGATCTCCATCATCGTCAGGTTCGGGGAATCATCGATAAACAGCGGCGCATCTTGAACGCGGTTAAGCGTGTCATCGATCTTCGCCCAATCCTCTGTGGACACCCCGCCACTGCGCATATCGGTAAGCTTGACCTCGGATTCCGCGGAGAGCAGGCGCATAACGATCTCTGAGGCGGACATTTCCAAGGAGAAGATGACGGAGGACTTGCCGTGCTGCAGCGAGCACGAGCGAATGAAGTCCATCGCCAGCGTGGACTTACCCACACCGGGTCGCGCGGCCACGATGATCATCTGGCCTGCGTGCAAACCGTTGGTGAGCTTATCCAAGTCAATAAACCCTGTGGGCACACCCAATTCAACGCCGCCGGCCTGCTGCAGCGCCGCCAACTCATCAATGGTCGGGTCAATCAGATCCCCCAGCACGCGGTAGTCCTCAGCGGTTTTGCGCTGGGCGATGGCAAAAACTTCCTGCTGGGCCCGGTCGATCACCGATTCGATCTCAGCATCCTCCGTGCCCGAAAAGCCCAATTGGACCACGCGCGTACCGGCATCCACTAGCCGGCGCAAGACGGCCTTTTCCGCCACGATTTCCGCGTAATAGCGGGCGTTGGCAGCGGTAGGAACCGTAGCCAAAAGCGTGTGCAAATAGGGTGCGCCGCCAACGCGCTCAAGGTTATTGAACCTATCCAACCGCGAGGAAAGGATAAGCGGGTCAATGTCTTGGCCCGCTGCATAAAGGTCCAGCATCGCGCCATAAATTAGCGCGTGGGCCGGATAATAAAAGTCATCGGGTTCGAGCTCTTCAATAACCTCCATGACCGTATTGGGGCTAAGCAGCATTGCACCCAATACGCCCTGCTCGGCTTCCCGGTCCGATGGCGGCTGACGATACTCCTCGTAGCGCTGCGGTTGGTCCTGTTGATACCGCGGCCGGCGCGCTACGGCGTTATCCGGCGCAGGCGGTTCCGGTGGAAGCTGTTCATCATCAAAGCTCGCGTTGGTCATGTGTCCCCCTTGGTGTCCGTGAAGCGACCTTGTGTAACGCTGTCCAAGTGTAGACGAGCGCCCGGACACTACCCGCCTGGGTATAACTCCCACAGTTATCCACAGGGTCTTGTGGAATTACCTGGTAGGCCGATCCTTGCATTTCATTTACCGAGGTCACGGGTGTGGATAACTCAACACCGCCCTGACCTGCAGCGATAATAACCGCTGGTCAGAGCTGTTATTTGCTAGTGTGAAAATTCCCACAGCGTAGCGGAAAATAGGCCGTGACCAGCGGTAAAGTCGTGACAAAATCGTGGTGTCCCCGAACCCTGAATTCCACATTCATCCACAGATTTTCACAGTTATCCACAGGCCAATTGGGTAGGCAAAAGGCCCCAGGAATTCTCCACCTCACATAGAGAATTCTTGGGGCCTTAAGCCGTGCTGTTGTCTTTGGGTCTGTGGACCGTCGAGCGCTGCTTAGGCAGCGACGACCGAGAAGTTCACCTTGCCGAGCACGTCAGCGTGCAGCTTCAGCTCGACCTGGTAGTTGCCGGTCTTCTTGACCAGGCCCTTGGGCATATCAACGATACGCTTATCCAAGTTAGGGCCACCGGCCTTGGAGACGGCCTTGACAATGTCTTCTGCGGTAACGGAACCGAAGAGCTTGCCGGAAGTGGAGGTCTTAACCTTGACCTCAACGTTCGTCAGCTGCTCAAGCTGGTTGCGGACCTCGCGCGCGTGGTGCAGGTCGCGAATTTCGCGAGCTTCCTGGGCGCGCTTGATGCCCTCAATCTGCTTCTCAGCGCCGCGGGAAGCCACGATAGCCAAGCCGCGGGGAAGCAGGTAATTACGTCCGTAGCCGTCCTTAACCTCAACAATTTCGCCAGCGGCGCCGAGGTTCTCAACGGCAGCGGTGAGGATCAGCTTCATGATCCCTGCCTTTCAATTGAGTTAGTTGAATAGTTGCGGGTGACAGACTTAGAACGGGGGTTCAGAATCAGCGCCTCCGAAGCCGCCAGCGGGCGGTGCGGAGTTCCACGGATCCTCTGCAGGAGCCTGGTTCTGCTGCTGCGACTGCTGCTGTTGCTGTCCTCCAAAGCCGCCCTGATTATTGTTATTCGAGCGCTGCTGCTGGCCGCCACCATAGTTGCCGCCGCCCTCACGGGGATTGCGGTTTACCTGTGCGGTGGCGTAGCGGAGCGACGGACCGACCTCATCGACGTCGATCTCAAATACAGTGCGGTTTTCACCCTCGCGGGTCTGGAAGGAACGCTGCTTCAAGCGGCCGGTAACGATGATGCGCATGCCCTTGCTCAGGGTCTCGGCGACGTTCTCCGCCGCCTGGCGCCATACGTTGCAGGTCAGGAACATAGCTTCGCCGTCTTCCCACTGGTTCGTCTGCGAATTATAGCGACGAGGCGTGGAGGCGACGCGGAAGTTAGCTACCGCCGCACCCGCTGGGGTGAAGCGAAGCTCGGGGTCAGCAACCATGTTGCCCACCACCGTAATATTGATATCTCCCTGTGCCATGTCTTTACTCCTTATCGGTTACGTGGATTGTGCCTGATCCCAGTATCCGCTACTTGCTGTCGGTGCGCAGAACCTTGGTACGCAGGATGGTGTCGTTCAGGTTCAGGCGGCGGTCGAGCTCGGAAACCGAAGGGTGCTCGCACTCCAGGTTAACGACGGCGTAAATGCCCTCTTCCTTCTTCTCGATGGGGTATGCAAGGCGACGCTTGCCCCATACATCGAGGTTCTCAACCTTGCCGCCGTCCTTGCGGACGATGTCGAGGTACTTATCTAGGGACGGGGTTACGGTGCGCTCATCCTGATTAGGATCCAGAATGATCATGACTTCGTAGTGACGCACGGACCTCATCACCTCCTATGGTCTAGTCGTTTTCGGCTGCATCACCTTTGCGGATGCAGCAGGAGGGTACGTTGCGTCAAGCAACCCCACCACAGTACCGCATATGACCGGCGAAAAGAAATCTATCCCGTCGTGGTGGCGGCAAAAAAGATAGCACACGTCGCAGGGATGATGGTCAGAAAAACAATGGCAAGGACGCCCAAGATGATGGGCCCGCGCTTATCTTCCCTGTTATGAAACAGCCAAAACGCCGCCATGACGCAGATAAAGCCCAACAAGATCGACACCATGCCGATTAATGTCACAATCATTGAAATACTCCCGCCACTGGGTCGCGGCCCGTATGCACAGCACGCACTTTATCTTCCGTGTTATTCCACATTTGCCGCAGAACAATCACCGCCATGGCGATAATGAATCCATCGCGCACGAGGATCGCCACGTCCAAAAGCTCGTGGGGAATGCCCTTATTATCAATGCCGAGCATGTGCCACATAAGTAGGGGCCATACGAGGGCATCGGCAAGCGCCCAGCCCAAAACCAACCGCCAACGCGGCACGGCCAAGGCCGCTGGGACCAGCAGCCAGAGCGAATACTGCGGGGACCATACCTTATTGACCAGCAGGAAAGCCGCAACGATGAGGAATACCAACTCCGCCACCCGCGGGGTAAGCGGGCTGCGCCAGCCGGCCAAGGCAATACAGACGCACAAGAGGATGAATGCCACGAGGGAGAAGGTATTCAAAAAGTCCTGGCTGAAAGAAATGCCCGAATTCCGGCTAATCAGTGCATACAGGGTGGTCCATTCCGCGCCGCGCTCCTGGTTCAAGCGGAAAAATTCCGCCCAAGCCGCCGGGTATTTCAAGGCGACGGGAAGGTTGACCACGAGCCACGCGGCGGCCGTAGCGACGGCGACCTTGGCAAAAGCGTCCCAGCGGCGATTGCGCCAGGCAAGGACGAAAAACGCACCAAGCAGGAATACCGGCCATAATTTGAATGCGGTTCCAAGGCCGATGAGGATGCCGGCGAGCCAGGGGCGGTGGCGGCTAATGGCCAGCAGCGCGCCGACGGCAAAGGCGATGGCAGGTATATCCCAATTGCTAAAGGCATGGATGATAATCAACGGGCTGGCGGCCACCAGGATGGTGTCCCACGTGCGATTTCCCACCAAAAGGTAGACCATGTAGATGACGCCGACCCAGATGCAGGCCATGACCATGGCGGTTAGCCCAAAGTACCAACCAGCGGCGGGCACCCCGGCCCACTCCACGAGCCCATAGGTATGGCGCGCAATCCAGCCCATCAGGCCCTGGAACATGCCCGCCAATACCGGGTATTCCATGTAGCGGGTCAGGCCATCTTCCTGCCAGGAATAGGCGTAGGGAAAGCCCGGTTGATCTAAACCGCGGCCTTCATACAGCGGGACGATGTCGTTATAGCAAAAAGAGGTGTACTGGCGGTTGGCGGACCAATCAAGCTTGATGGTGCCGTCTTCGCCGGGAGTACCAGTAGCGCAATTTGCCTTGGATAAGAACCCGCCGGCTAAGAAAACCCATGCTACCGCGATGAGCGCGCGCAACGGGGTCCACCACTGCGTGCGGCTGCCCCGGGCAAAGCGTCCCCTCGGCCCGCCCAGGAACTCGATGACGCCCCGCGCCATCGGTTCGTCTGCAGCAGACAAGCGCTGATCTTGGCTCACGCGTACCGCTCCTTGCTTAGCCTAAGAGGTCAGCCAGGCCGCCTTCGCGGTCAAGGATGTCATCTAAAGACGGAGCTTCGGGTGGGGCCGGCTCATTATTGCCGCCGCCGTTGCCCCGGTTGCCGCCGTTTCCATTATTGCCTCCCTGGGTCTCCGGCTGCTGTGATGGGGCATCGCGACCCGCTTCCGGGCTTTCCGCAGGTGCTGGGCTGGTCTCTTCTTCAGGGGCGCCATTTTGCGCTGGACCAGTGTAGTTCTGGGTGCTTTGCCCGCCGGCGCTACCACCTGAGTTGTAGGCCGGAGCGCCACCGCCGGCAGAAACCGTGCCGAAGCGTACGGGATAAGCAGAGGGGAATTGCTGGAATTCCTGGTCCGCCAAGGAGTTATCCAACACGGACTTCCAGATCTTCGTCGGTGCGCCCGCACCGTACATGATGCCGCCATACTGGTCGAAAATGGCAGAGGTGTTATCGGCCGTACCGACCCACACGGCGGAGGCAAGCTGCGGGGTAGCGCCGACCATCCACGCATCCTTATTAGTTCCCGAATCACCCAGCTGGGTCGTACCGGTCTTAGATGCCGAAGCACGTCCGCCCGCCAGCGAGCCGTTGGACCATGCCGCCACCGGCCCCATGGCCTCAAGGACGTTATTGGCCACATTGGCAGAAACGCGGCGCTCGCCCTCATCGTCTGGGTGTTCATACAGAACTTCACCGGCGGCATTTTCTACGCGCTGCACAAAGTGCGGGTTGTGCCAGACGCCCTGGTTCGCAAGGGTAGACATCGCGGTTGCCATGTCCAGCGGACGGGACTGGTACTGGCCCAAGACCACGCCTTCGAAAGGCTGCTTGCCGTTTTCGGTCAGCGTCTCTTCGATACCCGGCAGCGAGCGGGCAACGCCCAAAGCGTGGGCCATATCCGCGGTGTCCTGGGTACCGTTCTTCAAATCGCTCTGCAGGCGCAAGTAAGACGTGTTCAGGGACTGCTTGGTCGCCTCGCGTAGGTCGCATACGCCACAGCCGCCGCCCACGTTGGTGACCAGATCGGAGCCCGGCAGCTGGTACGGCGCCGAGGAGTAGTTGGTATCCAAGCTAATGCCCTGCTGCAGTGCAGCGGCAAGCGCCATGATCTTGAAGGTCGAGCCGGTCTGTAGCGGCGAATTGGCGTAGTCCCAACCGTTGGAATCATGCCCGCCAAAGTAACCGCGCACCGCACCCGTCTTCGGGTCGATGGTCACGGAAGCTGCGCGGGCGTCTTCTTGCAGCGGCGCCAGCTGGTCATCGACTGCCTGCACCGTATTGTTTTGCACGTTCATATCGATGGTGGTGGTAATGCGCAGGCCGCCGGTGGAGACCTGGTTTTCCGTAATTCCCACCTCTTCAAGTTCGCGGATGACCTGGTCCTTAATGTGGCCATTAGCACCAGGGGCTTCCGTATATGCCGAATACTCAGAGGGGTCGCGGGTCTCCGGGAAGACCATTCCATCGCGCTCTTCCTTGCTGAGATCGCCCATGTCCACGAGGCCGTCAAGAACGTAGTTCCACCGGTTTTCGGAACCTTCCTGGTTCACGCGCGGGTCCAGGCCAGAAGGCGACTGGATAAGACCGGCGAGCATGGCGCCTTCCTCAGGGGTGAGGTCCTTGGCGTCCTTATCAAAGTAGGCGTTGGATGCAGCCTGGATGCCGTAGGCATTGCGGCCGAAGTAGACCGTGTTCAGGTAGGCGTTAAGGATGTCTTCTTTTTCCCACTCATTGGTCATCTTAATGGAGTAGATGAGCTCGCGCGCCTTGCGCACGTAGGAATATTCGTTGCCCACCAGGGTGTTTTTCACGTACTGCTGGGTAATCGTGGAACCACCACCGGCGGTGTCATTGCCGGTGACCTTACCCAGTACCGCGCGGCCCAAACCGGTAAAGGAAAAGCCGGAGTTTTCCCAGAAGTCGCGGTCCTCGGCGGCGAGCACGGAGTCTTGGACAAAGACGGGTACCTCATCCAAGGTCACATGCGTGCGGTTGCCTTCCGGCGGAACCAAACGCGCCAACTGGGTGTCGTTATCGGAGGCATAGATGGTAGAGACCTGGTTATTGGCCAGCTCTTTGGGCTCCGGAACGGTGTATTGCGAATAGGCATACGCAAAAAGGCCTGCAGGCAGTGCCACAAAAACCACTAGGAGAGCCGCAACGACCCACGGCCAGATGCGGCGCTTTTTGGGTTCTTCGCCTTCTTTACGGCGGTCCACCTTAGTGGACTCGCCAGTAGATTCCTTCTCGGTCACTGATTCGTGTCCTCATTCATCCCTGGTAACAATCTAAATAATTGCAGCTTACTGCCTAAGGCGGTGCGTCGAAAACTAACACGCGTTAAAAGCCGTTGCAGAACGCAACAAATGATTCCACCGGCAGTGTCGACAGACCTCCACCTCATGCACGGTAAATTCCAGGCCTTCACCAACAAATTCCGCTATTTCTTGCTCGCTACGGGCGCTCCCGGCGCGCCGGCCTAGGCTCTCGCCGTATACCCACCGGGTCAGGCGCAGGTCCTCCCCACAGACCGGGCAGGGCTTATCCATGGTGCGGCCGTGGTGCTCGGCGGCGGCCCGGAGGAGGAAGTCCGCGTCACACACCTCATCGCGCCCCAAGTGCCCGGCGCGGTATTCGCGGACGTGTTGGGTGCGCTCCCATTCGTGAGAAAGCTCGTGCTTAAAGGCAACGGAATTCACCCGCATTATCTTAATTTCCTCTTCTTGATCGATCCATATGCCGTCGTGCTACCACCAGGCATAATTTCTGGCCTAACGTTGCGCAGGCACCACACAGCAACGAATTTATAAAGGAGCATAGTGTGTCTGACAAAGTAAAGGTCGCCATCGTCGGCGTCGGCAACTGCGCCACATCCCTTATTCAGGGCGTGGAGTTTTATCGCAACGCCGCAGCAGAGGAAAATATTCCTGGCCTGATGCACACCCAGTTCGGGCCTTACCACGTCGGCGATATTGAGTTCGTCGCGGCCTTCGACGTCGATGGAGACAAGGTGGGCAAGGATCTTGCGGAGGCTACCCGCAGCTCCCGCAACTGCACCATCACCATCGCAGACGTCCCAGACCTCGGGGTCACCGTTCAGCGCGGCCCCACCATGGATGGCCTGGGCCGTTACTACCAGGAATCCATCACGGAATCGGATGAAGCTCCTGCCGATGTCGCAGCTGCCCTCCGCGAGGCCGGTGCCGAGGTTGTTGTTTCTTACCTGCCGGTTGGTTCCGAAGAGGCGGATAAGTTCTACGCCCAGGCCGCTATCGACGCTGGTTGCGCATTCGTAAACGCCCTGCCGGTCTTCATTGCTTCCGACCCAGAGTGGGCCAAGAAGTTTGAAGACGCCGGCCTGCCCATCGTGGGCGATGACATCAAGTCCCAGGTTGGTGCCACCATTACCCACCGCGTTATGGCGAAGCTTTTTGAAGACCGCGGCGTGCGCTTGGACCGCACGATGCAGCTCAACGTGGGCGGCAACATGGACTTCAAGAACATGCTGGAGCGCGAGCGCCTGGAGTCTAAGAAGATTTCCAAGACCCAGTCCGTGACCTCCAACGTGCACAATTCCCCTATTGCTGGCAAGCGCGCAGACCGCAACGTCCACATCGGTCCCTCGGACTACGTGGAGTGGCTGGATGACCGCAAGTGGGCCTATGTCCGCTTGGAGGGTTCCGCATTCGGCGAGGTCCCGCTGAACCTGGAGTACAAGCTCGAGGTCTGGGACTCCCCTAACTCCGCCGGCATCATTATCGATGCCGTCCGTGCCGCCAAGATCGCCTTGGACCGCAAGGTTGCCGGACCGGTACTTTCCGCTTCCTCCTACCTGATGAAGTCCCCTCCAGTGCAGAAGGGCGACGATGTCGCGCGCAATGAGCTGGAAGATTTTATTAAGGGAAGCTAATTTTTTCGTCGCGATACTACCGCCAGGCGGTAGGGCACGATAGAATTTAGTTCTATGACGCAACACCATGATGAGACGGACCCAACGAAGTCCCCGTCCAACTACGAGGACGCGGTAGAGGTAGCGCGGGACATCCAACCGGCGCTCAATAAGTTAATTCTTATTTTCCAGCGCACTGCAGAGGGTTCATCGCTGACTACCTCGCAGGTCTCCATCATGAACCAGTTGCGCTTGCGCGGGCCTTCCCGCGTATCCACCATCGCCCAGGCAGAGCTTATCCGCATGCCCACCGCGTCCAACGCGCTCTATCAACTAGAACGCCGCGGGTTCGTGGAACGCCACCGCGATGAAGAAGATCGCCGCGGCGTGCTGGTCGCGCTCACCCAACTGGGCGAGTCCGAATTGGCCATAGTTTCCGGGCAACGCGCCGCGGCCCTTGCGGAGATTATGCGGTGGCTCGAGCCCGAGGACTTGGCCACCGCCCGCGAGATGGGCGCGGTCATTTCCAAGCTTGCGGATGTCTACCGCCCCACCATGGATAGCGAGTAGCGAGCTTACGGCCACATGCAATTTTAGTTTTGCGGCCGCAACAGACGATAATGAGCTTTAGTACTCATTAAGCTTTCGCATACTTATTCATTCTATGGGCAAAAAATCTAACCAACCGCTGCTGCCGACCCTGCATAAAGGCTCGGCCAAAGAGCCGTTGCGCATCCTCATTTCGTGGAGTCCTTCCTCTTCCGGTACGGAACCCCTCGACTTCGCCGCATGGCTATCGCGCACCGCGGTGATAGAGGTGCGCGTTATTTCCACGGTTTTCCAACCGTGGACCACGACGTCCTTGTCCAAGCTAGGCGGGAAATACAAAAAATGGTTTAAAGAGCAAAAGCAAGCATGCACGACAGCCACCGCTGCGGCCCTGACGGAGGCAGGTATCCCGGAAAAGTACTGGGACGATACGCCCTCCGTGCTTGTCGATGGCCCTTCCCGCCCCCAGCTCCTTACTGAGATGGCCCAGGATTTTCAGGCTGATCTCATACTTTTAGGCCCCAACCAGGCCGCGCCCAAGGGCCGCTTTTTCCCCAGTTCAACTGCGGATACCCTCCTGCACTACTCGCCACAATCTTTAGGGCTTATCCCGCGCAAGGCCAAATTATCGAAACACGGCGTGACCCGCTTTAATTTTGTCATTACGGAGCGCGGTGACCGTGCGGATAGGGAATTATTGGGTGCAGCCGCGCTGGCGGATCGCTGGGATCTACCCCTGCGCATCTTGGCTTTCTCAGCGAATGACCTGCTGAATTCCCCGTCGAAGGATAAAAGCGATATTGCGCTAAAGCTCACCGCCGAGTGGCACGAGGATTCGTTAGCAATGCTCGACCGGGCTCGCGACCGCATCCAAGATGCTTACCCGGAGCTCGAGGTCTCCTCTGAGATCGGTTCCGGGGCCGGGTGGTCCGGTGCCGTTGATTCGCTCAAGTGGAAAAAGGGCGATCTAATGTTGATGGCCTCTACCCCACAAGGCCCCATCGCGCGGGTCTTTTTGGGTTCTAACGCAACCGAGTTGCTCCCTCATATTCGCGTACCGGTACTCATTCACCCCGCGACCGACTAGGCTTTGATGTATGAGCTCGCGCCCAGAGCACCCCGAAAACGACCTGACGACCGACGCCGATTATGCCAACCTGCGCCGGCCCGAGCCGCAAAGCTTCGATGATTTGGCAGACGAGCCCGATCCCGTCGAGGTAGCCGCCGCCAACCGGCGCTCCACGCGGCAAGCCATCTGGTACATGGTGTCCGTGCTGGTCATCTCCGCGCTATATGGCTTCGGCGTCGCGCTCTTTTCGCGCCTTACCGGCGGACCCCTGTGCGAGGACGGCACCGCAAGCTGGCTGTGTACCGAAGGCCAAAGAAACTTCTTTGCCATTTCCACCATGATCATCCCACTGCTGGGCATGATTGGCTGCGCGATCATTATGGTGCGCAAGCTGCGCCGCTACCTGCGCTGGCGTAGCTGGATGGCGATCTTTTGGGTGGTAGCTTTCAATTTCATGATCTGGGCTATTAGCGATATCCAGCTTTTCCTCATGGATTCGGGCACCACCTAGAGAAATTCCACCTCCCGATGATCCCTCTGCTTGATAATTACGATTCTTATACCTTTAACCTCGCCCACCTCATCGCGGAGGTAGCAGGCTGCGAGCCACTCGTCGTCGCTGCCGGTGAGGCGGAGGGGCTCCCCGAGCGCGTCCGTGCGGGCGAGTTTTCTCATGTGGTGATTTCTCCTGGTCCGGGCAGGTCTGAACGGGAGGAGGATTTCGGTGCTGCCTGAGCCGTCATTGCCGCCGCAACCTCGGCCGAGATTCCGGTGCTGGGCGTATGCCTTTGCCACGAAGGGCTGGGCCTGTTGGCCGGCGCCCAAGTTTCTCGTGCGCCGCAGCCGCGCCACGGTTTTGTCTCTACCATTAGCCACTCGGGCGAGGGAATCTTTGCTGGAATCCCGCAAAACTTCGAGGTAGTGCGCTACCACTCCCTGCAGATTGACGAGGTCTTCGGTGTCACCGTTCATGCCCGCAGCGAGGATGGCGTCATTCAAGCGCTCAAGGTCGATGGGTTGCCGCACTGGGGCGTGCAATTCCATCCCGAGTCGGTGCTCACCCACTATGGGAGGCAGATCATGCGCAATTTCCTGGGTGGGTTTCGCCTGCTCCACCGCGAGATTCCCGGCGCGGTAGACTGCGCACGTGTCTTTGCCACCCTGCGCGCCGAAGGCGACGATGCCTTTTCCTCGACTCCGCGGATCCCCACAGGCGCTATTCCATCCTCGGTGATACCGCCGGTACGTTGAGCCGCTCCTTCCGCTACCGGCTTGGCGAATCCCCCGATATCCCCGCCCTCCTTGACCGTGAGCTCGCTACCCGCGTCACCAACGCCCCAGAACTTCCCTTCACCGGCGGGGTTATCGGCTACCTAGCCTATGAGTGCGCCCAGCTCACCCTGCCCATTGCGTTAAGCCACCGCTCCCCTTACCCAGATGCTTATTTTGTGCGTCCGCGATCCTTTATCGTCTATGACCACCAGGCAGAAACCGCGCATCTGTGCTGCCTGGCTGGCAACAGCGCTGAAGATCTGCTGGACCGATTGGAAACCGCCTTGGGCGCGGATGGGCTACAGGACACTGGGGAAGGCAGCGGGGCGTCGCTCAGCGCGGGCTCCTGGCGCAGCCCCGGCTACCTGGAGCGGATTAAGCGCGCCCAAGGATTCCTGCACGTCGGCGAGAGCTACGAGGTCTGCCTAACCGATACCTACTCGGCCACGGCCGAGGGGAGGGGGAGCTCTACCCCCAACTGCGCTCGCGCAATCCCGCTCCCTATGCCGCGCACCTCGTCTTCGATGGCGTAGAAGTGTGCAGTGCCTCGCCTGAGCGCTTCCTCACCGTGCACGGGCGTGAGATGGAGGCCAAGCCGATTAAAGGCACTATCTCCGCCGACCAAGATCCTGCGTTGTTGACCACGGACCTGAGGACGCGCGCCGAAAACCTCATGATCGTGGACCTGCTGCGCAATGACCTTTCCCGAGTATGCGAGCTCGACAGCGTGCGCGTGCCAAAGTTGATGCAGGTAGAAAGCTATGCCACGGTTCATCAATTGGTGTCCTCCATAACTGGACAACTGCGAACCGGTACCACCGCAGTAGATGCTCTCCGCGCGACCTTTCCTCCTGGCTCGATGACGGGCGCGCCAAAGCTGCGCACCTGCGAAATCATCGATCAGCTCGAGACCAGCCCGCGCAGGGTCTACTCTGGCGTGGTGGGCTACTTGGGTTTTGATGAACAAGCCGATCTCAGCGTGGTCATTCGCACGACCGTACGCGCGGGCGGTGAGGTCACTATCGGGGCCGGCGGGGCCATCGTTTTGGATTCGGATCCAATAGCCGAGCTAGAAGAGCGCAACCTCAAAGCGCAGTCCGTATTAGGGGCATGGCAATGAGCACCTATCTCTGGCACGACGGCAGTTTTATTCCGCACCAACCCCACCCCGGCCCCTTCGACGTTGCGGATTCCTGGCGGATGCTTGGCGACGCCCACTCAAACGGCCTTCACCTTCACCTCCGGCGCTTGGAGTCGGTGGCCGGACCGCTTCCCGCGGGATTCGTTCCTGCGATGCTGCAGCTCTTCGCCCCCGGGCGATCTTTTTCCCCGTATCTCGCTAGCCGCCGGACAACTGCGCCTGGATATTCGCCCCGCTCCCCCAGCGCGCCCAGTCACCCGGCTATCCTATGCACATGCTCCCGACCCTTGCTCGCAGCCGTTAGTCAAGGGCCCTGATTTCCCAGCACGGGCACGCTACCGTGCCGAGTATCAGGTAGACGGCACCGATGACACCATCATTGTGGATTCCACCGGTGCCATGATGGAGACTACCACCGGCGCGCTCGTCGCTTGGGAGGAGAGACTCTTGTCCTCCCCACCGGGACGGCGCTGCCCAGCATCACGCTGCACCAGGTCACCCGGCGCGCCGCGGCCCTAGGCATACGGACCGAAACACGCCCGCTCCCCCCCGGAGCTCACCACCGAATGCCCCCTGTGGTTCCTCAACTCGCTGCACGGCATTAGCCCGGTGACCGAACTACACACGCCCGGTGGCGTCACCTATCCGCCAGGCAACCCACACGCCACCGCGTGGCAACAGTGGTGGTGGGACTCCTTCCACAAGGAAAAGGCGCGCGACTAGCTCTCCTGCTTGGCTAGCTGGGCTGCCAACTGCGTTTGCACTGCATGTTGACCGTAACCAGTCATGGGTACTGACTCTCTAAGTCGACTGTCCTCTACAAACACCTAACCACCCAGTCAGTAAGCACGAGAGCGGCCCCGCCTACTATGCTAGATAGGTAGACGAGGCCGCCGGAGAAAAGACTCAAAATCCTAAGCTGTTTGCTTTGAATTAACTTTCAAATTTCGAGCTATCAAAGTACAAAGGGTCGACATCACTAGTCCCGCACCAAGTACCCAAACAAGGGCCGGCGAGAAGATCGCAGTTTGCCCATCATTTTTTGAACCGATTAACAGACCGACTGCAATGGCAATGATGCCGATGATCATTCCTGTCAACTGAACTTTCGCGGACTGTTTCGAGAGAATTAACGTGGTAATTGCGGAAACCGCAGATAGAATAATGACCACAGTGCCGATCCAACCGATTCTGACTGAGGCCATAAGAACGAGAGCCACCCCTAAGACAGCCGCCACCAATTCAGGCCAAAGCGGACGGAGTTTTCCACTTGCCATAGTTACTCTCCTTTGCTTCTCTTATCCCGAAATCGTAGGGTTCCACTGGCTAGGATGAGCTGCAGTGACAAAAGCAAAATAGGTTGCTGCAGTAGAAAGACAGCCTCCCCTACGCGGATCGGCAGCGTTTGGATAAACGCTCTGGCAAATATGAACCATGTCCTTATTTAGTTGAACATTGCAGCCCACACGCTCACCGGGATCCTGATGGGCTCCGTAGCACATGTCGTGCTTTGCGCATGCGCCAGAGAAATCAGCATTGTCGCCAGGAGCGGGGAACTGATCGGGAGACTTCGTACAATAGTCATTCAGACTTCCCTTTGAAGGGTCATACACATAACCCGGTGGGGGTTCAACCCCTGCTCGGTTGAACATTACAATGTGCTTATCAGCAAGAGCCTTTTGAGTCTCGGTAGATGTAGTTACAGGTTCCTCTTGAAATTCGGCATCGAGATCAAGATTCTGAGATGCTGCCCACTCATCCAATTGCTTAGCAACCTCGGGAGGCAATTCTTTTCCAACAGCATCATTAACCGCGTTCACCGTCTCATCAGTTTGTTCAGCCGCAACGGCGGACGGAACTGCAACAGAAATCGCACCTAGGGCAACGAGTGCAGCCGCGGCAACGCGCCCCCCTTCATCTTAATATTGGGCATAAACTAAACTCCTCAAGTCGAATGTGAAAACCTTAGGCCCGCCTGCCACCGATGCGTACGATCTCTGCAGCGCAACGGCCAAAGCTGGACCTATAAAAATCAACATACTTGAAAGTACTTTGCAGCAAGTAAAATGGTGGTAAAATTTTATTACCACTTTGGTTAACACTCAGTCCACGCAAAGACGAAGCAAAGCATCTGCTGGGCGCTGCATCTAGCGATCTCGCGCCTGTTTTACAGTACCTAGCAATTTCTAATCAAGCCTTGGAATCTTGGTCGACGAATTTTGCTGCCACCTCGGCGCAATCTGGTCGGCCGCAATGCTGCGTTTCTACATGCTGGATGCAGTCATCACAGATGAGCACCTGCTGGCGGCACGTGTCCTCGTTGATGCAGTTGTGGAAGGTATTAGTGCCCTTGCCGCAGTGCACACAGTGGCCCAATTGGATAAAGCCCGGATCCTCTAGTCCTTGGCCAAACTCTTGGTGCATGCGCTTATCAAAGACGTACATGGAGCCTTCCCACAGGCCATCATTGCCGTACTTTTCGCCGTAGCGCACGATGCCACCATCAATCTGATAAATCTCGTTGAACCCGCGATTCTTCATCAGGGAGGAAAGGACCTCACACCGGATGCCGCCGGTGCAATAGGAGACGACCGGTTTGTCCTTCATCCAGTCGTATTTGCCGGATTCCAGCTCTTCAATGAAATCATGGGTGGTGCGCACATCCGGCACGACGGCATTTTTGAATTTGCCAATCTCTGCTTCCATTGCATTGCGCCCATCGAAGAAGACGACCTCATCGCCGCGCTCTTCTACCAGCTTGTTGACCTCTTCCGGCTTGAGGTGTGTACCGCCGCCGACGACACCGGTTTCATCTACCTTCAGCTCGCCTGGGGCACCAAAGGCCACGATTTCATCGCGCACCTTAACCGATAGGCGCGGGAAATCATCGGCTCCGCCATCGGACCACTTGAACTGCATGCGCTTAAAGCCTGGGTACTCACGGGTTTGACGCACGTAGCGCTTGCAGGCATCCATGTCGCCACCAACGGTGCCATTGATGCCGTGTTCCGAAATGAGGATGCGCCCCTTTAAGCCCAAGGACTCACACAGGGTGCGCTGCCATAGCATGACGGCGGTGGGATCCTCAATGGGGGTAAAGCAGTAATATAGGAGAACTTTGCCGATAGTCACGCCCATAATCTTAGGCCCGCTACCGGAAAGATCCCCAATTCCTTAGCGCTTCTGGTACAGCGCCTTCTTGCGGGCGAAGACCGGATCTGAGGTCACAAGCACGCCAAGGTTGCGGAAGATGCCCTCATCCACCGAGCCCAGGATGGTGGTGGTGTGGACATCGCAGCCGGAAAGTTCCTTGATCTGCTCCAGCGCCTTGCGGGCATCCTCGTCCTTTGCGGCGGATACGGACAGCGCGATGAGCACTTCATCGGTGTGCAGGCGGGGATTGGAAGAACCCAAGTGCTTCGTCTTGAGCGTTTGGATTGGCTCTATCGATTCCGGCGAGAGCAGGTGGGTATCGTCATCGATGCCGGCTAAGTACTTGAGGGCATTGAGCAGCATCGCCGCGGAGCAGCCCAGCAGCGGGGAGGTCCGGCCGGTGATGATGGTGCCATCGTGAAGCTGCATTGCGGAGGCGGGTCCATCGGTTTCCTCCGCGCGCTTGCGGGCCGGGCCCACTACTGGGCGGTCATCGGCTTTGATGCCGGCCTTTGCCATGACGACGGCGGCGCGCTCAGACTGCTCATCGCCCAGCCCGGCGCGGGCTTCTTCCACCTTGGCCTTGAAGTAGCGGCGGATGATTTCCTGTTGGGCGGCGGCGCGGCAGACCGCGTCATCGGTAATGCAGTAGCCGGCCATATTCACGCCCATGTCCGTGGGCGATTCATACGGCGTGGTGCCGGTGAGCTTTTCCAGCAGGGTCCGCAGCAGCGGGAAGGCCTCAACGTCGCGGTTGTAGTTGACCGTGGATTCGCCGTGGGCGCTCAAGTGGAAGTGGTCAATAATATTGGAATCGTTGAGATCCACCGTGGCTGCCTCATAGGCCAGGTTAACCGGGTGCTCGAGGGGAAGATTCCAGATGGGGAAGGTCTCAAACTTGGCGTAACCAGCGTTATTGCCGCGCTGGTGCTCGTGGTAGACCTGCGATAGTGCGGTGGCGAGCTTGCCGGAACCAGGACCTGGGGCGGTCACGACGACCAAGTCCCGGGAGGTTTCCGCGAACTCGTTCTTGCCAAGGCCATCCTCAGACACAATGAGATCCGTATTCGTGGGATAGCCAGGGATAACGCGGTGGCGAGCTACCTTGAGGCCGAGGCGCTCGAGCTTTTCGATGAACGCTTCTGCCTGCGCATTTCCGTCTTCCACCTGGGTCATGACGATGTTTTCAACCAAGAAGCCGCGGCTGCGGAATACGTCCACCAAGCGCAGGAGGTCGTCTTCATACAGGATGTCTAAATCAGCGCGGACTTTGTGGCGGGCAATGTCTTTGGCGTTGATGCACGGGAGGATTTCAATGTCCTCTTTGATGCGCTCCAGCATGGCGATCTTGTTATCCGGGGTAAAGCCCGGCAGCACTCGGGAGGCGTGCATATCATCGAAAAGCTTGCCGCCCATTTCCAGATAGAGCTTTCCGCCGATTTCTTCGCGGCGGGCCTGTATGTGCTTTGACTGCAGCTCTATGTATTTTTCTCGGTCAAAACCGATTTTATGCGTCATGATTTATCGACCCTTCAATAGAAATAAAATCAATCCGCGCTTCGAGTTTACTCTTTTTCATCCCCCGGCGCCACGCACCCTAGTTGGGGGCGACCAACTATTTCACTACACTGAAGTCATGCCTGAAGGTCACGTGATCCACCGCCTAGCCCTCACACTCAACACTGACTATCGCGGGATGCCGCTCAGCGTGACCAGCCCGCAAGGCCGCTTCGCCGCCGAGGCGGCCATCCTGGACGGTACAGAAATCGACCACGCAGAGGCCTTCGGCAAGCACCTCTTCGTGCACTTCACCGCCACCAACCCGGCGCATATCCTCTATATTCACCTGGGGCTCATCGGCAAGCTCAGCTTCGAACCGCGCGAGGAAACCCGCGGGCAAATCCGCATACGCATAGACAATGGGGCGCAAGCCGCGCAACTGCGCGGGCCCCAATTCTGCCTGCTACTTACAGAGGAGGACTACCGGGCGCGACTAACCAAGGTGGGCCAGGATCCGCTCCGCGCCGATGCCGACCCAAAAGCCCTGTGGGCCAAGGTGAGCAAATCCCGCCGCAGCATAGGTTCCCTCATGATGGACCAGCACCTGTATGCCGGTGTGGGCAATATCTACCGCGCGGAGGCCCTCTTTCGCGCCTGCCTCTCCCCCTTCACCCCTGGCAAGGATGTTTCCCGTGAAACATTCTTCGCCATCTGGAAAGACCTGGTAGAGCTCATGAACTACGGCGTGGAGCACGGCCGCATCGATACCGTGCGCGCCGAGCACTCCCCCGAGGCCATGGGGCGCGACCCGCGCAAGGATGATCACGGCGGCGAAGTCTACGTCTACCGGCGCGCCGGCCTGCCCTGCTATGTCTGCGGCACGCCGATTGCGGAACAAGTAATGGAGGGCCGAAACCTCTCCTGGTGCCCTACCTGCCAATCCGCTGCTTAAGGCCTATAGTGGCGGGCATGCGACCTGCCTATAGTGTATCCGCCGTTCGTTCCGCCGAATCCGCGCTCCTCGCGCAGCAGAGCCACGATGATGAGCTCATGCGCTTGGCCGCCAGGGGCGTTGCCGCCACGGCGAAATCCATGCTGACGGGCCCTGCGCCTCACCGCATCACCCTCCTCGCCGGACCTGGCGGCAATGGCGGCGATGGCCTTTATGCAGGCGCTTTCCTCGCCGAGGAGGGCTATGGCGTTGACGCGCTCCTCGTCGCCGATGCTGCGCACGACCCGGCGCTGCAGGCCTTTACTGCTGCCGGCGGGACCATTACGGAGCAACCGCGCGCGGAGGCTACGGGGCTGCTTATTGATGCCGTCGTCGGCCTCAACTCCACCCGCGGGCTTAGCGGTGTGGGCCTTGCCGCGTACCGCGCGGCCAAGCAGCACGATATCCCGGTGCTTTCGGTGGATATCCCCTCTGGCATCAACGCCGATACGGGCGTGGCCGCGGATAATGCCGTCGAGGCCACGATTACCGCGAGCTTCGGTTGGGCGCGCGCCGGCCATATCTTCGCCCCGGAATGCGGCACGGTCGTGCTCTGCGATCTGCAGCTGCCCAAGGCGCCGCGTTCCTTTGCGGAGGAACTAACGGCCACGGCTGAGCCGGCGGGCTATATCGCCAACGAGCCCACCATCGATCTCCCCTTCCAGTGGCCTGCGGACCCCGTGCTTGCCGATGCCCACCTCGGCCACGTCACCGCCCCCAAGCCCGTGGGTTGCACGGGGCCCATCGTGGACCCCACTCCCCGCGCTTCGAGCACGAAATACACCGGCGGGGTCACCGCCATCTGTGCTGGTAGCAACGCGTATCCCGGCGCGGGCATCCTAGCGGCTACCGGGGCGGTGCGCGCGACGCCCTCCATGGTGCGGGTGATAGATAACGATGCCGTGGTCCCCCACCTACCCGAGGTGGTTCCCCACGCGAGCGCCGAGGATAAGGTGCATGCCCAGGCGTGGGTGGTGGGCCCTGGCCGCGGCACCGATGAAGCAGCAGCCCGCGAGCTCCACGCCGTCTTGGATCGCGGGCTGCCTACCATCCTGGATGCCGATGCCCTGACGCTGCTCGCCCAAAGCGCCGAGCTGCGCGATAGCGTCCGCGCCCACCCGCGGGTCATCCTTACCCCGCACGCCGGCGAGTTCCGCCGCCTCTACGAGGCCACCTGCGGCCGCGAGCTCGATCTCAGCGAGGGCGTGGGCCCGCGCCAGCGCGAGCTCGCCGAGGACTTGGACTGTTTTGTCCTGCACAAGGGCCGAATCACCACGGTGACCGCGCCTGGCCAGTCCATCTATGGGATGAATGCCGGCCACTCTTATGCGGCCACCGCCGGCTCCGGCGATGTTTTATCCGGCATCCTCGGCGCCACCATCGCGCAGGTAGACCACGAGAAGGCCGATGCGGAGTACATCATTATGGAGATCCTCCACGCCGCCGCCCTACACCAGCACGCGGCCGCCATCGCGGCGCATACCCCCGATGGTTTTGGCATTTGTTCCGCTTCCCAGATCGCCGCGGCGATGCCCCAGTCCATCGCGCGCTTGCTCGTTATGCACCGATAGCGTCCTGCGTGCTCACGCGGCCGTCTTTGACCTCAACCACGTGGTCGGCGAAGGTGAGTAGGGAGCGATCGTGCGTCACGAGCACCGTGGCGGTATGCATCTCCTGGGTAATATCGCGCAGCAGGCGGATGATTTCCTGGGAAAGGTGGGAGTCGAGGGCGGAGGTGGGTTCATCGGCAAGCAGCAGGTTCGGCTCATCCATCAAGGCGCGCGCGATATTGACGCGCTGGGCCTGGCCGCCGGAAAGCTGGCCGATGCGGCGATTGCCCATGCCCTTAAGACCAACGAATTCTAGCAGCTCATCGGCCCGATCCTTACGCAGCTTGCGCCCGGCCATGTGGTCCATGATGAGCAGCTGATCGCGCACCTTGAGCGCGGACAACAGGTTCGACTGCTGGAAGATGATGGAGTTCGTACCGTTGACCTCTACGGTGCCGGAGTCCGGAGTGATGAGCCCGGCGCCGACGGAGAGCAGCGTGGACTTACCGGAACCGGACTCGCCCACGATTGCGGTGAGAGTATCGGAGTCGGCGCTAAAGGTGGCATTATCAAGCGCCGTAGTAGTCGTCGTGCCGTCCTGAAAGGTGACGGTGGCGTCGCGAATATCAAGAACGGTGGACATTTTAGGCATTTCCTCCCAATGCATCGAGGGGGTTGGCTTTGGCTACGCGGCGGGTGGAGACCAGGGCACCGGCCATGCCCAGGATCCAGATGCCGACCGCGGGAACAATGATGGTGCGCACGGATACGTCGAAGGGAACGGTGCCGGAGGCCAGCAGGCCAAGCAGCCAGCCGACGAACGCGCCGAGGATGGTGCCGGCGGCCAAAATCAGCGCGGCCTGGGCCAGGGCATCGCGCAGCAGATAGCGCACCGAGGCGCCCAGGGCGCGCAGGATGGAGAGATCGCGGGTGCGCTGGAGGGTCCACACCGTCAGGAAGGCCACGGTGACCAGCGCGGAGATGCCGTAAAGGAAGCCCTGCATAGTCAGCAACGAACCGCGTTCGGACTGATAAGCGGGCAGGCCGGAGAAGGAATCGGACATCTCGACCGAGCCGGGGACCTCTTCGGAATGGAGGGCAAGCGTGCCGACCACACCCTCTGGGGCGTGGCTTACCTTCTGCCAAGTCTGGGTAGATACCCATACCACCGGCGAGTGGGAAACTGCGTTTCGGCAACGGTGCCCTCTACGGAAAGGTCTACCCCGCCGATATTCACGGTGCCGGAGGCATCAATCGTGTCAGACAGGACGGCGCCATCTTCCGGGATGGTGGCTTTGGTATTAGGGATGGTCGTACCGGCCGGCAAGCCCATCACGCCTACCGCGCCCTCGCCCTCCAATTTGGTTTGCGCGGTGCCCAAGGCAATCGCCTCGCCGGAAAGGTCTTCCTCTTTGATCTCGGACTCGTTATAAGCGGGCTCTTCAGTAGAAAAGCTGACATAGGGGTATTCCTGCGCCACGGCCTCAAGCGCCGAGGTATTTTGCTTGGATAGGCCCTCCGTCAGGCCGGAAAGCATCACCAAGAGCAGGGTAATAAGCGCCACGGTGCGGCCGATGAGCCCGAAGCGGCCGCGCGCTGCGGTGATTTCACGAATAGCTAAGAACATACTTCTATAGTCCCTTTGCGCAGTTCAGAAGTAATCGGCGGCCTAGTTGAACCTCCAGTCAACCAACTGGTTGATCCCTCATCCACCCTCCGGCAGTTACTGTAGAAAATTGTGTTTTCTGGACAAAAATTATGGCTCTGGGGCTTACACGCCATGTTCGTGTTCCTGCTGCTTTTCGGTGTGGCCCGCGCCTATATCGATGACCGCCTAGATGCCCGCGCCATCCTTTTGGCCATCGGCCTAGCCGCGGTGTACGCGGCCGCGCGCTGGCTTCCCACCTGGCTCTGGCTCACCGGGTTGTGCCTGCTCTGGTTGGGGCTGATGGTCCACGCGCAGGACTTCATGTGGCTCGAGTTCCCGCTCATCTTCGTCTTCCTGCGCGCCTTGCCCAAGTGGCCAGGCCTTATCTCCATCACAGTGCTGTGGGCGGCGGCCGCGTTCATTCCGGCGTGGCTGCATCCGGATGGCTGGTCCATCGCCGCGGCCATCGGGCCGCTTATCGGCACGACCTTTGCCGCGGGCGTGTTCTATATCCAGCGCCGGTTGCAGGCGGAGGCGGTGCACCACAGGGACATCGCCAAGCAGCTGCACGAAACCCAGGCCGAGCTGGCTGCCAGCGAGCACCAAGCCGGGCGCCTGGAAGAGCGCGAACGCCTGTCCCGGGATATCCATGACACCGTGGCCCAAGGGCTGAGCTCCATCCTGCTGCTATCCCGCGCCGCCCGGAATACCGATGACCTAGCGACCAAGAATGAACAGCTCGCCGTCATCGAGGACACCGCGGGCGAGAACCTGGCCGAGGCCCGCCGTTTCGTCCGCGAGCTCGCCGGGCCCGATGAGCGCCTGGAGACCCAGTTGGATTCCATCCTGTCCCAGATGCGCCGACGCACGGAGGCACTGGGCGACGATACCACCTTTGACCTCGTCGTTTCCGGCAGCGGGAGCGTGCCCGGCGATATCAAGCAGGTGGTCGTGCGCGCCGCGCAGGAGGGCCTTAATAACGTGATCAAGCACGCGCACGCCTCCCGCGCGGTGGTCACCCTGGGCCTTTTTGAGGATGCGGTCACCCTGGACGTCGTGGATAATGGGCACGGTGTAGTCGAGCCCCCGAGCCACGGCGGCGATAGCGGCTTTGGCCTGCAAGGATTGTCCCAGCGCGTGGAGAGCGTCGGTGGCTCCCTGAGCCTCGAATCCGGCGACGGCACCGCCCTTGCCATTAGAATCCCCCTCAAGGAGCAGCCCCATGGTTAACGTCATGCTTATCGATGACCACCCCGTCGTCCGCGCCGGGCTGCGCGCGATACTCAATACCTTTGCCGATGTCCACGTGGTCATGGAAGGCGATAACAGCGCGGACGTGAACAAGCTCTTTGCCGATGACGCCCCCGAGGTCGACGTCGTGGTCTGCGATATCCAGATGCCGGGCGTCGATGGCATCACCGCCACCAAAAAGCTGACCGAGGCCGGCGGCCCGCCCGTGCTCATCCTCACCACCTATGACACCCAGGCCGATATCCTGGCCGCGGTGGAGGCCGGCGCGATGGGATACCTGCTCAAGGACTCGCCCGAGGAAGAGCTGCACGAAGCCGTGCTCAATACCGCCGCGCGCCAGCGCACCCTCGCCCCAGAGGTGGTCAACCTCTTGGCCCAGCGCGTGGGCCAGCCGGAGCAGTCCCTCTCCACCCGCGAGCTGGAAATCCTCCGTGCCCTTGCGACCGGCTCCTCCAATAAGGAGCTGGCCAATCAGCTCTTTATCTCTGAGGCCACGGTGAAGACGCACCTCATTCACATCTATCAAAAACTGGGCGTGGACACCCGCACGGCCGCGGTGACCGTAGCCCGCGAAAGAAAGCTCATTTAATGCTCGATTCCATCGTTATCGGCGGCGGGCAAGCCGGCCTGGCCACCAGCTATTACCTACGCAAGAAGGGACTCGACTTCCAGATCCTCGATGCCGAGCCCTCCCCCGGCGCGGCCTGGCGCCACGCGTGGCCATCGCTCACGCTCTTTAGCAATAGCGCCTCTTCCAACCTGCCCGGCTTGCCGATGCCCCACCACGACGGATTTCCGCCCGCCAGCCACGTCATCGATTACTTTACCCGCTACGAGCAGCGCTATGACCTGCCCGTACGCCGGCCGGTGCGGGTCCAAGAGGTCACCCACGATGGCGAGCGCTTTCATGTCATTACCGATGATGAGCTTTTTACCGCGCGCACCGTGGTCGCGGCTACCGGCACGTGGTCCTCGCCGTTTATCCCCTACTACCCCGGTTCCTTTGCCGGGCGGCAATGGCACTCGGCGGTCTACCCCGGGCCCGATCCCTTCCGTGGCGAGTCCGTCGCCGTCGTTGGGGCAGGCAACTCCGGGGCCCAGATTGCCGCAGAGCTTGTGCTCTCTGGCGTAGATACCACGTGGTTTACGGCGAAGCCGCCGCGGTGGATGCCCGATGACGTTGACGGCCGCGTGCTTTTCCAGCGCAACCGCGCCCGCCTCAATGCCATGATGCGCGGCGAGCCCGATCCCGGCGCGGATACCAACTTGGGCGATATCGTCGTTGTTCCTCCCGTCAAGCGCGCCCGCGATGAGGGACTGCTTAAGTCCTCCCCCATGTTCTCCAGCCTCGATGAGGTGAAGGCAGATCACCTCATCTGGTGCACCGGGTTCCGCCCGGCGCTGGGGCCTTTCCGCACGCTTCTCGATGGCCGCACCCCCACCGTCGAGGGCCTCTTCCTCGTCGGCTACGGAACGTGGACGGGCCCCGGTTCCGCAACGATTACCGGGGTGAGCCCTTTTGCCAAGCAGACCGCTGCGGACATCGCCAAGCTCTGCTCCCCCGCTCGTTAGCCGCCCAAAAATGCTTGCATCACAATTCACGTACCATGGTGAGCATGAGCACGCTACTTGTTACCCGTAACGAAGACAAATCTGTCACTACCTCCTTTGAGGATGGAGAATTCCTCGGCGAGGGCGACCTGACCGTTGACGTCTCTTATTCCTCGCTGAACTACAAGGACGCGATGGCGATCACCGGTGATCCCGGCGTCGTCCGCACCAACCCACTGGTGCCCGGCATTGATGTGGTCGGCACCGTATCCGATTCCAATGTGCAGCGACTGCCGGTGGGCACCTTGGTTGCCTCCTTTGGCGACGGCCTTGGCGAATTCCGCCACGGCGGCTATACCCCGAAGCAGCGCGTCAATTCCCGCGCCACCGTTGCCCTGCCTGCGGATTTCACCGCGGAGCAGGCAGCTGCCGTCGGTACCGCCGGCTACACCGCGGCGCTGTGCGTTAACTCGCTGCGCGGGCTTCCCGAGGGCCCCGTTCTCGTCACCGGTGCCACCGGCGGCGTCGGCTCCATTGCCGTCAACCTTCTGCGCAATGCTGGCTACGAGGTCCACGCCATGACCGGCCGCCCCGACGATTACGCCAACTACCTCTACGAGCTCGGCGCACATGAGGTCATTGACCGCGCCGAATTCACCGAGCCGGGCAAGCCCCTACAAAAGGCCATCTACGCTGGCGCCGTGGACACCTCCGGCTCCCAGGAGCTGGCCAATGTCCTGGCCCGTACCAAGTGGGGCGGCACCGTCGCCGCCACCGGTATGGCCAGCGGCCCCGACCTGCCCGCCACCGTCATGCCCTTCATCCTGCGCAACGTACACCTAGCCGGCGTGAACTCCGTCGATGCCCCGCTGCACTACCGCCAGAATGCTTGGCAGCTCCTCGCCCGCACCCTGGACCTGTCCATCCTGGAGTCCTTGACCAATACCCTTCCCCTGGAAGATGCGGTAAAGGAAGCGCAATCGCTCATCAACGGCAACCACCACGGCCGCACGGTGCTGAAGATTTCCTAAGGTCCTAGTCTTTAGGATTCAAAACTAGGAAGGCACCCCATCAGTGACGGGGTGCCTTCCTTGTGCGATTGACTCCTTGGGGTCTAGGTATCGCCCGTTAAACCGCGCATGATTTTTCTTGAGATGGAACCCAACTGCCGCAATTCCTCTCCCGTCAAGACGGAGACCACCTTGTCATCCACCTTCGCGGTGTGGCTCTCCAGTGCTGTGGCGAATGCTTCCCCGCCGACTTTCGTCACTGTGACGTCAATAGCGCGGGGTCCTAACTCCTCCGCGTGCCGCCTCGTCACCAACTTGCGCCCCTCCATCCGGACCAGTTGTCGGTGCAGGCGCGATTTCTCCCACCCAAGTTCCGCGGCCAACTCGTGCGGCCGGGTGCTCTGCCCACGGCGGCGCTGCAGGACGGCCAACACCGCATAATCGGCCTCGCTCACATTCGCAGTTTCCTGCAGCGCGTTGGCCAACTCCTTATGCAGCGCCCGCTGCATTGCTACAAAATCCGCCCACGCCGCACTTTCCTCTGCGCGCACGGCATCTCTCCCTTTAGCTTCTGACTTAATTGGCATTATACCCTGCGCAGTTGATTACTCAACCCTGTATCGATTGCCGCAGTTGACCCATCAATCCTCAACATTATTAAACGTCTTGGATTCACCGTACCAATAATTTTCGTGCGCCATACTTTTGCTCGTTTAATCGCATGTACTTCGCTTTTTATAACCTATTTATTGGTATTAATATTCGGTTGATTGTCTCTATATTTAGTCACTAGTAAGTAAACACCGGACTATTTTCAGACCGCCCGCGACTCCTGTAGGGCAGACGCCTGTCTATGATGGCGGACATGGATAAACTTTTTAGCGTCTGCGGATTCGATTTCCTAGGCACCGAGGAGCTCATCGCGGAGCTTCCCGCAGAGCGGACCCTGTGGGATGCGCCTGCTTTTGATCAAGTGCTCTACTATGCGGATCCCTCCGGCATAGCCGTCACGGCGATGGAGTACGAGGGGGAGTGGACCGTGTTGCCGTCATTCCGGGGCGGGGAAGAGGTTAAGGCAACGCTTTATCGCGCCATGCCATTTATTGGCATCTTAGAAATGGAAGATCTGCGGTGGGCAGTGCTTAGCGATGCCCCCTTCACGCTACCCACCGGCAACCCCGTGGGCGGCGAAAAACTGCGCGGCCGCGTGCGGCCCGCGGTCGTTGCGCTGGACTATGAATTAACGGACCCGGCGGAGTTTTCGCTGCGCTCCCCAGCCACGGAACGGTTTTATCAGAACTACAAGCCCAGCCTGCTCAACCCGCAGGTGGAGCTAGCGGGGACCGTGAACAACGTCGAGAACAGGACCAATGAATTTGGGGGAGGGGAGTTCTGGGTATGCGAAATCGACGGGCTCCCGCTCATCGTTGATGCCCCAGTTGAGGCGGGCCAGGAAATCCGGGCGCACGGCATCGCGCTCTGCGCCACGGAATACTGGGATTAACCGCCTCGCTGCTAGGAGGATGTAGATCCTAGTGTTGCGGAGCTGCAGGTACCAACGCTAAAAGACGCTCGAGGTAGTCCCGCACGAAATCGATGGTGCTGGGAGGCGCGATCTTTCCATCCTCGCCGATGAGCTGGGGAGAATTGCCCAAGAATACCTCAGGCTGACCGGGCATCGGCATGTCAAAGTAGGACAAGGCTAGGCGCACATTCTTGTGGGAAGAATAGCCACCCATGCGGCCGACGGAGTGGCTGATGATGCCAGCTGGCTTATTCTTCCAGGCGACATCGGAATTGGGCTTGGACCCAATATCGATGGCATTCTTTAAACACGCCGGGATCGTCCGGTTATTCTCGCTAGTGACGAACAAAATGGCATCCGCTTCCTTAATGGCGTTGCGGAAATCGGTGTACTCTTCCGGCGTGGGTTTATCCTCCACGCCAGGATCGTCGTAGTCGAAATCATAAAGCGGGAGTGTGCGCAGGTCATAGCGCTGGCACTCTACGTGCTCGGGAACGAGTTCAATGGCATGGTTTGACGCGGGCTTGTTTTAGGGACCGGTAAGGCGGTACCAGGTACCGGGGTGGCGGTAGCCGCCCGGTAGCCGGTTTT